>JAAFHZ010000063.1 GCA_013297675.1 Synechococcales cyanobacterium bin59.metabat.ball.084 | reverse complement strand
ATAAAGTTGCTGACTATATTGCCGAGCAAGCAGGTTTATCAAGGCGGGGCTTTGCTGCTTTGTTGATGTTGTCATCAGAGCATGATGATGCAATAGATACAGAGGTGCTGGAACTTGCTCAGCTTTCGGTGGAGGCATTGCGGCGAATGGGCGGTGAGTATGCTGCCTGGGTGGATGAGGTAGTAGCAAATACAGCGGCTGCTGCAATAGCTGCACCGGTGAATGATAATGCCATTGCTTGGCAAACTGTCGAATTTGAGGCCGTAACAGTAGAAATAGTCGATGCACCGAAGATTAGTTTGGAACGCCATAATTTTGAGATAGCTACATTGGTACAGAAAAAAACCGGTGCATTTCAGAGGAAAACAACCTGGGTGGTAGAAACTAAGCCGGGGCAAGCTTGGCAATATAAAGAATCATTGGGTAGCGGTGTAGAGCTAGCAATGGTCAATATTCCGGCAGGAGAATTTTTAATGGGTGCGCCAACTGGTGAGGTAGACAGCTATGATTGGGAAAAACCGCAGCACTTGGTACAGATACCAGAGTTTTATTTTGGTAAATATCCAATTACTCAAGCGCAGTGGAAATCGATCGCTAACCTCCCCTCCATAAATCAAGAACTTGACCCCGATATATCGAGGTTTAAAGGAGACGATTTACCGGTAGATAGCATTGAATGGAGTGAAGCCAACGAGTTTTGTCAGCGACTAAGTAAACTAACTGGTCAGGCATATCGTTTACCTAGCGAAGCTGAGTGGGAATATGCTTGTCGGGCAGGCACGACTACGCCATTTCATTTTGGTGAAACTATTACTACTGATTTGGCTAATTATGATGGTACTGATGACAAAGACAATCAATGGTCTGGTTCTTATGGCAAAGGGCCAAAAGGAATTTATCGGCAACAAACAACTCCTGTCGGCAGCTTTAAGGTGGCTAATGCCTTTGGTCTTTACGATATGCATGGAAATGTGTGGGAATGGTGTCAAGACACCTGGCACAGCAACTACGATGGGGCACCTACCGATGGTAGTGCTTGGGTAAACGAGAATGATAATGATTATCACTTACTGCGCGGCGGCTCCTGGTTCTACGATCCTCGATTCTGCCGTTCGGCCTTTCGCTACCACCTCGTCAACAGGGACAACGATGTTGGTTTCCGAGTAGTATGTGAAGCTGCCAGGACTTCGTAGCCCTCTGCTCTTTTGCCCTCTTGCTCTTTGCGCTCAATTCCGCCTTTGGCGGATCGATTTATTTTTTACGGGAGCCTCATGGACGAATTACCCATCATTCAAAAAACCTACGACCTCATTAGATGGTACGTGCCGCATCTTACAAAACTCCCCCGCGAACACAAGTTCACTTTGGGCGATCGCATTACCACTGGCCTATACGATATCCTCGACGGCTTACTAAAAGCCCGATTTGCCAAAAACAAACGCGATCAGCTCATCGAAATCAACAACAACCTCGACATTTTGCGCTACCAAACCCGCCTCCTCCACGACTTTAAACTCATCAGCACCAAACAATACGAATACGCCAGCCAAGCCACCAACAGTATTGGGATAGAATTAGGCGGTTGGATCAAACAGCAAACCAGCCATGAAACGTCACGGAAACCTTTGGTCAGAAATCATCAGCTTTGAAAACCTTTTGCAATCTGCCCGCAAAGCCCAGCGCCACAAAAGATACCGCGATAACGTTTTAGAATTCAACGACCAGCTAGAACCCAACCTGTTTCAGCTTCAAACCCAGCTCCAAAACCAAACCTACCAACCCGGAGCCTACCGCACTTTTGAAATTTTTGAACCCAAACCTCGCATTATTTCGGCTGCTCCCTACCGAGACAGAGTAGTTCACCACGCTCTTTGTGCTGTCATTGCCCCTATTTTTGAACGCACTTTCATTCATCAATCTTATGCCAACCGGGTTGGCTATGGCACCCACCGCGCCCTGCGCCAATTTACCAACTTCTGTCGCCATAATAACTACGTTCTGCAATGCGACATTCGTAAATATTTCCCGCAAATTGATCATGATATTCTTAAAAACCTGATTCGCCGCAAAATCAAATGTCCCGAAACCCTCTGGTTAGTTGACTTAGTGATTGACAACAGCCAAAACTTCGACAGCGAAATAGTCCGTTTTCCGGGTGACAACTTACTCACCCCTCTCGAAAGAAAACGCGGCCTGCCCATTGGCAACCTCACCAGCCAATTTTTTGCCAACGTCTACCTCAACGGCTTCGACCACTTTGTTAAAGAAGAACTACATTGCCACAGCTATTTACGCTACGTTGATGATTTTGCGCTGTTTTCAGCCGATCGATCATACCTAATAGCCGCCAAAATTCAAATCAGCGCATACTTGGCCACCCTACGGCTACAACTGCACCCGGCCAAAACCCAGTTAATTGAAACTCACAATGGTGTTAACTTTGTCGGCTTTCGAGCATTAAGCACCGATAGAACTTGTCCCAAAAAAATCTATCTCAGAGTCCGTAACGACAACCTGCGTCGCGCCAATACCCGCTTTAAAAGATTACGCCGCGCTCTAGCCCAAGGCCACCCCATAGGCGACAGAATCGATCGATCTTACCAAAGCTGGTTTGCCCATCTTGCCCATGGCCACACTTGGCGGTTACGAACAGCCATCAACAAGCTAAAATAACTCTGGGACAGGCAGAACAAAAAACTGCGCGGCGGCTCCTGGATCAACAATCCTCAAAACTGCCGTTCGGCCTATCGCAACCACCACAACAACAGGAACAACAATGTTGGTTTCCGAGTAGTATGTGAAGCTGCCAGCACTCTTTAAACCTTGTCAGAGCCGATAAATTCAAGGATTTATCGGGCGTACACCAAAGAGTCCAGACCTGTTCCGGTGGTGTAAGAAATTACGCCCAAAAATCATCCCGAGTAAGCAGCTTGGTAGCCTTGGCAAACAGTTGCTCACTCACCACCACAAGCCCGACCTTCTTGTTGGGCTTGTGGTGCTATGGTATTTGATCGATCGAATCTGCAATAGCCCGTAAAATCTCGGTTAGTACCGTCTCTGTTTGATTAATAACTACATCATTTTTAAAGCGAATCACTTTATAACCATAAAGCTCTAAGTTAGCAGTCCTTGCTGCATCGTAATCTACTTGATCGTCATGAATTTTACCATCTACTTCGATCACCAATTTATATTCGGCGCAGTAAAAATCTAAAATAAACCGTCCCACCGGATGCTGCCGCCGAAATTTTAATCCATCTAACCTGCCAGCCCTCAACTCTTGCCACAGCTTTGCTTCCGCTGGAGTTTGGTTTTTACGTAACCGTTTAGCCGCAGAGCCAACCCACTCACTGGCTCCTCTAACTCTAGAAGATGAATCAGTCATTAAATCTTAAGAGAGTAAAGTATTTTAGTAGAATTCCCTAATCGAATTTCAAAATTTACAAGTAGAGGAGTACAGAGTGGGGGTAACTTATCCGGTCCCCTCATCCCCCAGCCCCTTCTCCCAGGCTTGGGAGAAGGGGAGTTGGAGCACAAATTAGACTGATCAAAAAAATACACAATCCAAAAGCGGAGTCTCTTGCCCCCTCTCCCAAGACTGGGAGAGGGTTGGGGAGAGGGCGAGTCAACCTCGCCCCTCGCCACAAATCCTAGCCTGCTTCGCTAACTTCCCTCGATCGATTACCAAGATCGATCTTGACAACTGCAAAATCAAAACTTCGATTTTTGGTTAAAATAATCACCTAAAGTTTTGGAGGCAACTTAATCATGCCCCTGCTGCTAAAAACCCAAAAACACACCGCCAAATTTTTTAGAGAAGAACTGAATGCCGCAGTTGGCCTTGATATGATGCTTATTCCTGGGGGCAGCTTTTTGATGGGTTCACCTGAAGATGAGATCGATCGATCACCCAGCGAAAGCCCTCAACACCCTATCACCGTTCCCACCTTTTGCATGGGCAAATACCCGATTACCCAAGCCCAATGGCAAGCAGTAGCTAGCTCTAGCCCCGAGTTAACCGCCCACTCTGTTAACTTTTCTGGTGACGAATTACCCGTAGACAACTTATCTTGGGCTGAAGCTACCAAATTTTGTGTGGCTCTGAGCGCCTTAACTCAGCGCAGATATCGTTTACCTAGCGAAGCCGAGTGGGAATACGCCTGTCGGGCGGGCACGACGACACCATTTCATTTTGGAGAAACTATTACTACCGATGTGGCCAATTACGATGGCACTGACAATACAAATAATCGATGGTCTGGTTCCTATGGCAAAGGACCAAAAGGAATCGATCGGCAGCAAACCACTCCAGTTGGCACTTTTCCACCCAATGCATTTGGCTTGTACGATATGCATGGAAATGTGTGGGAATGGTGTCAAGACACCTGGCATAGCAACTACGATGGGGCACCTACCGATGGAAGTGCTTGGGTAAGTGAGAATGATGATCACATACTGCGCGGCGGCTCATGGATCAACGATCCTCGAAACTGCCGTTCGGCCTCTCGCGACCTCTTCAACTTCAGGAACGTCGTTATTGGTTTCCGAGTAGTATGTGAAGCTACCAGCACTCTTTAAACCTTGTCAGAGCCGATAAATTTTTGGTTGTGGATAGCCATAGCCATTAACAGTAATTGTGCGGTGTTCTTCATTGGGGCACGAACCAAAGAGCACTAGTGGGGGGAATGAATGATTACGGTTGGAGCTAAAGAACTGGAAGCGGATTGCAATAGTGATATTTACAGCATCAGCTAGTGATGCAATTGCTTGGTTCCTGCGTAGCGGCAAGTTCTAGGAAGGAACAAATTTCAACCGAGTTTTGCTAGAATTGATTGTTGCGTAATTTTAAGAACTCCCATGCCCCATTCGATCGTCACCAACATTTGTGAAGGCGTAGCCGACTGTGTAAGTGCCTGCCCCGTAGCCTGCATTCACGAAGGCCCAGGCAAAAACTCGATCGGCACCGACTGGTACTGGATTGATTTTGCTACCTGCATAGACTGTGGAATTTGTCTGCAAGTCTGCCCCGTAGAAGGTGCCATTTTGCCCGAAGAACGCCCGGAGTTACAGCAGCAAAATAGCTAGCGAGATCGAAGCTGCTTAATCTTGGCGATCGTCTGTCGATATCGATCGACGCTCTTCGCTTCTTGAAAGATCGCCGCCGCAGCTTCTAGATCGCTCAAGGCACCAGCAACATTACCTCGATCGGCCTTGACCAACCCGCGATAATACAGCGCTCTTCCCGACTTAGCATCTAGCTCGATCGCCTGGTTGGCATCGGCCAAAGCTTTAGTCGGGTTTTTCAGTAAATAATAAGCCCCGCTGCGGTTGCCATATAGCCGGGGCAAAATGTATTTTTTGCTCGGATCAGCTTGAATTAAAGCAAAACTTTGATTCAGGTTACTTAGGGCTAACTGTGGTTGCTTGGTATCTAAATAAACAACTCCCCGCAAAAAATAAGCATCAGCAAAATTTGGCTCAACTTGAATAACTGCATTCAAATCGGCAATTGCCTTGGGATATTGTTGTAAATAGTTATAGGCACTAGCCCGAAAATATAGCGCATTCGCATCGCGCGAATTAGTTTGTAAAACCGCGCTAAAGTCCGCCGCTGCTGCCGGGTAATTATCTTGATTCAAATATTCTGTGCCCCTAGCTGTAATTAAAATACTGCGCAGTGCCGGATTTTGATTGAGCTTGATCGCCTGAGTATAGTCTTGAATTGCTCCCGCACCCTGCTTAACCTTCGATCGCACGGAAGCCCTATTCATGTAATAAGCTAGGTTTTTAGGAGCAATCTGGATGGCTTTATTCAAGTCTGCCAGGGCAGCCTGGTAATTTTTCTGCTCAGCATAAACGCCCGATCGCCCTCCATAGTAGACAGCCGAAGATGGAACTAGTCTGATGGCCGCAGTGTAATCGGCCAAAGCTCCCTTAAAATCAGCAGTTTTACTCCGAGCAGTTGCTCTGAGCGCATAAGCATTATCAGTAGGATTAGTAGCAATAGCCACATCCAAAATTCTGATTGCCTGAGCATAGTTACCCAGATCATTTTGAGTATTGGCGGCTCCCTCTAACGCCCAAGTAGACTTAGGCGATAACTTATAAGCTCGTTGAAAGTCGCTAAGCGCCAGTTGATATTCCGCAATAAACCGCTTTTTGGCTTTATCTTCAGTTTCTAAACGAGTAGTGATGCTTTCTAGCGCTTTACTGTTAGTCAACAAACTTCTCGCCGTACCGCGATACAAATACGCCGCTGATCGCTGGGGACTAGCCTGAATTGCTTGATCAAAGTCGCCGATCGATTCAGCGTACTTGCCATTGGTCAACTTCGCCAAACCACTGACTAATAGATCATCCACCGGGGTTGCTCTAGCAACCACTATTGCCGGGGTGAAGCCATTCACGCCAACGGCAGCCGCTGACTTAGTAAAAGTATTAACGGTAATCCCCAAGTTAAACCCAGTCTTAAACCGAATATTGGGGTTGATTTCGGAAGTGCTGAGCTTGGTATCTACATCGCCCTTCCCATGAATAGCTACTACTTCCCCTCGATCATTCCACACCGGGCCACCACTATGACCGGGTAAGGTGTTATTGCTGTAGATCAGAGAGTAGCCGTCTTGCAGTGGCTTGCTGCTATTAGCAGTAACTTTGCCCTCGGTAAAATTAAAGACAGCTAGATCGATCGTTGCCGTTGTCGGGAAACCAGACACGTAGACAGTAGCGCCCTCCCCAACTTCACTAGAGTCTTTTGCCAGCTTAGAAATTGAGTAGTTTTGTGCACTAGTAAACTCACCGACTGCCAAATCAACTTGGCCAGGAAAGGTTTTAATATTACTAATGGTTTGACTATTGCCATCGGGAAGAGCAACTCGATACTTCTCATTGCGATCTTTCAGTACATGAGCTGCGGTCAAAACAGTATATGTATCACCCTTTTTACCAATAATCACTCCAGAGCCAGGGGAGTTAGCACTTTCAATGCGCACCGTACACTGCTTGGCAATTTTTGCTACCTGCTGCCCAGTAAGCTGCTGGGCAGTGGCTGGCCAAACTCCACCAAAAGCAGCGACAACACCAAAAATTGGAATAATTATGGAAGATGATTTCATTTTTTACTCAGATAGAAGTTGTTTTGGTGAGGTTTTGCTGCATCTGTTTTACCAGGCGAGCAGATTCTGCGGCCTTAGTAGCTTCGCCCTGTTTTTTGTACAGCTCTGCCGACTTCCGAACATCGGCAATGCCCGATTTTTGATCAGCTTGATTGGTCGCACTAAGATATTTAATCATTCCTAAATTGCGATAGGCAGGGGCGTAATTGGCGTTTATCTCAATGGCGGCCTTAAAATCTGTGATGGCTTGCGGATATTGTTCTAGACGGGCATATGTGACACCGCGATTAAAATAGGTGCTGTAATCGTGGCGATCGAGGCTCAAGGCTTTGTCATAATCGGCCAAAGCACCTTGAGGATTACCCAGATCATCTTTTACGCTAGCCCGACTGGCATAGGCGATCGCCGCATCGGGTTGTAACTTGATCAATTCATCAAATTCCTCTAAAGCGCCTTGCAGATCTTTGTTTTCGTACTTCTGCACCCCACTGCGCAGAATTTCTTCTGGGCTGCGGGTTTCAACAATCTGCTTGGCCGGGGTAACAATCTCGGCTGGCATCTTAGCTGGATTCACCGCATGAGCAGCGGGCAAGGAACTAGTGATCAATGTGGCAACAGCAATCAGGGCAAAAGTTTTAGACATGATATCTCCAGGTGAAATGGACTGGAACCAGACTGTAATTTTTTCACATTGTAATTTCTGATCTGGCAATCGTTGGCAATTCTTGCGAAATCGATACAATTCTGGCTAAGATCCTGGCTTGCTGGGGCTTAATTTGGCATGATAGGATTTGCGGTGCGTTCGCCGCTATTCATTGCTGAGGTTGTCATGGCTTATTTATGGTTTAAATCGTTTCATATTGTCGGTTTGGTAGCTTGGTTTGCCGGACTCTTTTATTTACCCCGTCTGTTTGTCTATCACATCGAAGCTAATGAACAGCCCGAAAATGTGCGAGACATTCTCAAAAAACAGTATGTGATCATGGAGCAGCGGCTCATGAAAATCATTATGAATCCGGCCATGGTGCTAACGTTGGCGATGGCAGCGGGGATGTTGTACAAATCACCGGCACTATTGAAAGAGCAGTGGCTACATGTCAAGATGGGCTTGGTGTTGGTGATTGTGGGCTACCATTTTTACTGTCAGCTTATTATGAAAAAGCTGCAAGCTGGTGAAACACCTTTGAGCGCCCAACAGTTTCGCTGGTTTAATGAGTTTCCAACGTTCTTTTTAGTAGTGATTGTAATGTTGGCGATCTTTAAGAACGATATCCCCCGTGACGCTACTGGTTATGTAGTGGTGGCCATGGCGATCGCTTTTGCTGTTAGTATTCAGCTTTACGCTCGTAAAAGAAGGCTGGATAAAGAAAAACTCGCTGCTCAAACCTAGGGTGAATCTTGCTGGAATTGAAGATTCGATGAATATTCATGATTGATCTGATTTTGTTAAAGATCGATAAATTTTGATGATGTCGTAGAAGGCGGGTTTTTAGTTGGTTATTTTAGTTTTGATGGGTTGGTGGATAAACCCGCCCCTACGACGATGATATTATTGACGTGATCATGGGGTGTTATGCTGTTGACAATTTCTACGACTTATCAACCTGCTACTGATTTGGGCTATTTGCTACACAAAAATCCAGATAAATTGCAAACTTTTGATTTGGCTTTTGGTCAAGCTCAGGTTTTTTATCCAGTAGCTACGCCGGAATTATGTACAGCGGCTCTGGTGCTAGATATTAACTCGGTGGAGCTGGCGCGGGGTAAAAAAGGTCGTCAGATGCCAACTTTGGGTGACTATGTAACCGATCGACCATACGCGGCTTCATCTTTTTTGAGTGTGGCGCTGGCACAGGTCTATCGATCGGCCTTATCGGGGCAATGCCGCGATCGAGCCGAGCTAGCAGAGCAGGCGATTCCTTTGGTCGCTCAGATTCCGGTTTTGCCCAGCAAAGGCCGAGAAAGCTTTTTGCGAGATTTGTTTGCGCCGCTGGGCTACGAAATTGAAGTAGCAAGATTGCCGTTAGATCCTCAATTTGCTGATTGGGGTAATAGCTCCTATTTTAATTTGACTCTGCGCCACACTCTTCGGCTCCAAGAACTATTGAGTCATTTATATGTGCTGATCCCGGTACTAGATGACCACAAACACTACTATGTGAACGATGAAGAAATCACTAAATTGCTCCGCCACGGAGAAGGCTGGCTGGCAAATCACCCGCTGAAAGCCGAAATCACTAATCGTTATTTGAAAAGGCAGCGGGCATTAACTCGGGATGCTTTGGCGATGCTGGCTCCCGAAGAGGTAGCTATAGATACGGAGCCAGAAGTTACCCCCGAAGCCATTAAAATTAGCCTGAATGAACAGCGCTTAGATGCCGTGATTCAGGTACTCAAAGATCAAGGCGTAAGCCGGGTGATGGATTTGGGTTGTGGGGAAGGTAGATTACTCAAAAAGCTGGCAGCGGAGTCACAGTTTACCGAGATTTTGGGCATGGATGTGACCTATCGATCGATTGAAGCTGCCCAAGAACGGGTAGTAAATCGACTGCCAGCTCATTTAAAACATCGCCTCCAGCTCATTCAAGGCTCTTTAACTTACCGAGATGATCGCTTGAATGGCTACGATGCCGCAACGGTGATTGAAGTAATTGAACACATGGAACTCGATCGGCTCACTGCCTTTGCGCGGGTCTTATTTGGCTCGGCTCGACCGAAGCTGGTGGTACTAACGACTCCAAATATCGAGTACAACGTCAACTATCCTGGTCTAGCTAATGGCAATCTACGCCATCTGGATCACCGGTTTGAGTGGACAAGAGCAGAGTTTGCAACTTGGGGGAAATCGATCGGAGAGAACTATAGTTATGGGGTGGAATTTCGCTCGATCGGCGATATTGACGAAATTGTCGGCTCACCAACCCAAATGGCTATTTTTACGCTCAAAAATACCAAATAACACGACAAACTCTCTTGCGTCTCTACTGCCCGAAACCTATAAACGACCTTGGCAAATACTAAATGCCAAAGTCGTTTTTTATTGAAAAGCAGAGCAAGTAAAGCCGTTAAGCTGATTTTGCTTTGAAATTCTTAAAGCTCTCGCTACGTCCTACTTTATTTAAACCACGCCATAGCTTCAGGTTTAAACCAGCCGCCACGCAAACTAAAAACGCGCAGATAATGAGGCTAATAAATCCAGATGTTGCTTCGAGACTAGTCCAGAGGAAGGGTGAAAACAAGAAAGGTATCTCATGCTTGTTGCCACCACCAGTGCTCAACACCACGCCAAAAATCACTGGTAAAAATACTAAGCTACCAACCACACCAGTCATCCAAGCATAGCGTTGATTGACCTTCCAGAAGAGTACCCAATGAGTAATGGTGCTATAAATGATAGCCAAAGCTGTAGTCATCGTAATACCCAATAATATTTTAGGCATCAGGTGCCAAAAACCATTGTTACCAATCAATATCAATGGTAGCCAAACAGCCACCGCGATCGCGATATTAATTACCACTGCCAACATCGCTGGACTTTTTTCATGTATAGTTAAATCGGCTAATAGGCTGCGCCCCTTTTTATTGCTTACTGGGCGCTGACGCGACCATTCTACTAAGGACTGCTGACTGGGTAATAAAAGAGGAATCAGTAACAGCAGCCAAGCAAAAGAAAAAATGCTAGTGATTGGTGAAACCATATAATCGCGGTCTAACCCCAAGGGCAATCTAACTGAACCCAGGCCAAACACCGCAAAACCGGCCATGCCAGCATGGTACATTGCCGACCACAGGTAACTCTGCTTTTTGCTCAAAACAGTAGCAGTAGGCTTTAAGTAGCGACGTTGCAGCGCCTGATATAGCCAGTAAATACCAGCAGCAGTTACACCAGACAGCAGTAAATAGGAAAAAAGACCATTGCCCAGCTTCAAACCATACCAGTTGATATGGCGATGATTTGATGGGTCGTACCACATAGTACTGACATAAACTAGTGGATAGCTCAAGGACATGGCAATTCCCGCTAACAAAATTGATTGAGCTTTAAACCACATGGTGGCCAAAACCGCCCCCAAATATAGCAAAATAGCCAAGCTACTCATCAAAATATCCCAGCCCAAAATACCCGACTTGGACAGATTAGCCTGCTGAACAGCATGAAACTGTAGGGGTAACGCTAACGCCGTGCCAATGTAAACCAATAGAGGAACGCCTAATATTTTGCCTCCAATCACGCTGCTGGCCTGCTGAGGGGTCAGACGAATGAAGTTTAAAGTACCTCGTCGCTCTTCTTGGCTAAAGTTGCTAGCTAGCAGATATACTCCACCCGCAATTAGACCAACTGCCATTACGGCACTGAGACCCAAAGCAGTATCATTCCACCACTTTAACCAGTCAATAACTGGCAAACCAGCAGCATCTACCTTGCAACCACTAAGACTGTAATTAACATTGGGCGTATAAAAACAATATTGCCCATAGTAGTGGTTTCTTTTGGTAGTCATCTCTGGCAACTTAGTGGCCTGACTAACTAAAACCATGAGCTGTGCCATAAATGACACAAAAGTCATAATGATCACATTGCGCCAACTCATCCGGCTTTTGATCTCGCGCATGAGCTGTGGGTTGTATTCACCAATGCGATCGAGCAAGTTATTTAGCATGAAGTTCTCCTCAGAAAAATGAAATTGGGGGCTAGAATCAGAGCAATCTTAAGAAGCCTGTTGATGTCCGAGCTTTAAGAAGATGGTTTCTAAATCTTCTTGAGTGCAGTGAAAATCGTTAATCGGTAGACCGATGCTCACCAGGTGTCGCAGCAGATCTGCCGCTTCTAGTTCATCACCTTGAAAAAATACCTTAACCTGTTTAGTCTCATGGTTGATTTTTAGATCATCGACCAAAGAATTGACTTTTAGTTCTGCGACTAGTGCATCTAAATCTCCCAAGCTGCTAATCGCAATCTGCTGCTTACCCATTTTTTGGTAGAGAGAATTGAGGCTACAGCTTTCGACCAAATACCCCAACTCCATAATACCCACCGAGCTACAGAGTTCGGCCAAGTCACTCAACACATGCGAAGAAATCAGCACCGTCATCCCAGCTTCTTGCAAAGTTTTGATGATTTCTCGGAACTGCACGCGGGCGATCGGGTCTAATCCAGATACTGGTTCGTCAAGTAGCAGCACTAGTGGTTCATGAATAATAGTACGCGCCAAACTTAAGCGCTGCTTCATTCCCCGCGATAGTCCAGCAATTTTACTGTTTTGTTTGGTCTGTAGCTGTACCAAATCCAACACGTCGTAAAGGCGCTGTTTACGCTTAGTTCGATCGATGCGATACAGTCGAGCAAAGTAGTCTAAGTAATCCCAAACGGTCAGATCATCATAGAGTGGAAAGTCATCAGGTAAGTATCCTAGGCGCTTTTTGAGCTGAGAATTACTCTGATCTCGCCGCAGTCGATCGCCATGAATATAAATTTCGCCAGTGCTGGGTTCTTCGGCGGATGCCAGCATTTGGATCAGGGTGGTTTTGCCTGCGCCGTTGGGTCCAATTAGCCCATATACTTCACCAGCTTGAATTTGTAGCTCTACACCATTGACGGCAATGTGCTGCTCAAATTGTTTGGTTAAGCCTTCAGTCCGAATTGCTAGTTCTGTAGCCATAGGGTTCATTGGTTGAATGGTGTGATGTTAGCAGTGGTGGCAGCGATCGATCTGGCTGTTTCAATTTTTGCAATGAACCGCAAAATTTAGCTGATACCAATGTGACACTAAATATTTTGGCCACTTTATATTTTGGCCACTTTCCCTCAGGTCTTCAACGGATGCTTAGAGAATTACGGAAAACTGGGGATTTTGGTTTTGCTTTAACTTGATATTCAAGTTTTGGCAAAAGAGCATTGTCTGTAAAAATAAGAAATTATTTTAGTGGTGGGCACTGAGCAAAAATAGTCTAAATATATTGATCGCACAGTAAGATTCACATCAGAGCAAGTTTTGATAGTCAAGAAAGGCTTCGTGCCAGATAATTAATAGCTTCATTGCTAACCAAGCAGAAGACGACCCCATACCAATCTCAGTTGCCAATCTGACCACCATAGACTAAGCTGCAAAACATCAAAGGAACCTTCCTGCTACCCATGGAAAAATTTCAGAAAACGAGTTGGCAGTGGCAAATAGAGCAGATTCAGCAGCGCTTTGGTGAATGGCTGATGGCAAAACTGCGGTTTGGCAGCCCAAAACAGGTAATGCCAGAATGGCTGATTACGGCCATTAGTTATTTGCTGTGGCTTTTGCTATTTGCCGGACTAGCCTGGATTGCCTATTTGATTATAAACCGATATGGCAAGCTGGGGATTCGCCATCGCCGCCCAAGTACACCAGAACCGCAACCAGTCAAGCAATACACCTTGGCTGAACTCCTTAGTCAAGCCCAGCACTTGCAGAGCCAAAAGAACTATGGTGAAGCTTGCCGATACCTATACTTGGCCATGTTACAAAAATTGAACGATGCCAACTTGGTGCCCCATCAAACCAGCCGCACCGATCGAGAATATGCCAAAATTTTGAATCATTTACCGGGCATGGCACCAGTCACCAATCAAAGCAAACTACTGCTGCAAACCCATGAACAGTTACAATTTGCCGATCGCATCATTACCGCCGAAGGCTTTGATCGCTGTCAGCAAGCCTACAGCCAAATTGCCAGCCAGTTAGAACGACAAGGACAAAACCCATGAAAGACTGGCAAAAATTTCTGCGGCAATATTGGCAAATGCTGTTAGCCGCAGTAGCAATCATTATTTTGATTACCATTGTCAATGCCCTGGGCGGTGGAGAGCGACTGAAAGGATCGACTTATAGCTCAGAACCCCAAGGCTATGGTGCTTGGTATCAACAAATGGTCGATCGGGGCGTGGCGATCGAGCGCTGGCGGAAGCCTGCTGCGCAGGTCTTCGATAAATATCCCAGTGGCACCACTTTGCTACAAGTCAATAGCGGACTGGAGAAATTCTTTCTAGATCCACCGGATAAAAAATGGATTGAAAACGGTAATACCTTGGTAGTTTTAGGCGTAGATGCATTATCTAACGACATTGAATTCAGCCAAGATTTAACTAGTCCCCAAGGCCAAGTGAAAATTGAAACCACTCGTCGCTTTCGAGCTACTGATAGCTCGTCTTCATACTTCAAGCTGTCTGCTATTCCTACTAGTCTTGTTGGGGATGATCATGGTGCTGTAGTGTGGGAATCGGCGATCGGCAAAGGAAAATTATTTTTAGCAACTACGCCATATTTAGCTGCCAATGCCTATCAAGACTTTCAAGCTAACTACGATTTACTCACCGCCGTAACTACTGCCGAGCGGCAGCGTATTGTAGTAGACGAATACTTGCACGGCTATCGCGAACCTCGTAAGCCCAATGATCCGCTGAATCCTGATGATCCACGGCAGTCTGAGGATGGGGATTTGATGTCTTACTTGGCCAAAACTCCTCTGTTAGTGGCATTTGTGAATATTTGTTTGGTGCTAGGAATCTTGGTCTGGCAGCACAACCGCCGCTTTGGAGCGGTTGTAACGCCTCAACCGCCCCTAGTAGATAATAGTGTGGCCTATATTCAAGCCTTGGGCGGCATTCTTCGCCAAGCCCAAAGCAGCGAATTTGTGCTGCAAAACATTGGTAAAGCCGAACAGCTTAAGCTGCAACAGCTTCTGGGGTTGGGCAACAAACAACTGGTCGATCGACAGACCTTGGTAGATGCTTGGCTGGTTCAAACCAAACTGCCTGCCACCGATCTACCAGTCATATTACAATTAGCCCCAGGCTCGTTCACCGAAGCTGAATTAAAGCAGTGGCTGACTAAACTTCAAGCCATGCGCGACCAGTTGAAGCGCCAAGTACTGTAAACTTTTGATCCTTTTATCATGACTCAGACTCACGACATTTTTCAGGCCGTTGGCGCAGGCTTAAACAGCGTAGTATTTGGTCAACAAGACATCACCAACCAGTTGTTGATTGCCCTGTTGACCGGTGGCCACGTCATTTTAGAGGGCGTACCTGGTACCGGCAAAACATTGATGGCCAAGGTGCTGTCTCAGCTAATTCAGGCCGATTTCCGCCGGGTGCAACTGACTCCCGATATTTTGCCGATGGATATTTTGGGTACCAATATTTTTGACCTAAAAACTCAAGAATTTATGCTGCGCAAAGGCCCAGTATTTACCCAGCTATTGCTAGCGGATGAAATCAACCGTACCCCGCCCAAAACCCAGGCTGCGCTGCTCGAAGCCATGGCCGAAGGTCAAGTTACTCTAGATGGCGAAAGCTTACAGCTCTCGGATTTGTTTTGGGTAATTGCCACCCAAAACTCCCTAGAATTTGAAGGCACTTACCCGCTGCCCGAAGCCCAGCTCGATCGATTTTTATTTAAGCTAATTATCGACTATCCACCCAGCAGTGCCGAGCGAGAAATGCTCACGGCTGCCCAGCAGCCCCGAGGCAGTCGCCAGCCAGCAGTAGATCAAGTTGCTACCGTTGCTGATTGCCTCGCCGCCCGTCAAGAAGTCCAATCAATCAAAGCCAGCACCGCGATTATTGATTATTTATTGGCGTTAATTCAGCAAACCCGCAAACATCCTGACTTGAGCCTGGGTGCTTCCCCCCGTGCTGCGGTGGCTTGGTTGCAGGCCAGTAAAGCGGCTGCTTGGCTCGATCGCCGAGATTTTGTCACCCCCGATGATTTGAAGCAAGTAGCGCCCCCGCTATTGCGCCACCGGCTGATCTTGCGTCCCGAAGCTCAGTTAGATGGTTTGCAAATTGATCAGGTAATTACCGGCTTGGTCAACCAAGTTGCTGTGCCCAGATGACTGAAAAAATGACCGAAAAAATGACTGGCAAGATAACTATTAATCAGCTCTGGTCTTGGATTCCCAGCGGTCGCTTAGTTGGCTTACTGGCGATCGGTGGTTTGATCGCCACTCTATTTGCCGCCTTGTTGCCCAGCCAAATTGGGTTGGCTTTGCTGATCACTCTGGGCTGGTATGTACTGCTAATTTTATTGGCAATTGTTGATGCTGCCCGCGTTGGCAATCAGCAAATTCAAGTCAGCCGCGAAAAACTGGGCAAGCTGTCGATCGGGCGAGATAACCCGATTAAAATCTTTATCCAAGCTCCGCCCAAGGTTTCATCTAGCCCAAAAAAACATCAAAAATTTAGCTACCAAATCCGGGACTTTGCACCTACTAGTATTCCTGGTAATCCCAGCACGATCGCTGGACAAATCGCGACTAATGGCCAGCAAGAGCAGGTTTATACTGTTCATCCCTATCAACGGGGCGAGTATGACTGGCAAGGAATCCAGGTGCGGCAGCTCAGTCCATGGGGTTTAACTTGGCAACAGTGGCGGGTCGATGCTGCTCAGTCAGTGGTGGTGTATCCCGATTTAATTGGTCTGAAGGCACTTTCTATTAAGCTCACCCTGCAATCGAGTGGCACTATTCGTCAGACTCGACGGCTGGGAGCAGGCACTGAGTTTACTGAACTAAAGGAATATGCCGTAGGCGATGACCCCCGGTTGATTGATTGGAAAGCTACCGCCCGCCGCAATCGTCCGTTAATTCGGGTCTTAGAACCAGAGCAAGAACAGACCATCATTATTCTGCTCGATCGAGGGCGATTGATGACTGCTAATATTCAGGGTCTTCAGCGCTTTGATTTGGGCTTAAACGCCACTTTATCTTTGGCTCTGGCGGCTATTCAGCGGGGCGATAAAGTGGGAGTGGGAGTATTCGATCGCACTTTGCATACCTGGATGCCACCCCAGCGCGGCCAGCAGCACATGTCTCATATCATCGATCGGCTCAGCCGCATTCAGCCCGATTTATTGGAGCCAGACTACGTAGGAGCTATCAACACTGTAATTAGTCGGCAAAACCGCCGTGCGTTGGTGGTGATTATTACCGATATTGTAGATACTATTGCTTCGGCGGAGTTATTGACGGCTTTGAGTCGGCTGGCTCCTCGTTACTTGCCTTTTTGCGTTACTCTGCGCGATCCCCAAGTGGATCACTTAGCCCATAACTTGGCCGCTAATGTCCCCAATGCCTATGAACAAGCAGTGGCGATCGATTTACTCCAACAGCGCAAGTTGGCTTTTGCCAAGCTGCAACAGCGAGGGGTAATGGTGCTCGATGCCCCTGCTAACCTAATGAGTGATCAGTTGGTGGAGCAATATTTACAAATTAAACAAAAAGGTCGGCTCTAGGGGTTTCTGGGTCGATCGCAGTTTCATCAGAGTTTGGGCTGTCCAAAGTTGGGATTTGGATTGAAGAGTTATTTGGTGGATGAGCAGTTATGGGAGGCGAAGCAGCCAAAGCCGACTGCTCCGAAGGCGGGGATTGAACAGGTGCTAAAGTTGGTGCGAATACCTAGGTCGTCGGCATTGTATCGTAAAAATACTGCGCAAATTTCGGTAAAGCGCTGTATTGATTCTGCTTTTGGTCGGTTGTAAACTGCTTTGCAGCGGTGGTTTTCGCTGGAGGATGAGATATGAAAATTGAGCCTAACGTTCCCGTTCACCCGCTGCTAGAAACTTTTTAGGATTGTCGGCCTAACTCAGTCGGTGTGCAACGGGTTTGTTAGACTGTCGAGCCATCCTCTGCTCCAGAGGTAGAATCATCGAATAGATCTATCAGTGGCTTGAGATCGAGGTACATGGTGCGGTAGGGAGTTGAAGGTGGTAGGACTTCTTCGGCGTTTACAAAACAGAAGCCGAACTTCTGATAAAAGCCAGAAGCATCATACGGCGGTGTCATGTCTTCATCATAAAGAGCGTCTACTGTCAGGAATCTGACACCGATCGCAGGTGCAATTTCACTTGCTACATACTCGATCGACCACTCCACTAATCTACGACCTGCACCCTTTGCCCGTTTATCAGCGGCAAGCAAGCCAATCTTGATGGCCGGAAAGGTTTGGTACTGAACGCCTTCATCAATTAGGATGGGCTGGTCAAGATCCAGTTTGTCGGCGATCAGGGTGACATAACCAGCCAAAGAATCTTCACACCGTAGAACCCAACATTGACTGATACGGGCATTGATTTCTCGTTGAATACGCCCTTGTCGCCAGTAGGTAACAAATTCTCCCCGCGAACAGCGAAACCCCTGACCTAAACCACTTAGATCGGGGGTGACGCGCTCAACGGGCATTTTGGAAAAGTCGATGTCAGCGAATTTACTACTTGAAGGCATTTTCAGACTTCCGACGGGCGGCGATCTGCTTCATCAAAGCCAAGGCAATTTCGTTCGCAACATGGCCATCACTTTGAATCGCTTGAGCTAATTTCTCAGCTTCGCTGCCAGAGACAGGTTTGGATACAGTGTGAAAAGGATATTTCATGGTTTTATGAGGTCACTGATTTCCATTTTAACAAGGATATGTTCTTTTTGTCAGCGTCACAAAAGCATCGTGAACTTGCGTTCCAACGTAATCTGCATCACCACTTGTAAAATAAGCGCGATGATCGCACGCAGTAGGTAGACATGTTCCCAATTTCAATCCCTTGAATCTTCAGGCATCAAAGCTGATCAATCATTCGTCTCAGCTCCTCCAGTTCCACATCAACCGCTGTGCATCTTAGACGAGTGTAAGATGTTTCAGAACTGGGGACAGGTTCCAGTAATTGCGCTTTTATTGCTGCCAGTTCTTCATCAATATTGCTACCTGACTCTAGTCTGGCAGAATGGCTATCTGGATCAGCTTTAGCAAGTTCCGCTACTGCTTGCGAACGCGCCTCCATTTGCAGTATTTTCTCTGCCATTCGCTCAAATGCTGTCATTACACTGACATCCATCAGACCTGCTGTGCTTGATAGTTGCCCATTTAGCTTAGCAGTCGCAATCTGCACCCTCAGACTAGTTCTCATAGTTTTTGCTTCAGAGATTTTGGCTTCCAGAAGAGTTAGATTTTGTTTAAGTTTTTTAACTGAAGCTGGTTCTTGATTGAGCGAAACTTTAAGGCTGCTTAGAATTCCAGAGTGCGTCTTCTTTCGGATCAGAGCTTCCCGTGCCAGAAACTCATCTCCTTTTTGCAGGGCAAGTTGTGCCCGCTGTTCCCATTTATTGACTTCCGCTTGTGCCTGTTCGTAATGCTGTTGAAGTCGCTTTTGGCTAGCAATTACATTGACGCTTGCTTTTCGTGCGTTCTGTAAATCTTCTTCCATCTGCTCGATCGCACTATCCAAAAGCTCCTCTGGATCGATACCTTGCTGAAGCAGACGATTTAAGCCAACTAAACCCAGTCCAACCACGGCTCCACCTACTGCCATTGAAGCCATACCAACCCCAATTGCGCTTCCACCAAAAGCTACACCAACCCCTCCAATCGTTGCTGAAGTTGCTGCACCTGCCGCTGCTCCAATCGCCGCAGCACTTGCAGAGGAAGCATCACCTTCAATGAGTGATCGCAGCGCTTCGTAAAGGGCGGCACCTGTTAATGCACCAGCGGCAGCGAGTGGCACAGCACCTAGGCTGTAGCCTGTCCCACCTGCTAATATTCCAACCTGGCCAATAGAAGCACCTGTAACCGCTCCTCCAGCAACTAAGGCAGTTCCTTTGCTCAGGTAAATTTCATCACAATCACCTTTACTGGAGTTCATCTCGGCTCTAACCACCCTGCCAATGCGGTTAAATAACTGTCCCATAGCGCTGTTCTCCTGATCGTATTTCTACTGGCAATATCCAACACTCCAAGTTTAAACACAATTAATCTTGAATGTTTAGGGGAAATTACGCAAATTTCCTTAATCTTCAAAAAGGTCTTATTAATCTAAAGTCTTCAGCAGTCTAACGTTCCGGTTGAGCAGCAGCAATGAGTTTTCGCTTTAACCTTAAGATATCCGATCAGTCAGCTCCAACCGGTTTGTTAGGCTGTTGGCGCTGGGCAATTTGAAGCAGCAATCGCAGAGCCTCATTGACAGATGTACTAGTGGGAAAAGCTTTAGCAACATCTTGGTCTAGTAGAACCACATTTGTTCCTGTCTGGTACCTTTCAACGTATTTGCCTCTGACACCACCTGTCATATTAGAGAAATCATACTCAGGGCGGAGTTCATCTTCTAGCTCGTCAACTTTCTTCTTCATAAAACCTCTTTTCTTGGCGATTAGCAGAGCGGGCACTGATGATGCGGATACGGTTCTCTCGATCAGTATGAGAAACAATAAGTAGCCGCCCCGAACTAGACATTCCAATAATAACGTATCGCTCCTCACCAATGGAATGATCGGGGTCGGGGAATGTAACAGATAGCGAATCCTCGAATACTGTCGAGGCTTCAGGGAAAGAAACATCGTGCTTTGTGATGTTGATATCGGCTTTATCTGGGTTCCACTCAAATTCCATAAAATGCTGATTGCCAAAGATTTTAGTAGTTTACCAAACCCTTGAGACCTATAAAACAAAAGTTGAATACGAAACCTGCGTAGTGAATACAAACTTGATTAGGCCATATCATCCACCATAAATTAGCCAAACCAAATCCTTAATCGCTCTTTAGCTTTTTCCTTATGTTTTGGTTTAATATGCACAGCAACCATAGCTAGAGCAGAAGCTAATGCACCCAGATCGTCGCCATAGCCTGCAATAGGTAATAAATCAGGAATTGCATCTACTGGAACAACAAAATAGCCTAATGCGCTAACGATTATGGTTTTCGCCCAAGCAGGAGTATCGCGATCAATCAAGCAGTAGTACAAAGTAAGAGCTTTTTCAACCACGTCGTTACCAGCCGTGACAGCATGAGCCTTCATCTTCCTCCAAAATGAAGATTTGTTATACTCTTTGCCGAATTCATTAGATCCATCACTCATCAGCATCTAGCTCCTTATTTGCCTACTCCACTTCAATATTCCCGCCATACTAAGCAAAATTTCAAAAAACTAACCTACTTGGAACGCATATGTTTAAGACCTGAACTCGAAAAGTTAGCGGTGGCAGACATTTTCTACAGAAAATTTAAGCGGTCTAACGTTCCTGTTCACCCGCTACTAAAGGGTTTTCGGATAGTCAATTTGGCTTTAGTCGGCGTGCAACAGGTTTGTTAGACTGTCGCCTATTACTGGCGATCGACCTAATACTAACCCTTACGCTGATGGTGTACCACAGCCAAAAAATGAAAAGTTGGGTGGATTACGCCCCGCAGGAACGGTTTAGAGTTACTGATAATCTAGCCAAGTAACCATATCAGCCAAGGTTTGCCACTGGAAGATTTCCGTGGCTATCGTGTTCAACTGTGTCTCGTCCAGCCCAGCCATCCGAGTCAGAATAGCTTCTATTTCTGGCTGGTCGCCAAATTTTGCTTGAACCTGTAAGCCAATGGTTTGGAGTTTTCCCTGCTGCACACCTAACCTCTCACCCAACTTCAGTCCACGCTCTTCGCCACGACGCTCTGCCGCAGGAATTTCTACGTCAAACAGGGCATCTATTTGTTCTAGGGTTCTCATGATGGCTTTCTCCTCTGTAGTGAGTTCTTGGGGATCGCGGCTTTGTAGGTAGGTAGCGTACTGGGCACATACTCTGAGTATATCGTTTCTTTCCCGGCGACTACCAGATAGTTGCTCAATGTCACTGAACGCCTGCTGGCAGCTTTGGCTAGAGCTGAGCATTTTCAGCCACAGGGTCTCGGAGCCAGCGGGTAATTCTTCCAGAACTACGATGCCCATCATGGCGGCTGGGGGCAGACGGTAAACTCCTTCACCAAGTTCAGGGTCAGGTTGGGCAGCCCATTGGCGTAGTGTGGGCTGGCTGCAATTCACTGTGAGAATCCATGTAAAGGGCTTTTCGCGTTTGAGGGCTTCTCTGTACGCAGGTCTACTTTTTAGGGTTTGCTTTAGCTCGTTTGATCGCTCCTGCCAGTATAGGTTTCGGCGGGTTTGGCAACGATCGAGATGGTCAAGGCTAAGGTAGCCGCTGTAATGTTCCACAATGATTGTGGGATGCACGGCCATGAGTTTATCGAACCAGCCGAGGTCTTCGGTTTGCCATGCGAGGCTCTGGGCATCAGCGACAAAAAGTAGGTCGATCGCTAGGTCTTCGTCACGACGGACGGGGATGTTCTCGCAGACGTTGCCTTTGGTTTTGTAGAGTGCTTTGACATAGAGTTTGGCAAAGCGATCGTGTTTGTATTGACTCACGGGAGTTAGTCCGTTGCTGCTCATCCACTTTATCAGAATTTAGGATGATGTATTATGATGCTCTCTATCGTACTTATTATCCGTGTATCAGTCTAACGGTCGCATTTACTGGACGCAGACAAATTTTGCAATTCAACAGGGATTATGGTGCTCCGGTACAATGTGGTTTTTATGCTTTTAGATCACGGCACTACACTTGATTGAATGATATTTACCCGTTTCTCATAGGATTTGATAACTTGATTGATATATCGCTCTCTGTTCAAATTGGCTAGTGCGTATATCAAAGGAATAAAGCTGAATAAGCCCAAAATAGCCAAGAACAAACGCAAAGGGAGCGCGACTTCAGAATTGCTTTGGAAAAGAAAGATGAAACTATAAGGGAATGGCATCATCGGCAATTTGTCTAACATCAAACATACTACAATCAGCAAAATTGCACGGATATTCAATCTCAAGGTTTCTAGTTTTAAACTAGTTAACTGTTCGGGATTATTTATTAAATTTTGAACATCGCTTTCAAATACAAGCTTCTGTCGCTCACTGGTTTGTCTTACCTTGCTTGAAAATCTAGCGAAAAAACTATCCAAAGTGGGCTTGAGGTAATCAGAGATAATATTAATAAGTAGACCAACTACAACAACACTTATCCACCACTCTGGCTTCTGAAACTGCTTTATAAGTTCATCCATAACAAGAATAAGCGTCTAAAAAATTTATACTTTATGATAGCAGTCACAAGTGATTAGACTGAATTGATTCCGTCTAACACCCCAGAATGGGATCATAGATAGAAATCTTTCCACCTAACACACCCTCTCGGGTGCGTGTGACTTTCTAAGGAGAAAATTTACCAGCCTCTATTTTCCGTTGGTGCTGCTAGCCTTGAACGGCTTGTCTGATTTTTATTTTCAGAAAGTCACACGCACCCCACCCTCTCAGGGTTAATTAGACGGAAATTTGTCAGCCTAACACTCTTAATCAGCATATTAGGCAGACAAATTTCAGCATAACACCATACTTATTGCACCGGATTATTATTACAAAATTTTTACAAACCTATTAGTTTATTTGTTGTAATTGTCATAAAACCCCACCCAACATATTGAACGTTCTCGGAGTTAGAGTTAGATCCTCATTTATCAAGACTGATCGCCCTCAACCAGCAAAATCCCCACTGATAAAACCCCTTGCCACAAATCCAAGAAGGACAACCGTGACCCCGTGATCGTCTCTGCAAATCCAGCCGCGAAGAATTTCCTACCTACAGTGGTCATCGTCCAAAAAGAAATTCCACAATTGCAGCTCAAGTTAGAAGAAGCAGATATTTAGTCTCCTAAGTCTGTTGAAAGGAGATAGAAGCGTTTCAATGCTATTTTTACAGGTCTTTGTTTTTAGTTGTTTTGCGCAGGTAGTACAGAATCAGCAGCACAAAAATAATGCTGCCTACTAAATACTTAAAAATGCCAGGAATTACTTCTTGCGGCGAAAAGAATCCTTCAATTAGGCCAGCTACAAACAGCATGGGCACAATGCCCATCACCAA
>JAAFHZ010000062.1 GCA_013297675.1 Synechococcales cyanobacterium bin59.metabat.ball.084 | reverse complement strand
AATCTATTAGACCTTTGATGCTCTGGCCATATGCCGATCACCAAAGGTCTAATGCCGTTAGAATCACGAGCGGCTACTATGCCATTAGGAGTAGCAATGGTCAAACTAAAGGCTCCCTCGCACATTTTGAGTGAGGTGATTAAGGCTGTTTGCCAGTCTTGGCCTTCGTTGACTTCGTTAGCCATGGCCAAAGCGATCATTTCTGAATCGGTGGTGCTCGGAATATCCCATTTCTTACTTATTAAGTGCTCTTTGAGCGCCAGCACGTTTACCAAGTTGCCATTGTGAGCCAGTGCCAAACCACCCAAGCGGGTATCGACGGTTGCAGGTTGGGCATTGACCCGGCGGCTAGAGCCAGTGGTAGAGTAACGAGTGTGACCGATCGCCCAGTTGCCACCTAATTCTTCTAAAATCTCGGGCTTAAATACCTGAGAAACCAAGCCCATGTCTTTGTAATGATGCATGGTGTCGGCAGTCATGGTGGCGATACCCGCTGATTCTTGGCCGCGATGCTGGAGAGCATAAATGCCAAAATAGGTTAGCTTGGCGACATCTTGGCCGGGGGCGTAAACTCCAAACACTCCACAAGCTTCCTCGGGTTTATCAGCAGCGGTCTCTTGAGGGAAAATAGAGTCATGGGGGATCATTCAGGCAACACTCCAGCAGCAAAGGGTGCTTTCAATCTTAGCTTAACAAATGCTTAACAATTACTTTTTGTGAGTATATTTCCTTGATCTTCAGCAAATCTTCCCAAGTTCGCTCCAGAATTGCCGTTATACCGTTAGTTTTTTAGTGTTTTTATGAATGAATCGAACTCGATCGCCCACAGAATAGCCGCCATCCGTCAAGAGATTCCGCCAACGGTCAAATTAGTGGCCATTAGTAAAGGAGCTACCGTAGAGCAAATGCGAGCAGCATATGCAACAGGCCAGCGTGATTTTGGGGAAAGCCGGATTCAGGCAACAGTAGAAAAGCAGGCGGCTCTGGCTGATCTGCCAGATATTTGCTGGCACCTGATTGGTCAGTTGCAAAGTAATAAGGTGCGCAAGGCCGTACAGATGTTTGAGGTGATTCATTCAGTAGATAGTTTAAAGCTCTGTCAGCAGATCGATCGAGTGGCCGGAGAGCTGGGTAAGTCTCCCCAGGTCTTTTTACAGGTGAAGATGCTGCCTGATCCTCAGAAATCTGGCTGGGATGTGGGGGCATTATTAATAGATTTGCCAGAGATTAATCACTGTAAATTCATCCAAGTAAACGGCCTAATGTCCATCGCACCATTGGGTTTAAGTGATCAAGAACTGATGCATTTATTCGTTTCTGTGGCCGATTTACAAAACACAATAAATCGATATGATTATCCATCAATTAATTTGAAACACTTATCTATGGGCATGTCTCAAGATTACCAACTGGCTGTAGCGGCTGGTTCTAGCATCATTCGGGTTGGTAGTAAAATCTTTACCTATTAATAAAGAAAAACAAAATAGCTGCTACGTACTATTAAATTTAGGTGTTCCAGCCAAATCTTAAGGAAAACCGAATTTTTTTTGTGAGCAACCGGCTAGATTTTAATAATCTTTTCTGCTAGATTGTTTCCCGTTGGTTATTTTTTGTGCTTCAGACAACTTGTCGTATGTAAGTAATCAGCATATACAGCTAAACTAACAAAATCACATTTCTTGTGAAATATTTAGAAAAACTGTATTTTTTCAGGCTTCAATAAGATTTGTGCTAAATTTATCTCCATTACACCCAGGAGCATTACCTACGTGAGTTTTCTAAGCAAGCTTAAAGATATCGTCGGACTCAACGATCAAGATGAGTACGATTATGAATATGAAGACGTAGAGCAGCAGCCCCATGGCTATACTGACTACGCCGCCCCGGCTCCCGCTAGCCCCATCGAAGCCCCTGCTACTCGCACGGCCTTCAACGCCGAATTGAGATCCAAAACTAGCAACGTTATTGGGATGCCCGGTGTCGCTCATGGCGCATCTGAAATGGTGTTGATCGAACCCCGCGCTTTTGAAGAAATGCCTCAGGTTATTGATGCTCTGCGTCAGCGCAAATCGGTAATTTTGAACATGACCTTGATTCGTCAAGAAGAAGCTCAACGCGCTGTAGACTTCGTGGCTGGTGGTACTTATGCCATTGATGGTCACTACGAACGCATTGGCGACAATATTTTCTTGTTTACTCCTAGCTGTGTGCAGGTCAGCACTCCTACTAACGTTTTAAACGAAGTGGTTCAGGCACCTACTCGCACTCATCGATCGGTAACTCCTGGTAATCCTTGGGCTAGCGAAGCGATCGCTCAGTAGCGTAATCTGGCTATGTAGCCAATTGTTACCAGCCGTTGGCTACCCTGCTGTTTAGTGACTGGAGGCTAAGGTTTGCAAAAAGAACTTGGAATTGTGGGCGGTGGAGTAATGGCAGAAGCTATTATTTCCCGCCTGCTGGCTGTTGGCTTGTATCAAGCCGAAGCTGTAGTCGTGAGCGATCCTGTGGTCGCTCGTCGGGATTTTTTACATCAGAATTACGGTGTGACCGTTACTGATAATAATCAAGAGGTGGTGGAAGCTGCCTCGATTGTTTTGGCGGTTAAACCTCAGGCACTGCGATCGGCTGTGAGTGATTTGAATGTGGCAGCCGACAAGTTAATAGTTTCTATTTTGGCGGGTGTGAGCCTGTACCAACTTGAAGGATTTTTCCCGCAGCAGTCTATTATTAGAACCATGCCCAATACTCCGGCAACTGTAGGAGCCGGGATGACGGCGATCGCTGGGAATGAGCGAGTTACTGATGCTCAATATGCTTTAGTGAGCAAAATATTTCAAGCGGTTGGTAAGGTAGTCAGAGTTGCAGAATCACAGCTTGATGCCGTCACTGGACTCTCAGGATCTGGTCCGGCCTATGTGGCGCTGATGGTAGAAGCTTTAGCCGATGGCGGTGTAGCCGCTGGCTTACCCCGATCGATGGCGCAAGAATTGGCGCTGCAAACGGTGTTGGGTACGGCGCAATTATTAGATCAGCAGCAGTTACACCCGGCAATTTGCAAAGATCGGGTCACAAGTCCGGGTGGTACGACTATTGCGGGTATTAGAGAGTTAGAAAAAGGCGGGTTTCGATCGACCATCATTGAGGCCGTGATGGCGGCGGCCAATCGATCGCAGGAGCTGAATCAGAGTTGATCAACTTGTTGGTTTTAATTATTTGGTAAAAACTTAATTTCAGAGCAATTGCTCTGTTTTTTTTGAGCAATACTGAACTAATGGGGTGTATTTGGATACATGTATTTTTAGACAATTCATTATGAAATAATTAAAAGCTAAGAAAAAATAAAGTAATTAAAATCTCAGTAAATTCATTGATATATTCTTACAGTCACATATTATTTTGTGCGTAAAAAGTTATCTCAGGAGCATTACTAACGTGAGTTTTCTCAGCAAATTCAAAGATATCGTTGGCTTCCATGACCAAGATGAATTCGATGATGAGTACGATGACATAGAATCTGGCTCTCATGCTTACTCCCCCGACTACACGTCATCCACTAACGCCGCAGAATTTTTGCCGCTTCGCTCAGAAGCTAGGGCAAAAGGTAGCAATGTAATTGGGATGCCGGGAATCTCTAACAATGCTTCAGAGCTGGTGCTGATTGAGCCTCGGGCGTTTGAAGAGATGCCGCAAGTCCTCGATGCTTTATGTCAGCACAAGTCAGTGATTTTGAACATGACCTTGATTCGTCAAGAAGAAGCACAGCGATCGGTAGACTTTGTGGCGGGTGGCACCTATGCCATGGATGGCCACTATGAGCGGATTGGTGACAATATTTTCTTGTTTACACCTAGCTGTGTACAGGTCAGCACTCCTACAAGCGTGTTGAATGAAGTTGTCCAAACGCCAGCTCGGATGCGTCGATCGGTCACTCCTGGTAATCCTTGGGCGAGTACATCGATCGCTCAATAATGATTTCTCCTCAGCTTATTGAGTGTATTGTTCAGAAGTTAAAATACCAATGTTTGCAAAACAACCAATTATCAGGGGCGGGAAGTAGCAAGAAGCTATTAATTCCCGCCTTTTTGCCGCACCTAGTAAATATTAAGATGAATCGATGCTCAGAGGATATCTGAAAAGTCTTCTGACGAACGTAATAATGAGGCTTTCAACCCTGGCAAATCAGCATCCTATCTAATAGATTGGACTTTTCAGACATCCTCCCAGAACATTTGCTCAAAATTGCTGCAATTTTTTGTATTTCATGTTGAAATAATTAAATCTTAAGAGATAATAAAGGAATAAAAAGCTATCAGGATTTCCTGTTAATTTTTTGCTTAGATACTTCAGCTACTACAAAAGGAGCACTACCAGCGTGAGTTTTCTCAATAGATTGAAAGACATCGTTGGTCTGAATGACCAAGATGAATACGAAGATGAGTATGATTACGACTACGATCATGTAGACAGGGATTCTCACGCTCCATCAAGTCGAGCCGTATCTACTGACTCAGCAGTATTTTCTGCCCATCATTCAGAGTCACCAAAAACTAAGCGTAGTAACGTGGTAGGCTTGCCCGGTATATCTCACGGCACATCCGAAATGGTGCTCATTGA
Organism: Synechococcales cyanobacterium bin59.metabat.ball.084; assembly: GCA_013297675.1. GTDB lineage: Bacteria > Cyanobacteriota > Cyanobacteriia > Cyanobacteriales > Chamaesiphonaceae > JAAFHZ01. Next base: position 19,453 of record JAAFHZ010000062.1, on the reverse strand, counting down.
GCCTCGTACATTTGAAGAAATGCCTCAGGTCATTGATGCTTTGCGTCAGCAAAAATCAATAATTTTAAATATGACCTTGATCCGTCAAGAAGAAGCGCAGCGTGCTGTAGACTTTGTGGCTGGTGGTACTTACGCTATAGATGGTCACTATGAGCGCATTGGCGACAATATCTTTTTGTTTACGCCTAACTGTGTTCAGGTTAGTACTCCTAGTAATGTGATGACCGAAGTTATCACGGCACCAGTGCGGTCTGGCAGATCGGTGAAGCCGGGTAATCCTTGGGCTAGTGAACCGATCGCCCAATAATTTTGACAATATACATCTAGATTAGGCGGGGATTATTTTCTCCGCCTGCGGTTTTATTTACTACTTTGATATCATGAATTCAATTTTGTTGATATCAGCAGCGGTAATTAATGCGCCTACGTAACCGATCGGTAAACTTACGGGGGATTTGATGGGGTTCTGTGGCTCTGGTGGGTGGGTGATTTCGGTGGGGATGGGGTGTAATTGCCAATTTTGGCGGTGGGGGGCTTGGATGATTTTGGGGTTTTCGTGATTTATGCTGACTTCTACTTCTGATAATGGGGTGTGAAGTCCAGTGCCTATCGCTTTCAGGTAAGCTTCTTTCACTGTCCAGGTGCGAAAAAAAGCGGCTTCTTGTTCTGATGGGGGGAGCTGTTGCCATGCGGCAAATTCGCTAGGAGCAAAGAAACGCTCGACAATGCCCGAGAGATCCATCGATCGAATGCGTTCAATATCAATGCCTATCGGTCGATCGCTCATGGCATAAGCCACTACATCGCCGCTGTGGGATAGGTTGAATTCTATCCCAGCCACTTGGGGTTTGCCCTGTAAGCCCGTAGAGATTTCGATTTTTTGAGGCGGTTGATCTAAATAACCGCTCAAAATTTGGCGGAGTCTGGCTCTTGCAACTATTTTGTGTTGACGCACATGGGTTAGCCGACAGCGATCGCACAAGCCCAGTTCAGCGGGAGTCAAAAATTGGGTAAGAGCTGCTACCTCGTTGGCGGGTAAATCTAATCGATCGATCCACACTTCTGCCCAGCCTTTAAGCATAGTATTCATGACTCACAAAAGGAATATCCACAATTTTGCCGGTGGTACTGCCCACTTGGACTTGCAGACCCACACCGCCCGCTTTGGATTTGAGATACGCCAGACCGCGCTGGCCGTTACAGCTAGTCAGGATGCCAACTTTGGTGCCATCTAAGATTAAGTCACTGCCAATTGCGGCGGTTTCTTCTAGTTCAATGCCCCACAGATATTGCTTAACTCCTTTGTAGGTGTTGAGACGGGCGATCGTTTCTTGGCCAATGTAGCAGCCTTTGGTAAACGAGATGGTTTGCCATAGCCCAACTTCTAAAGGATTGTAATCGGTGGTTAATTCTCGATCAACCGCCGGTCTGCCTTGACGAATGCGCAATTCTTCCCAACATTCTTCACCGCCAGGAATGGCACCCAGAGCGACTAGTTTTTGCCAAACCTGGGGAGCAGCGGCGGCATCCATAAATAAGGTGTAGCCCGGTAGACCCAGGCCAGAGTCGGCGACGATGCGTACTGAGGTGCCGTCAATATCTACGATTTGCTGGAAACCGCTGGGGATTTCGGCTGGGAGGCTGGGGAGGAGGAGTTGGGGGCTGCGTGGGCCAATAAGGCTGAAGGAGGCTTGGGCGGTTTCTTGGAGAGTTACTTTGTCGGCAAAAAAGATGTATCGATCGAGCATTTGCAAGATGGCGTGGCCTTTACCAGGGGAAACCATCAGCAGCACTGCGTTTTCTAAAATCAAGGCCAAGGCAAGGTCGATCGTTCTGCCGGTGGAGTTAACAAAAACGGTGTTGCAGCTCGATCCGGGTGGGAGGGCGTTGAAGTCGGCGGTGCTTTGGTTGTGCAAAAAGCGCAGTCGATCCTCACCGCTGACTAAGATTTGTCCCCAGTGCGATCGATCGATCAGCATTGCTCCAGAACTGGCAGCTTCTAAGGCTTGATCATGATTACTAAAGCTGGCCGGGATGGTCGGATATTGGGCATCGAGGGTTGCGCCTTGGCTGGTGTGGTAAGTAGCGAGGTCGCTCATGGGGATATTAAAAGCTGTAGTTCTATATTAGATCCTACAGCTTGGGTGTCTTGGTTGCTAGTTTAAGATTGAACCGTTTGGTAATAGACTTCTTCAAAATGCTGCACTACCACAAATCCGTTCCGTCTAAGTGGGGATTGTATGAACAAATCCCCAATCTTTTCACACCTCGATTTTATAGTTTAGATCGTGTTCATCTCCGGGTAGACCTCTAAAACCCCAGTTGTGTTTAGGATTCTCGAAAATGGTCATTTCTAGATCTTGGGGAGAAATCCCTAGGCTCTGTGTCCGCTCGAACATTAATTTAATCAATTGTTTTTTGGCTGCTACTGTGCGGCCTTCAATCATGCTGAATTCCACAATTGTATAGCGATCGGTACGACCATCTGGATAAAAAAAGTCTGTTTTATCCATCATGAAAAATCGATGACAGCGCTTTCCTGGGGGATATACCAAAGCTTCTACCACACAGGAATTGATCACTTCAGACAACTGAAGCTTAATTGGTTCAAGACGCTCTCTCAAACCATAAATCTTGGTTTGTACCATAGCTACTCCGTTGGCAATTAGCGAACATAGCTGATTATAGAGTAAAGCTATCCAAAATTTTTTCAGTGCCAATCATTTTCAGCAAAGCCGAGCCAAGATGCTTTGAGAAGTAACCAAAGAATTTCCATGAAGTTGCCGCCCTGTCAATGAGATTTTTACCTATGCCTCTAACTGTTGGTGGTGGTGACTAAACGGCGACGGAGGGATGTAATTCTGCGGTCTGCGGTTTCGTTTTTGGGATCGAGAGCAAGAGCTTGTTCATAGGATTCTAAAGCTTGGCTCATCAGTTTCTTTTGCTCGTAGGCGTGACCCAAATTATTCATGGCTGTTACATAAGTGGGATCTTGTTTGATGGCTTCTTTGTAATTACGGATGGCTAAGTCGAATTGCTCTTGGCATTCGTAGGCGTAGCCTAGGGCATTGTGGACAGGGGCAAACTCGTTGGCTGCGATAGCTGCGGCGCTCAATTCGCCCTCGGTGGATTTATTTTTCAGGGCTTTTTGCAGCAGTTTGATAGCTTGGACAAACAGTTTTTTGTCTAGGTAGATGCTGGCCAGCGCGTAGTATTCTTGGGCGGTGCAGTCATCGGCGAGGACTCTTTTTTCTAGTTTGCCTAGGTCGTTTTCTAGAATGCGATTTTTGAGGACTTGTTTGCCCACAATGACTGCTGACCCGGCTAATAGGGCAATGAAGGCGGTGAGATAAATGAGGGGCAGGCTGCTGCCTAGGTTTTGAACGCTAGAAAAGTCCATGATTTTAAAATTATTTTTCTTACATCGATTAATGTAACCTTGCCACATTTTGCGGCGAATGGTCGTAACAAATCTTAAACCTGTCTCATCCGAAGTGCCTTAAGCGATTCGGTTTTCAAGGCTTTTAGAGCCAAAATGAAAAAATCACTCCTTTTCCAAATCAATTTGTTGTTTTTCAGTTAAGACAATAGCTATTTGTTTCTCATAGTAAGCGGCTTCATTGATGAAAACTGGATATACTACAGCTTCCCCAGCATAGAGAATCTCCTCACCAGTGAAGGTTAAAAACATTGGCTGGCCAGGGTGTAATGGTTCATAGTCTTGAAACTGCAACTGTGGATGCACCATTCCGCGTAACTCGCCTGCTGCATCACGCGGATAATCGACATTGGCAATAGCTTGATATACCGTCACCACAGCAGCCTCTGAGAGCGGATTACCCTGATTTGTTGCGTCCACATAATTTAAAATTTCATGCACTAACTGCTCGGTCTGTTGGAATAAATCAGCATTCAGAACACCTTGGGCGATCGGCCCTACTTCGATCGTGTATCCCAAGGGAGAAAGCGATCGCAACATCGGTGCATTTTGACCATGCTGCAACCCAAAACAAATCTTAATATCAGGATATAGTGAATGCAGATAAGCAGCCAATCGTAAATTAAACGGATGCTTGCTAGATGGTAATAGTGATATCCCCATATTTGATGTAGTAGTATGTAGATCAAGAATGACATCGGCTAATGGCTGCTCTTTTGGCCCGAGCTGCATGGCAATCTCCTTAGCGCGCTGGTCTTCATAGCTAGTCAGATTTTGATTAGCCAAATCATTGGTAGCAAAACAGCGGTTCAAGTCTCGATCGACATAGCGTTGATTGATCGCTACTGCCGCCGGATTAGAGATCAGAGCCACACATTCCAAACTCTCTCTGTGCAGCAATTCAGGAAACTCCTGCCACTTTTTGACTAAATAAACTCCCAATAACTCATTTCCATGGGTGCCACCAACAATAGCGACTTTCTGAATCATCATGACCTACCGGCATAATAAAATACCCTACTATTTCTACAGTAAGAAAATTTTCTATACATGTCAAATACTGATGGTATCGAAATAATATATTTCTAAAGTATAAAGCTATTTTTTATTTGGTCAGGAGGTTTTGCGGTATGATCACAGCGGTGAACTTGCCTATGAACAAACGGAACAAAAAATTCGTTAGATGCTCAGGGATGGCTAAACCGTAGATTTGTTAAATTCACAGTTCTTTGCATGACTCAAGAGACCGTATCACTTGGACTTGCCTTTTTAGCTGGCACAGTAACGGCATTGTCGCCTTGTGTGTTGCCGGTTTTGCCGCTGATTGTAGGCCGATCGATTAAGTCCCACCGCTGGGGACCGGTGGCTTTAGTGGTGGGCTTAGTAACTGGCTTTGCGGCGGCAGGCAGCTTGGTGGGGCTGGTGAGTAGTAGTTTTGCTGATTTTATTGGCGGCCTGCGTTACTTTACGATTTTTTTGCTGCTGTCGATCGGAATCATGGCGATTTTTCCACAGATTGGCTATTGGTTACTGAAGTATTTACCTTTCAATAATCTGATGCAGCGAATCAAGCACCCTACCCAAGTTGGTTTGATGGGGGAGTTTCTTTTGGGAAATCAGTTGGGGTTGTTGTGGACTCCTTGTGCCGGGCCGGTGTTGGGGAGTATTTTGATTTTGGCGACTGTAGATAAACAGCCCTTGGGAGCGTTCGGGCTATTGTTGGTGTATGGGTTAGGTGCGGGTTTGCCGATGCTGTTGGTGGCTTACATGGGTCGATCGGCTAGTCAGTATTTAGTCAAGCTGCGGCCTTATAGTCTAAGGTTGCAGCAGGTGAGTGGGGTGGTAATTGCTTTGACGGCGATCGGGCTTTTACAAGGCTGGGATAATGATATTCAGCTTTGGCTGGCTCCGTTTTTTCCGACTTTCAATATTTAGAATGCATCAGCGCCTGTCCTCAATTGAAGAACAAGCGCTAAGGGTTCTGGTTATTTTAGTAAGGTTATCGTTCGGGTTGTAAGTCATCGAAGCGATCAAGGAGTTTGTGGGTGGCTATCATGGTATCTTCAGCTAGTTCAAAGTTGCTCACAAATTGTTGCCCCAAGGCAAATCTCCACAATTTTGCCGTTGTTGTCTGTTTCAACTTGGGGGCATATTTGACTTTTATAGTTTTTTGTCTTGACAACGGGGAGCACTATAATTCATAAATTTCGTCTTCCCGATTGGTCAGGTCAGTATCAATACGGTTCGCTTAAGAACACAATGAAAACCAAGGAAATCAATAAAGGGTGTTCCCTGAGCGGAGTCGAAGGGAGCACCATTGGAAATCAATGAATTCATTGGGTTGGGATTCGACTCCGCTCACCCAACCCATTTGGCGAATTTTCTGATAGCTTAAGCGAACCGTATTGAGGTCAGTATTACTCTTTGATAAATCGTTGTTCAATCACCTTTTGCCAACACGATTCTTTTTTGCACCATTCTGTAACATTTTTTCCATCAGGTGGATTGGTAATTATTTGATGAATATTTCTGGAAGTCATTTTAATTTCTTCTTGAAGCAACGATGTTATCCCTTGCTGCTTCCAGATTTTATCTAAGTCAATTCCCCCTTGGTTTTTGTAACTCAAAAATGACAATGTGTAAGTAACGATATTCGCTCGATATCCACCAAGCTGTTCATTATGAATTATCTTCTCTGCTTTCTTAAACAGTATAGCCTTTGCAATAAGATGTTTAAAATAATTGTCATCTGGTTCAAATGACTTCTGATTTGATAATTTAAGAGTGAATTTGACAAAACTTTTCTGGGCACCTAAACTAACAATATATGGTAATTGATCCCATGTTTGTTCAAATTTTGCCAAGTCAGTTTTAGTGAACTTTTGGGATATTGGGTGATTAATTGTAAAGTTTTTTTGTTTAGAAGCTGTGGATTCACGATTTTTAGCTTCAGCATATTGTCCCCTTGCTCGTTCATAGAACCAACGAGTTTGTTGTTGAACATCATCAGCAGGTGTCCAAATAGTTCGAGAAAGCTCCTCGATTCTAATATGGAAAGGGTCGTTAGCAGAGAAATCTGCTTCATTTACTTTGTTTTGATTGTTGGCATAACGAGAAATAAGTGGAACTATTTCATCCATTCGCTCTCTATTTACCACAGTTAATTTAGTCTGAACATATATTCCGGAAATGTCTGCTTTATCTTTTTTAACAGCTTGATAAAGAGAGGCTGTAGTCTGTCCACCATTAACAATCTGAAGATCAACAATTCCACCAATTGCTTGTCCACCATTTGGCAGATCAACAAGCTGTACTGATTCAGCAGTTGCTGAGATGCCATTATTATAAGCAAGGAAACGATCTGGCTCGTTTAAAATTGTTTTGCGAATAGATTTGTTTACATTGCCTTTTGCCTGTAAAAAAGATCTAACATTACGTTCCAATAACCTCGATCCGTATTCAGCATAAATTTTGCGGAGGATTTCACCAGGGATAATGGCTACATAAGCCTTGTAATCTGCTTTTGATGCTGGCATGGCAAGACAAGGAATTAAAGAATTATGCTCAGCCTGGAAATCTATTTTAATTGCCTCTCTTTTCTGGCCAGATGTAATACAGCGATAAGTCCGACCAAGATCCCAGATGTTAAAGGAATAATTTATGCCACCTTGTTCTTCGGGTGGTTTACTCTTTAATGTGGTCATGCCATCGGTGAAGAGAAACATGCGTACATGGCTAAGTTGATTTTGTTGGCTATGAATCAACTGCGCCATATCAAAGGCTGAGGATGCTTCTTCAATAGTTTTGTGATAACCCTTGTAAACTTTACCCAAGAAGCTAATAAGTTGCTTAAAAGCAGTCTCAACGGCATCTTTGCGAATTGTTGTAGGATAAGGATTTTGAGTGTAAATGGAGATGAATAAATCAAGTCGTCCTTCCTCCTCTTGAAGATTATAGCCATTTACTTTAATACCACGGGCGCTATGATAGCAGATTTGGCCATCTTCGATTTCACCTGATTCTATTAAGTATTCAATCATGAGACTAGTGAATTCCTCCTCTCGGAAAGATCCCTCATCCCCTTCAGCATTACTACCTTCTGAATTTATGATGACCTGCTGATGAAGATTTTCAATGAATCGGGATAATTCTAACTCATCGCTACTCATGACCGGCCTCCAATTAAAGACATAACATCTAATTCGTTTATGGCAAAGCGTTTACACTCAGAAACACTGATAGTATATCGAACATCCCCAATGCCATTCCGAAGGTCGGATTCAATGATTCTTGGAAAGTCTTCCCTCACTTTAAAATAGTTGTTTTCTCGAATGATATAGCCAATGTCTTCATAGCGACTAATTTGACTATCAAGATACCCAACTTCAAATAGAAGGTTTTCAAGCTCATCTTTAGCGATCGCATCATTAGAAATTAGAGATCGAACACTGGAAACTATTTCAGGTAGTGTTTCTCCTTGACCCTGACGTACATCAAGTGACAGATGGAGCAGCACAATTGTCCCGATTCCAGTATCATCGAGCTGTCGTTCGCTAGAGATTGATAGTGTCTGATGTTGCTTGCTACTGGTTGTTTTGACCTCAACAGCACATCCAGAAAACTGAAAATCTTGCTGAGTCGCTTTTGGACCTGTCCAGCATCGGAGTCCTCTAACATATTCCAGATTTGGAAACACTACTTGTCTCAAAAACCATAGTTCTCCATAGAGACCCTGTTGGGCAATTTCGCTCAATCCTTCTGGATTATTTTTTTCTAGAAAGGTTTGCCATCGTTTTAGTCGGGTAATAAATTCTGAAATAGCCGCTCTCTCTTCAGATACTAGAGCAAGAGCATCTACAATATCTTGAACCAATGTTGTGAAAATATCCTTATGCCTAGTATTTGTCAGCACAAGTTGGAGAGTCGAATACTCTTCACTATCTTGTTGTAAAGCTATTCGATTCACAATAAAACTGCGAGAAGACGGGTAAAGCGTTTTCCGATCAAGCAAGGTACTCTTGAAGCGGAGGATTAATAATCGAGTGTTTAATGGTTTCTCGATCGCAATATAGACATCATAGTTCACCTCAGGTAAAATACGACGAATCAAGTATCCAGGTACAACATTTTCATTTTTCTCTTCAAATTCAGCCCATATGTTTTCAATCTTCATCATTATCCTCTAACTCGCTTTCGCCATCAATTAAATTCACTTTGTACTCAATCGCTTCAGCTTTCTCACTCGAAGGAAAACTGATAACAAACCCTACTACTGGAATCTCAGATTCAATAACTTTAGGATCAAGTATATATATTAAAAATAACCCTTTTTTAGAGTCTGATAATTCACCACGCTTCTCTCTGATAATTTCGCCATTAGGTGTTTTTGCCTTGGCATTTAAATCATCTTCACTCCACTTCTTCGTACCCTTTTTGAGTGCATTTTCGATTTTTTTTCGTCTGCTTTCAGTACTCAGCACAAAAATCTCATCGATAGTAGATTGTGGTAAGTCAATCAATTCATCTAATGGACTTAATAGTCTTGATTTTATGAGTCGATATTCATTTGGTGGGGATTTCGGGTCATTTCTACGTAATGTCAACCCTATATTTAATTCAGAAATATTGTATGGTTCACTTTTGGCAGCATCATTTGATATTAATACAACTGTCCAATCAATTAACTCACTGATTGATACTTGCTTTTGGATATATTTTACCAGATTTTCTGAATTTGCAAAGCGTGAATCTTTGTGTGCTTGATATCTAGACAAGAAATCAGTTATTTTATTAGCTGAAATATTGCTCCAAATATAATTGCCATTTTTACGCTCTGGAAGACATTGATTTAAGTCAGTGATAAGATCTTTCGTAGCCCGAAGATTATTTGAATTAATGATATCATCTCGATAAAACACAGATGTCTCGCCAATTCTGCCTGCAAAGGATACTTTCATTATTTCACCATTTCGCATTTTGCTAATTCCGGTGATTATTAATCCAGATGGATGAGTTCTAACTTTTAGTCGAAAAGCATTTGGATTGGCACCCATTCGCTCCATACGATCAAATTCTTTACGAAGCTCTTCATTAGAAATCGTAATATGTCGATACCAATTCACTAACTCTTTCGTTGTATATAAACGGCAAACATCAAGATATCCAGGCCGGTAGCCAAACCATCTCCCCATTTGCATTAGAGTATCATACATTTTCGATGCTCGAAGATAATAGCTTACACTTAATCCTTCGAGCGTCAAACCACGAGATAATTTATCTCCGCCGATCGCTATAACATTAAGGCTTAAACCATTCCTTTTGTATTCCTCATAATCAAGAACATCTTTTGCAGTACCATTAATTTTTTTCACTTGGATTCTAGCAGCCGCATCATGTAAAAGACCACTTACATCTTCCCATGTTGGAATTGCAACAGTTGGCTGTAAGTCACTTCCAACAATTGATTTACTAGTTTGCGGAAAACTTTCCTCCCAGTAATGCCTGAAATCATCTAAAGTTTGCTGTCTTACAATACCTTCTCCAAGCCGCAGACGACGTTTTATTAAATTAAGCTCAATATTAACTAAATCAGTTATTACCCCTTGTACTGATTTCCATCGTGTAACATGAATCAGCATGGAATTATGTTCATTAGTCTGTCCTCGAAAAATCCTAACAGCGCAAGATAGTATAAATACTCTGATTGCTTCTTTCAAGGAATTTGGTAGATGCGTTGGAACATGATCTTTTTTATGACCAATTGGCATCCATTCATCTTGATCCTCAATTTCTTTAATAATATCTAATCCTTCAATTTCGTCTATTTCTGCTACAGAATCGGCATCCAATCCAAAAACTTGGACAGGCCCAACATAATTAGATGGAGTAGGTAGGTTGACAATAAAATGGCGAGGAAAAAGATCTTCTCCGTGCTCATCCGTATTTACTTGTGGGTGGATAAATATATTTGCGAATGGTGTTGCTGTATACCCTACATAACCACGTTTCTCAAAACTGTTGAGTAACTGACGAATTAGTGCATTGATGGCAGTAGCTTCCTGATCTGCATTTAGATCTCCATTTCTATTGAATGAGAGCTTTTTTGTATTTACAGAAGCATTGTCTGCTTCATCATCAATCACTAGAAGAGGAAAATCTCTAACCATCTTTTTGCCAGACTCTGGATCTTGATCTCCCCAGTTTATAGCCCATCTAATTAAATTTTTTAAAACCTTACTATTTTTTTTAACTACCATTAGAATAGGATCACTTCCACTAGGAGGAACGTTATAATAATTAGCAATATTAGCGTTGAAATCACCACTGTCAGCACTAGTCGTACCAGGAATGACCTTGAGATCCTTGCCTATAGGAATCAATCCAACCCCTATTTGTTTCATACCTGTATCAAATGCTCTACCGACCTGTGAATCTCGTCCTAAAAATCCTTCATCAAGACGCATCTGTGTTTGACTTCTAAGGCTTTTATGCAATCCAGACAAAACAATTATTAATTTGTAGCCAGAGTCAACTGCCTTGCAAATCAAACCTGTATAGTGAGAAGTTTTTCCTGATTGAACTTGACCAACTACCATACCTCTGCGATCCCAAGAACCACTCCGTTCTGATTTTTCTAGTCGATCTAGTACTTCATCTGTAAGTTGATCTAAACGAATAACTGTAGCAGGTGCCCAACCTTTCTCATCTTCTAAATATCTTTGATAGCGATCCCAGAAATCCCAAGAAATAGAAGATTTAGATTCATATAACCATGGAATATGTCCCTGAATATCTAGAATACTTCCTTGTGGAATCCAGACACTATATAAAGTTTCAATCTTTCTTACTAGCTCTTGCTCTGATATGTCTTCAGCTATTCCTTGACCATTAAGCATAGACAAAGCCATTCTAACTTTCTCTTGAATCAGATTTTGTGAAGGAGTCAATTCACCCTTCAATAATAATTGGACTAAATTTCTAGCTATTTCATAATGGGTCATAATATTTTTTATCTAATAATCTAATCGGACAAATTCTGAGTTAAGACTTCAAAGTGTTGGAATGGTTCCATTGTTAAAATCCGATCACGGGCTTGCTCCTCAGTCATTCCACTTTTCCTAAGTGCATGATAAATCTGAATCATGACCTCCATGACTTCCTCGGAGGGCGTTCCATCAAATGGTTGGGTTTGCTTCTCTGGTTCAGTTGAATTGTCTATCCAAATTTGCTGGACTGGAACTGTTTCTTCTAGTAATCGAAGCAACGCTCGAATAGTTGGCTGATAGATAGCTGGGAAGTTAAGCACTTCTTCTACCAAAGGATGTTCTTGGTTGACAGCATAAAAAACATTGCCGCGCCTGAGTTTTCTATCCCAAGGAAAGACATATTTATCAGCGTTTTCTCTCGCTAAAACTTTGCCACGATGACGATAAATTTCAGCAGCTCTGTGACGAGTTAGTCTCGCAATCCTTTTCAGCTCTGCTTTTAATGATACAGGTGGACGTGCTCTAGATTTTTTAACATCAATATTCCAATCGCTGTCCATAGAATTCGGTAAATCCACCTGAATCCGAGCTAGTTTATAGTGTTCCTCTTTGTGATAGCCCAGACTCAGCCAATCACCAGCAACTAATAATCGCTCGTTCCGATAAACGTAAAAACCCTGCTGAGCATTCCAACCATTGACTCCAGATGCTATATTATGGGTTTCCTGAGTTATTTTAGAGTGATGCGGTAAAATATAAGGCCGAACAGTAACTACTTCACCTTTGAAGAAGAGAAGTTCTACTGGCAAAGATTGAGTTGTTTGAGCATCTGGCAAAAACGGGTTCCAAGGTTCTATCCTATGCTGACCAATCCAAATTTTGAGATAATCACGTTTTTCTAAAAACCGATGAAATACCATGGCCAGATGATTTTCTACAATCTCAACAGTTTCAAGAAAATCGTCTTGAGCTTTCTGATCGTTATGTTTCGTTTCACCTACTACTCGATCTAAGCACTCCCACAGTACGATCGTGCCATGATTTATACATTCCAAACCATTCAACTTTTCAGCGGAACCTTCTGCTGGAGAGTGAAGTAGTCTCCATTCATCAACTTGATTTATGTAATCTAGATCCCATCGTCTAGTAACCACATCATGATTTTCTGAACGTGAAGCAACTGTTAGTCGTCGGCATTGTGAAAAAGAGGCTGTTTTGAGTCCTAACCCAAATCGTCCTAAATCTTTTACCTCTCTTATCATCAAAGGACTTTGACTGCCTGGACGCATCGCAACAATTAGCTGCGCTTCCGTCATTCCCTGTCCATCATCCCGAATAGAAATATGGGAATCAGCACCATCCCAGCAAAAATTCAGCCAAACATTTTTTGCCCCAGCCGAAATACTGTTATCAACAAGATCAGCAATCGCTGTCTGTATGTTGTAACCAAAAGACCGCAGAGACTCAACCATAGACGAAGCAAGAGGTTCGGCGATGTCATACATTGGGTTGGATATTTCGTCGGCACTCATAATTAGAACACTTATGGGAGTTGATACTTATCTTAACCATACTACTAACTAAGCCAAGGATTACTATCTAGTATTCCCAAGAAAAGGGGAAATCAGCAACCTATTAATGCTAAAGAGATCTAATCAAATTTACCAAGGGCTTTGCCACAGCTTCAGCAAGGAGTGGAGGCACAGAATTACCAACTAGTTCAAACATTCTAGTCATTGGAGCATAAAAAACAAAATCGTCTGGGAAACTTTGAATCCTTGCAGCTTCACGAACAGAAATGCTTCGACTTTGTAAAGGATGAATATACGCTAATCCATCTTTTCTCATGTGAGCTGTTAACGTCCATGCTGGTTCATCTCCAACTAGCCGCCTATATTTATCATCAAAAATATCGACTCGATAACGCATCATTTCTTCTGGTAAATCTCGATACTTCTCTCCCTGCTTGAGTAAATTAAATATCATGATATCTTTATCATTATGAGAGCGACAAAGATGGTTCCACACACCTTCTCCTTCGGCCTTTTTTTTTCTCATCTTTTTCTGATAAGGTGATTGAGGAGGAGATTGATAATGATGCTCTAAATCTGATTGCTTGCGACCGGAAGACTTTGTTTTAAGGGGCATAATCATAGGCTCTAGTGCTGGAAGGTCATAGATTGCTTCACCTACTGATACAATATTTTTCACTTTCTTTATTGGAAAAATTGGGTCAATATCTAAATCAGAACGTATTCCAATAATAAAAAGTCTTTTCCTTTTTTGTGGTACACCAAAATCAGAAGCATCTAGCACTTGATAGTCAACATTATAACCAGGGTATCCCTTCCGTCCATTCCTACTGAAATCTTTGTGGATTTTAGCAATGGTTTCCTCCTTTCTCGCTAGGTTATCAACATTCTCCATTACAAAACACAAAGGTTTATAAAAAGAAACAAATCTTATAAATTCTTTGTATAGAAAATTTCTGTGATCAGATTCTATATCTTTGCCAAGCTTTCTCATTTTTCCAATACCAACTCTCGAAAATACTTGGCATGGTGGTCCACCTACTAAAATGTCTACTTCATTTGGGCTTAGCTGCAAGTCACGTAAATCACGGATATCACGAATATCCTGAGCAGGCAGTTTTAGTTTGGAAGATAAGAAATTCTGATGATGAGTACTGACTGCATGTGGATTAAGATCAACTCCACCTAAAATTTGGCAGCCAGCATTCTGGAAGCCTAGGCTCATGCCGCCTGCGCCACAAAAAATATCAAGTACTGTTGGCTTGACTCTTCTGTTTCCTTTTCCCTCAGTCATTATCAGTCCTAAAACAGTTTATTCTGTAAATGCTATTGAATTATACATTTAATGGTTAGCTTTCCCAGTTTAGAATGTTTGGTTAGCAAAATATCCACCATCAAGATTGTAGGCTCACAGATATCGCTTCCCGAACTAAGGCAGTGGAATAGCAGTTAGATTCTCCTCGAAATAGATTTCTCAGCCTTAACGCCTGCCCTTGAATGAAGGACAGGCGCTAATTTTATCTATTTCAGTAATGTTATCGTTCGGGTTGTAAGTCATCGAAGCGATCGATCACTTCTAACTGCACACCGCGCACATCCCGATATTCAAACTCTACCCGTCGATCGAGGGCGTAAGGATTCACACCTTGACCGGTGGTAGCGCGGTTATTGAAGCTTGCTGAGCGAATAGTCATACGGTTGGTGGAAATACCTTTGCGGAGTAAATAATTCCGTACCGATGTAGCTCGGCGTATTCCCAAGGCTTGGTTGTAAGCCTGCGGTGCGCGTGGATCGGTATGTCCAGCCAGATCAACGCTAATGCTCGGATTAGCTTGCAAGACCTGCACGATTTCATCCAACAGCTTAGTGGTAGCTGGGCTGAGATAGGATTTATCCAGTGCAAAGTGCACCTTTTGGGGAATCGAGATTTTGATAATGCTCGGGATGGGGGGTTCTACTGGAATTGGTGGCACAACCGGAGGTTGTGGTGGGACTGGAGGAATTACTGGTGGTGTGATAGGGGGATTAACTGCCACGGGTACGGCTTGCAGGCTGCAATCGGTGGGAATTTTGGTGATTGATCTAGCCGCAGCAGGCTGACCAGGAACCGTGATGATTACATTGCGGGCTGGCTCGGAGGTGCCATATTTGGCATCGGTAGTAACTGCGCTTAAGACCATCCCTGGCTCTAGACCGGTGAAGGTGGCCTGGAATTTGCCTTGGGCATCGGCAGTGACTGTTTTGAGGGACTGAGATAAGGGGCCATACTCAGTATCTTTGGTGCTATTTACCTGGTAGATTTCTACCTTACTGTGCGGCTCGGCAGCGCCATCGAGGTGGACTTGGCCACCTAAGATAAAGAACTCATTGGCCAGAAACTGCGGTGCATTGATTGCGCCATTCCCGGTATCTAGACGGCGATTTTCGCTGTTGCGGGGAGCGTTGATGCCATCGCCATTTTGGAAATCTTCAACGGCCTCGTTGCGATAGGTAATCAGGTCTACGCTGAGTCCTTCGAGGTTATTAAAGCGATTATTGCTAATGATATTGCGACCAGAGGGCAGATCGCCGCGATGGTGTTGAGCAAAGGCTGATACCGCAACACCGGAGCCTGCTTGGAACTCGATCGAGTTGTTATTCACCACATTATCATTACCCATTAAATGGATCGCGGCGCGGCGCAGGCGGCGACCGTTTGAGGATATGCGATTATTAGTGATGGCCACTGCACCAGAATCGGGTTTGAACATAAATACAGCGCTGCCATCGTTGCCGCAAATGGCGTTGCCGGTGATTTTGTTGTTAGCTAATTTGCCTTCTAACCGAATGGCATCGGGCATTCCTTGGGTACCATTAGCGAAAACTGCGTTGTTTTCTACTAGCAAGTTATTGGCGCTAATTTGGCTAATAATGCCGCTGGCGGTATGAAAGCCGATCGCGTTGTTGCGAATAGTAGTGCCTTGGGAATCGAAAACATACACACCAAAATCTGAGGTGGTATCTGGCATTTGACGATTTTTGTTAACGCCTAAGAAATTGTTTTCGATCACAATATTTTTAGGAGCCAAGCGTTCGTCAATTTCGGGATAAGTCTTGGTGCCAATAAAAATATCTGCACCAGGTAGGTTTTGACTGCTGGGATTGATACCAACTTGGAAGCCGTAAAGACTTAAGCCCCGCACAGTAATATTGTCGGCCATGAGGGTTAGACCTCGATCGATCATGACCCCTGCTGCTGGAGTAATTTCGACTTCTGGAGTTGCAAAAGTCAGGCCATCTAGAGTAGCTTGATGAGTAGTTTTACCGACGATTTGCACCGAATCTTTGACTAAGTTGGGCAGCGCCGATTTTAATTCAATCTTTTGGCTACCAGATGCCAGATGAAATTCAATGCGATGGCTAGAGCTGGCTGTAGTATTCTGAATCTGCTGTTGTTCAGCAGGACTGAGCTGCTCTTGTTTTAGATCACCATTGAGAATGGCGATCGCTTCTCGCAGAGTCAAATCATCATCAGCCTTAATTTCATCTTGATTGCTATTTACCGTAATCTTGATGAATGGCTGGTTCTCTAAAGCCGAAGCAGGTAGGGCACTGCCGCCCAGGAGAGCTAGCAGCAGGAAATAGTTAACTAGTTTCATTTAATTTTGGACTCCTGCTGTTGGATGGGGCTGAGCTGTTGTTGACCAAAGCCGCCAAATAAATCGTTGAGTTTTAGAGTGACGCCACCATAAAAGCCACCGCCAGTGCGATTGCCATTGGGATCATCGGCTGCACCTAAGCTGTAACCACCAGAGAGGCGCAGGTTAGGAGTGAGGTAGTAGCCAGCTTCTAAAGAGGCTCCGGTTTCGTTGCGACCGCTAGCAAACTGGCTCAACCAGCGGACATCGCCAGTTAGATCCCAGTTGTAGCCCAAGCGATAAGTAGCGCGAAGTTGGCTAATGCCGATCGTGTTACCAGCGCTCAAAGTTTGATCTAAGTAGCTAGTAGCGTTGCGCAGAGCGTATTTCCCGGCAAACTCCCACTGCCAGCTAGGTGCATAAATGGCATCTAGAGACAAAGTATGATCTTCGGAGCCAGTGCCACTACTAGTTAAAATGCTAGAGGGCAACAGGGCGGGGTTTTTGCGGTATTGGTAGCTCAGTAAAGCGTTCCATTGATCTACCGCCGGGTTGCGTAAAGCTAATCCTAACTTGAGGTTGGTGGTATCACCGATCGGGGCATCTCGTAGGAGCTGATTAGCCGCGCCAGATTGCTGGAAGCGGAACAAGGCGGTTAAATCAGAACCGAGCTTCCCGGTAGCGCCTGCCGAAATCAGGCTAGAGCTGCTGATATTGGTGTTGCGCAGTTCATAGCGAGCATTAGCTTGAAAGTTAGCGTTATCGGTGTAGTTAAAGCCAATCCCATAGGTATCACCACCAGTAGTAGTTAAACTAGAGGCTACTTGACCGCTGCCGACCGGCTGAGCAAACTGTTGACCAGCACCGGTAACATTAGTAATGCCACCGATTACTCGTTCGTAGTTTAAGTCTAGCTTCAGCCCGGGGCTGAGCACAAATCCTTGTTGCAGACCGACGGAGCCGATCGATTGAAAAGGACTCAAAGAATAGCGACCAGTTACCTTGGTGCTGTTAGTTAAGTTGTAGGTGCTGTCAAAATCCAAGCTGGTATAGTTGCTATCACCAAATTGTGTGCTGGAGATATAGTTTTGGTTCAACCGTAAGTTGATACCGGGATATACTGCCCAATCAATACCTAAAGCAGTGCGGTTAGGATAAACTACATCTTGCTGGTTGCTGAGATTGATTTCATTTTGACCGCGCAGAGTCAAGTTATGGCCTAAAGGGACACCAACCCGAGTACGAATTTGGTTAGAGGAAACATCCGACTGGCCAGGAAGAGTAGCCAAACGATCTTGACGGCTGCGGTTCACGTAGTCTAGATCGACGGTGGCGCTACCAAAGCGCTGTTGAATACCAGCGGTAATGGTAGTTAAGTCATTATCGACTTGACCAGTTAAGGGAATGCTCGGGATCAAGAAGTTGGCGAGTCCGGTGATGGCGATCGGGGCTACCCCACGATTTTCTTCTCGATCGGCTTGCAGTCTTAAAGTAGTGCCATTACCAATGCGCGTAGTTAAGTCCGCGCCATAGCGAGTTTGGCCAGGAACAAAGCTAGTGGTAGCATTGTTCGAGAAACCGGCTTCGCTGCTGCGCAGGTAAGCCCGACTTTGGGTGGTGTCGCTAAATTTAAACTGTCCTTCGACTCGGAAAGCGCTGCCGTCTACAGCACTGCCCAGACCGGTGCCGTTGGTAGAACGGGCGTATTCGGCAACAATGTTGCTGCTGTTGCCCAAAGAAATGAGTCCATCTACGCCGTAAATGCTGAAGTCTCTGATTCCTTGCGTTTCTTTGGTATAGCTACCGGCTAACCAGCTTTCTTGGCCATTAGTGCGGCTGAAGTTGTATTGGGCACGGCTACCAACAATATTGCTATTGGTACCATTGGCATATTGGTAAGTAGCGACTAAGCGGCGAACTAAAAGGCTGCCATTATCGGCTACGGCAGTGCGCAGCAAAGGACGACGCAGTAAGACGGTACCCCGATCGTAGTCGATTTCGTAATCTAAGCCCCGAGCTAATGTTTCTACTTTAGTAACATTACCTGGTCGATCGATTTCTTCAGTCTCCACCGTCAAAGATTCGGTGCCGCCTAACAGCAGTCTTTGAGAAAGGAAGTAAGTGCCGCTAGTGCCATCAGGGGCAATATTGTCCCGCTGGAAACCTTGCAGATTGTCGCCATAAAAGCCGCTGACCAATAAGTTACCAAAGTTGTAGTTTAGCTTCGCTCCGTGCAGGTTGCGAGAAGTGGTGGTGAACTGCTGGGAGCGATTAGCAAACTCGGTGGTGTTGTAGTCACCCCAGAGGATAGAGTTGGGAGTGCTGCCCGCTACGCCTACGGAGCTTTCGAGCTTCACATAAACGCTGTCCCGCGAAGGAGTCAGGGCTTCTACTTTAGAAGTATCACCATAAACCGGGTAGAGATCTTCGCAGGATTGAGTGCTGTTGGTATCTCGGAATAGTCGATCGGAAGTATTACAGACTTTGTTTAAAGGCCGATCGCTGTTTACGGCTCCAGTTATTGACCAGTCACCAATGCGACCAGTCCCAAACCCTTGACCGCGCAAGCGGACTTCGGTATTGTTGTTGCGATCGACTGGTAAGAACTCCGTAAAAGAACGATAGTAGTCAGCGCCTCTAGCACCTACTCGCAGATCTAATAAACCAGTGGCGATCGAACTGCGCAGGTTAGTTTCAAACTGAACTTGGGTAGTGGCTTCCAAGCTCATGATCGTGGCGCGAATCTGTACGCTTTGAGCGGTGAGGTTCGATCGCAATGGAGCAGAGAAATAGCCTTTGACTACTGGCACCTGAAAACCGGGCTGATCGCGGTCTTTATCTACCCCAGCAAATTCTCCCGCAGTGCTGTAAAGAGTAACT
>JAAFHZ010000061.1 GCA_013297675.1 Synechococcales cyanobacterium bin59.metabat.ball.084 | reverse complement strand
CACTCGACGCAAATCTCGCCGGTAGCCTTCGGTGCGCTCTAAGAAGCTGACAAAATTGGAGATGCCGACAATATCGATCGCTGCCTTAATTCGATCGCTATATTTAGTAGCCACCGCCAAAGACATATAGCCCCCATAGCTACCCCCGGCCACCATTACTCTTGTTGGATCTAAATCGGCCTGAGTGGGAATCCAATCTAACAAAGCACCGATGTCTTTGACTGAATCTTCGCGCTTAAAGCCATTATCTGCCGCCAAAAAGGTCTTCCCCTGACCGCTGGAACCACGCACGTTAGGTAACAAAATTGCCACTCCTAACTCATTTAGATAATAATTCATCCGTCCTAAAAACGAGGGGCGAGACTGAGCTTCGGGACCACCGTGAATATCAATAATTACCGGGCGCTTACCGGTAAACTTGCGAGCGGGCTTGTACAAAAAGCCAGAAATTTGCTGACCGTCAAAGCTTTTCCAACTCACTAACTCTGCTGGAGCGAAAGCATCGGTATTCAAGCCCCCAGTTTCGCTGGCTGTCCAGCGATCGAGCTTATTATTTTGAATATCGATTGAGTAAACGTCAGCAGTAGACTTGGCTGATGCCAGAGTGAAACCCAGATCTCGACTATTCCGATGCCAGTTAATGCCACCCACCAGACCCACCGGCAGCTTGGGTAATTTGATAAGCTGCTGAGTTTTAGTATTTAGCACCCGCAGCACCGCCACGCCTTTTTCGTTAGCGACAAAAGCCAAATATTTACCATCTTCACTGAGATCCCATTCTTCGATATCGCCCGGAATTGCAGTTAAATAGCGATATTTTTGGGTAGCCAAATCCACATAGGCCAAGCGATGAAACTCCGCCTCTCGATCGGTAATCACATACATACCTCGGCCATCTTTACTGAAAAAAGCCCCATCATAGGAAACCTTTTGATTTGGCGGGGTCAGGCGAGTTTTTACCCCCGAGGCGATATCTAATAGCCACAAGTAGCTTTCATTAGCCGAAATAGATTGCTGGAGAATTGCTTGCCGCCCATCTTTTGACCAATCCAAAGCCCCCCAGCCACCACCTTCATTAGTAGCTACCAATCGATCGCTTTTGGGGTTTTTGGGGTCAATAATATACATATCCCGATCTTTACCATTGCGGCGGGTGGAGCCATAGAGCATTCGATCGCCCTTGGCTGACCAAATCCCTCGCCCATTCTGGGATTTACCATCAGTTAGCAGCGTGATATCGCCGGTCGCTAAGTCATAGCGATAGTTCTGAGCAAATTCATTGCCGCCCACATCTTTGCTAAATACAAAATAGTCGCCAGTAGTTGGCTGAAAAGTTGCTCCGCTGGCTCTTTCGCTGGCAAAAGTTAGCTGTTGACGTGCGCCCAGGGGGAACTGAACCCGATGGATCTGTGCTACTTCCCCGAAACGGGTAGAAATCAGCATTTCTTTTTTGGTGGGATGCCAGCTAGAGAGGGAGGCCGATCGAAACTGAGTGTAGCGGGCTACGGTGTTAGCCAGTTCGACAGGAATCGGTGGGATTTCTTCTACTACTAGGTTTTCGTTAGGAACAATAGTTTCGTTACTACCTTTAGTCGTTGACTGAGCAAGAATTGCTGGCGCTAAACCTAAATGAATTCCAAACAATATTGCTAGACTGAGAGGTAGTAAACGCATAGTGGTTGATGGATTAGAATTAACCGGGCTGAATCATCTGCTGTACTGGAGCTGGTGAAATCTTTTGCATCTGCCGCATCAAAGTTGCCATTTCCAGAGCATTCATTGCATAGCCCCAACCCAAGTTGCTCTTAATGCCTGCTCGTTCTAAAGCCTGTGCCATCGTATCCACAGTTAATACCCCAAAAATCACCGGCACACCGCTTTGAAAAGAAGCAGCGGCTACGCCTTTGGAGACTTCGGCGGAGACATAATCGAAATGGGGAGTATCGCCTTTGATTACTGCTCCTAAGCAAATAATCGCATCATAGCGCTGGGAAAAAGCTAAGTGCTTGGCGGCCAAGGGGATTTCGTAACAGCCCGGAACCCAGACATAATCTACCTGCTGACTATCTGGCTCTACATCCACCCCATGGCGCTTGAGGCAGTCTTGGCAGGCCGCTAACAGCTTGAGTGTAACCATGTCATTAAATCTGCCCACCACGATCGCAAATCGCAGTGAGATGTCTGGGGTAAAATTTCCCTCGAAAGTAGCCATGCAAGCTCCCAAATAGCCAAATAGATTAAACAAAAATTTTGGGGCGGCTGAGTAAAGTCCTCTGAGCCACCCCCTGTGACAACATCACTGAACGATTAAACTACTAAGAAGTTCAAAACGCCAACCAAAACTACCAACAATAACCAAGCTCCAGAGCCTAAAAACAACAGATTTTTAGAACGATCCCAGTTTTGAGGTGCAGCATAGGCCACCGGTACGCCTACAATCATAACGAAAGACAGTAATACCAAAGCAAACAAGGCTAGATCGAATACAAAAACCATTATTATTCTCCTGGAATATCAATAAAATAGATTAGCTAATAAATTTAAGCAGACTTACAAAAATTTACCATCTCTGCACACTCTTAACATCTCCGAGGCATCAGATTGTTAGAAAACACCACAAAAGTATCACTCGATCGACTGGATGCTGCTTTACCTCCGGCATTACGATCGGTATGGCGCAGCGCCGCCCAATGTGCGATCGATCGAGGCTGGGATCTATACCTAGTCGGCGGTGCCGTCCGGGATTTGCTGCGCCATGACTCCGCTGATCTGACTCTAATCTTGCCAGATCTAGATCTGGTAGTGGGCGGTGAAACGGCAACTCCCACTGATGCCGGGATTCAGCTAGCGATCGACTTACAGGCAATTTATCCCCAGGCCAAGCTCACCAGTCACCCCAATTTCCAGACTGCGGCCTTGACTTGGCCACAGATGATTGACAAGGAATGGTCGGGAGTATCAGTAGATATTGCCACTGCCCGAATTGAGACTTACGAGTATCCTGGTGCCCATCCTACGGTGACGGCGGGTTCGATTTATCAAGACCTGCAACGGCGCGATTTTACGGTGAATGCTATGGCTTTGCGGTTGACTGGTGACAGAGCGGGCGAAATTACCGATTTCTTTGGTGGTCAGCAAGATTTGGCGCAGAAATGTTTGCGGGTGCTGCACGATCGCAGTTTTCAAGATGACCCGACGCGGATATTTCGGGGGGTGCGATTTTTGACCAGACTGGGCTTTAGTTGGGCAACAGAAACAGAAACACAGTGGCAGACCACTTTAAACAGCGGCATTTTTGCGGCCACTCTCCAGTCCCAGGTTCGAGTGCCCTCCTTGGAAGATCGACTGCGAGCTGAGCTAAAGTATCTCAGCGACAGTCCCCAGTGGTTAGATGGCATTAGAGCCTTGGGAGAGTTGCAGGCTTGGCAATGTATTCATCCCCGGCTGCAAGTGACCGAGAATACTTGGCTGAGTTTGCACTTATTGGAAAGATTACTGGTGAATCCGCCTCATCCGGCGATGAAGCTGACGGGATGGCCACTGCGGTTAGAGGTGATTCTGGCTGGTTTGGATTTAGTCGATAGCTCCGCTTGCGCCAAAGGCGATCGAGACACAGCAGCCCAGCAGTTACAGATGTCGGTGGAATCGATCGAGCGTCTGCAACAAATTGAGCTGGTACAAGCCACCATCAATAATTTAGGTTTTGGCCTGCGGCCTAGCCAAATCGCGGCTAAGTTGGGGGTGTATTCGATCGAGCTGCTATACCTAGTTTTGCTGTTAGACCCGGAACCGGATAATTTGCTGCTGTTTAAATACCTCACCGAATGGTCGCATACCCAGGCTTTTTTGGATGGCAATGATTTGAAAGCTTTGGGATATCCACCGGGTAAAACCTATAAACCGATGCTGCAAGCTCTGACGGCGGCGACTTGTGATGGATTGGTGAGGGATCGAGAGGGATCGATCAAGTTTCTGCGTATCAATTTTCCCCGGAACCCATAACTCTTGCCTGTTGACTAGCAAGACCCCATTAGAACCCTACTGACTCTAAAATAGAAACAGCCCCAACCGGTTAAGGCTAGGGCTGTTTCGCTCGATGGACTGTTAGTAGCAGCGCGATCGAAGCAAGTAAAACTTATAACCAGAGGTTAGCACATGGCTACGGTCACAGACACAGACATTCAACAATTAAAAGACTTGATCACCGCTGGTAACATGGCCACCCAGAAGCAGATTGCTGATAGTCAGACGGCAATGCAGAAGCAGATTACTGATGGTCAGGCGGCAATGCAGAAGCAGATTACTGATGGTCAGATGGCAATGCAGAGGCAGATTACTGATGGTCAGGCGGCAATGCAGAGGCAGATTACTGATGGTCAAGCGGCAATGCAGAAGCAGATTGCTGACCTGACAGTTAGTACCCAGCAGCAGACAGCCAAGTTAGAGCAACGCATGGAACTTGGTTTCGCTAATGTTGAAACCAAGTTCACCAAAATTGAAGGCGATATTGCAACGCTTTCAACGGAGGTTAAAAACTTCGAGAAGAGAATGACCGATTTGAAAACTGACCAAAGGGCGCAAGATCAGCGCTTCTTTGGGCTATCAATTTTCCTGATTACTTTTGCTGCTGGAGTAGCGGCCAAGCTTGCCAAACTTTACTAGCTTACTTGAACTATTTTTTTGCATTTATCCCACTGTTTTATTGAGAATGCGTCAATTGCCACTCAAATCAAATGAAGACTTCCAATATAGGCTCCCAAACTATTCTTTTTCTAGCAGCTAATCCGCAAGGGACTGTTGCTCTGCGGCTCGATCGAGAGTTGCGAGATATTGGTGAGGGCTTGCAGCGTGCTCAGAAGCGCGATCGATTTAATCTAGAACAGCGATCGGCGGTGCGTCCCCGCGATATTCAACGAGCGATGTTGGATGTGGAACCACAAATTCTGCATTTTTCTGGCCATGGAGCGGGTGAGGCTGGGTTGGTGTTTGAGGATGAAAGTGGGAATAGCCAGTTGGTTGATGGCGATGCTCTGGCTGGTTTGTTTGAGTTGTTTGCTGACAAGTTGAACTGTGTGGTGCTGAATGGTTGTTATTCGGAGGTGCAGGCTCAGGAGATCGCTCGGCATATTCCCTATGTGATTGGTATGAACAAAGCAATCGGCGACACGGCGGCTATTTCGTTTGCGGTGGGGTTCTATGATGCTTTGGGTGCGGGTCGTGATGTGGAGTTTGCTTTTAAATTGGGTTGTGCGGCTATTTGGTTGGAGGGCAGCGCGGAGCATCTTACGCCGGTTTTGATCAGAAAGCCGATCGCTGCTGGGGATGAGGTTAATCTGACTTCTCAGCCAGTTACCGCTGATGGGGAAAAGCCGATCGACCCGATTCTAGATCCTGCCAAAAAGTCTCCGGCTAGTACCGGCAGTGATACTGGTGAGCCAAAGCTAGAGCCGATCGATGTTGGGCAGCAGGCACTACAGCCAGAGAAACAGATCACGACAAAATTCTCTAGGCCAGTTTTTCGCAATTTGTTGCGCAGTGGCTTCTTGATCAGTTTGGTTACAGCGGGTATATCGATAGTGAGATTTTGTGGTGTTTTGCAACCGCTAGAACTTACTGCCTATGATTTGGTGATGCGATCGCGCCATTTGTCTGAGGGGCAAGATGATCATATTTTGGTGATTAAGGTGATTGCCCAAGATGAACCCGATCGAGTAATCAATCGATCGAATACTTTGTCTGATCAGCGGTTAGATAAACTGTTGGGACTGCTAAAACAGCATGATCCGTCAGTAATTGGGTTTGCTAATTTTTTAAATCACAAAATTGATACCAAGCATCAAAATATTCAAAAAAACTTGAGATCAGATGACTTTTTTGTAGTTTGTCAAGCTACAGAAAATCGTCCAGAGGATTTCAAAGCTCCAGATAATGCTAAGTTTATTGGTTTTGCAGATATATTTGCCGATGATGACAGAGTATTGCGCAGACATCTATTGCAAATGAAAATAGTAACTCCTGCTTGTAAACAGTATTTTGGGCTTAGTCTGTTGTTAGCTGATTATTACTTGCGAGGTAATAATCAAAGTATAAATTTACCATTTGAGAATGACTATGGCCAAGTTGGGAATAAAACAATTAAATTTTTGAGTAACTATGTCGGAGGTTATCAGCAGTTTGCGCCTATGAACAAAAATGATACCAGGGGCTGGCAAATAATGCTGAATTATCGTTATGTTAACTCGGTGCTGGATGGGTTTAGCTCTATTTCGATCAATGACTTATTTAATTTGTCAGAATCAGATCGCAGCGCAAGAATCAAAGATCGCATTATTTTGATTGGGACGACGGAAAAAAAAGATAATCAGGATCTCCATGCAACGCCTTACGGAGAAAAGATTCCAGGGGTTTTTCTGCAAGCTCAAATGACTAGCCAGTTGGTGAATGCAGCGCTATATAATCGCCCTTTGATTTGGGGGTATTCGTTGGGGGGTGAGGTGCCGCTGATTTGGTTAATGGTTGGGGTGGGTTGGTTGGTTGGTAGCCAAGTTCGTAATCGGTGGATATTGGTGGGAGTGAGTGGGTTGGTAATAATTATGTTGTGGGCGGGTGCGGTGGTTTTGCTAACGGTGGTGGGCTATTGGTTTCCTTTAGTGCCTGCATGGTTAGGTTTTGGGTTGGGGTGTAGTTCTGTAACAATTTTTCCGATCGTTGGAACAAAGTTACGGCGGCTGTCTTCCAAGTCCTAGGCTGTTACCCTAGTAGTATGTAGGTTTCAAGGTATTCATGATCTTCAATTTGCGTTTGCTGCCGACTGTTGTGGGGATTGCTATTGGTTTGGGAATGGCTGAGCCGTTTTTGCTGGGTTCGCAGTCTGTGGCGATCGCCAGGTCAACTAAAAAGCCCAAAGTTTACCGTTTGCCGTCGCCACCCAAGGATGGTAATAATTCACGGGGTTTTCCGGGGAAGCGGGAGGCGGCGGTTAATCGGGCTTGTCCTTCTGCTGGTACTAGGTTGGTGGCTTTGGCTCCCAGGTTTGGGTCAGTAGAGAGCGGCGAGGAAAGTGTTTGGGGGCAGACTACCCAGGTAAGTCCGACGCTGTGGTTTTTGGTGGCTGGTGTGGATCGATCGGCTCCTTTGGAGTTTTTCTTGCAGGATCGGGAAAATAATAATATCTATGAGGTGAAAGTTGCTGCGCCGGTTAAGGATGGGGTGATGGGGGTGAAGGTTTCTCGGGGTCAGGAGCTTTTGCTGCTCAATCAAGATTATCGCTGGACTTTGAAGGCGACGTTTTTTTGTGGGGGTTCTGAGCCGGAAACAAGATATGTGGAGGGCTGGATACGGCGAGTTGGGTTGGGCGTTGAGCGGGAGGGTTGGTATGATGCGGTGACGGGTTTGGCGGAGCGGCGGTTGCGGGAGCGGCGGAATGTGGGGTTGGGTCAGGATTGGCGGGAGTTTTTAGAGGCGGTGGATTTGGGGGATTTGGCTGGGCAGCCGGTGTTGGGGGTAAGGGTGGTAGAATAGATTTTATATTAATAGGGTTTAAGTTTATCTAATAACAGGAGTGGTCTGATGAGGCAGTGGGGATTAGGATTGGGGCTATCGATCGTGCTGCTGTTGGTTGCGGTCAAGATGACACTGCCAGGAGTATCCCAAACTCTACCATCTGCTCCCAATCTAGAAAACAGAAAACTTGATGAAGCAGCGCAGTTAGACCAGCAAGTTATAGAATTGTATAGTCAAGGAAAATATGAAGAAGCTATTCTTTTAGTCAGACGTGTACTAGCAATTAGGGAAAAAGCACTGGGAAGAAACCATCTAGATGTTGCTATTAGCCTGAATAACTTGGCACGGTTATATCATGACCGGAGAAAATATGAAAAAGCTGAACCTTTATATCGACGTGCTCTTAAAATACATGAGGAAGCTTCTGTCAAAGATGATTTTAATACTGCCACTGTTTTAAACAATCTAGCTGGATTGTATGATAATCAAGAAAAGTATACGGAGGCAGAGCCGCTATATAAGCGATCTTTGGCTATTTTTGAAAAAATCTCAGGGAAAGATAATTCTAACATTATTGCGGTTCTAAATAATTTAGCTGCGCTGTATGATAATCAGAAAAAATATGCAGAAGTAGAGTCGTTATATCAAAGAATACTTACTATTTTTAAAAAAGAACCAAGAGAAAACAATCTTAATTTTGCTCAAAGCCTAGATAATTTAGGGCGATTTTATTATGAGCAAGGGCAGTACATGCAGGCTGAAGCATTGCTTCATCGCGCCTTCGCTATCAGGGAAAAGGCACCAGAGAAAGATAATCTCGCTCAAAGCTTAAACAACCTGGCACAACTATATTCTACCCAAGGGAAATATGTACAAACTGAATTATTATTTTATCGTGCTCTTTCCATACTTCAAGAGGCAAAAAAAGAAAAGCATCCTCATACTGCCTTTGTAATGAATAATTTATCACTTTTATATCAAGCACAGAGGGAAGATGAAAAAGCTACTTCCTTTGCTAAAATGGCACTGCTTATCCTTGAGGAAGCACAGGGAAAGGAACACCCTAACGTAGCTACTGTCCTGAATACTTTGGGGGCTGCATATCAATCTCAAGGAAAATATGATCAAGCTGAATTATCTTACCAACGCTCTTTATCTATTAGGGAAAAATTTCAAGGGAAAGATGTTGCTATTAGTCTTACCAGTCTGGCAGGGCTATACCGAAATCAACGAAAGAATGAGCAAGCTGCTTCCTTGCTTGAGCGTGCTCTTTTAATAAGAGAAAAAATATTAGCAAAGGATCACCCTGATATTGCAGCAAATTTGAATAACTTAGCAGAAATCTATCGTGATCAAGAAAAATATGAACAAGCCAAACTTCTGTACCAACGTTCTTTGTCTATATCAGAAAAAAAATTGGGGAAAGAGCACCATGGGGTTGCATTTACTATAAACAACCTGGCACTTTTACACCAAGATCAGGGAGAATACAAACAAGCTGAATCACTTTACAAAAGATCTCTTCTTATCAGGGAAAAAGTATTTGGCTCAGATCATCCTACTGTTGCCATAGTCCTAAATAACTTGGCAACGCTTCATTATGATATGGGAGATATTTCACTGGCTATAACTTTGTCTGGTCGCTCAGCAGCAATTCAAGAAAACAAAATATCTAGATCGTTGCGAGCTGGTTCTGAGCAGGACAAACAAGATTATATTCAAGAAAATCTGGCCGACCTAGATTTTAGTGTTTCTATTGCTCTTCAGTCTCATAATACGGAAGCTGATAAACTTGCTTCGACCAATGTTTTAGGTCGTCAGGGAAGGGTGCTTGATGAAACAGCACAAACAATTCAAATCATTAGGTCTCAACTTAAAAACCGACCCGATTTGCGACAACAACTTGATGATTGGAATATAAATCTTCAGGAACAATCTGATTTAGCTAGCAGCATTTTTAGTCAGAAAAATGCTAAAGGATATAGAGGCAGATATGAAAGACTGAAGCAAAAACAACAGCAATTAGAAGCCGAACTTAGCAAGAAAAGTGCAATATTTCATCAAGTAGTTGCACCCGTCAAACTTGAGAAAGTACAAACCCTGATTCCCCAAAATGCTGCTTTAGTTCAAATTATTAGATACCAACCATTCAACGCTAAAGTACCTCAGAAGAATCGTTTTGGTTCATATCACTATGCTGCTAATATCTTACGCTCCACCGGCACTCCCCATTGGGTAGATCTAGGCGCAGCAGCAGAAATCGAAAAAAACATCCAAACATTTAGAAAATACCTCCAAGATGGCAGCAACACCGGCAATCGCCAACGCGACCAAATCGCTCGCACCCTCGATGCCCAACTAATGCAGCCCCTCCGCCAACACTTAGGCAACACCAAACACCTCCTCCTCTCCCCCGATAGTGCACTAAACCTAATTCCCTTTGAAGCCCTCAAAGACGAAAACAACAAATATTTAATCGAACGCTACGCCTTCTCCTACCTCACCAGCGGCAGAGACCTCACTCGCTTTGCCGATGTGCCCCCCAGCCGTCAAGCACCAGTCATCTTCTCCGAAATTAGTTATGATCGGTCAACCAAATTCACATCCCTAAACACAGCCGCTGAGAGAAAAGAAATTAAAAACACTTTCCCCAATGCGCAAGTATTTATTAAACAAAGAGCCACTAAAACCACCCTTCAACAAATTCAAGCCCCACAAATTCTCCACCTGGCCACCCACGGCTTTTTCAAACCTGCCCCCAACAACTCAGAAAGTCTTAAACACCTCGATAATCCTTTAACTCGATCGGGCATCGCCCTGGCAGGCAAAGATCAACTAACTGGCCTAGAAGCCTATGGACTAGACCTCTATGGCACCCAACTCGTAGTGCTCTCAGCCTGCGAAACTGGACTAGGAGACATTTCTGTAGGCGAAGGCATCTATGGACTCCGGCGAGCATTAGTAATCGCCGGGTCGCAAAGTCAAGTACTAAGCCTATGGAAAGTAGGCGATCAAGCCACAGTAAAACTAATGAAAACATTTTATGCCAACCTTAAAGCAGGCATGGGCAGACACGAAGCCCTCCGCCAAGCCCAGTTAGAACTGCTACGACATCAAAACTATCAAAACCCCTACAATTGGGCAGCATTTATCCCTTCTGGTAATTGGGAGCCGTTACCAAGATAAGGTGATGATTGTCAGAGCTACGGCTGAAATTAAATACAACTATAATTTCTAAATTCATCCTGTAAAAATGAGGAGCAATTATGAAAAAGCAAAGATTATTGAGAGTATTTTCCTTGATTATTTTGATAGCTGGCTCGATAGGAATAGCGCCTCCAGCGGCAGGACAATCTACATCATCTTTTCCTGCTTTAGAAAAGGAAGAAATTGCTGAATTAAAACGATTAAATCAAGAAGTTTTAGAACTATATAGTCAAAGGAGATATAAAAAAGCTATTCCTTTAGCTAAACGTATATTATTCATCCTAGACAAAGCGCAAAGAAAAGATCATCCGGATGTTGCTGCTAGCCTGAGCAATTTGGCAGATTTATATTTTAATCAAGGAGAGTATGCACAAGCAGAGCCGCTATATCAAAGAGCATTAGCCATCTTAGAAAAGGCAGTAGGACAAGAGCATCCGAATGTTTCTATTATCCTGAACAACTTGGCAGAGTTGTATCGTAATCAAGGAAAATATGTACAAGCAGAGCCATTATATCAAAGGGCATTAGCCATCTTAGAAAAAGTAGTAGGAAAAGAGCATCCTAATGTTGCTAATATCCTAAATAACTTGGCAGAGCTGTATCGTAATCAAGGAAAATATGTACAAGCAGAGCCATTATATCAAAGAGCATTAGCCATCTCAGAAAAAGCAGTAGGACAAGAGCATCCTAATGTTGCTAATATCCTAAATAACTTGGCGGCATTGTACAATAGCCAAGGAAAATATGCGCAAGCAGAGCCATTATATCAGAGAGCATTAGCCATCTTAGAAAAAGCAATAGGGAAAGAGCATCCTAATATTGCTCCTAGCCTGAACAACTTAGCAGGTTTATATTTTAATCAACGAAAATATGCAAAAGCAGAGCTATTACTGCAAAGAGCATTGGCCATCCTAGAAAAAGCAACAGGGAAAGAGCATCCTAATGTTGCTACCGGCCTGAACAACTTAGCAGGTTTATATTTTAATCAACGAAAATATGCAAAAGTAGTAGAATTGCATGAGCGAGCTTCAGCAATTGAAGAAAAGCAACTATCCAAAAATTTGATAATTGGTTCAGAACAGGATAAAAAAGATTATATTGATAATATTTTGACTAGTTCTGGAGGTAGTATTAGTCTCGCCATCAAGTCTAAACGTAGCGATGCCAATCGACTAGCACTTACCAACGTTCTAAGTCGCAGGGGACGTATTCTTGACGCTACCGCAGCAACAATTCAAAGCATCAGACCTCGACTCAAAGCTCGACCAGATCTGCAAAAACTATTCGATAAGTGGAAGATAATTCTCCAAGAGCAAGCGGCCTTAATCAATAGTGAACTAGAGCAAAAAAATTTCCAAGAGTATCGAGCCAAATACCAAGAACTAGAACAACGGGGGCACAATCTAGAAGTTCAACTCAGCCAGCAAAGCGTAATTTTTCGCCAAACTGTTGCACCCGTTGAACTCGCAAAAATACAGGCTTTAATAGCCAAGGATGCTGTCTTAGTTCACCTTGTCAGATATCAACCATTCAACATCAACGAAGTGGCAACAAATTCAAGTGTGCCCCACTACGCCGCTGCCATCTTACGCTCCACCGGCAACCCCCAATGGGTAGATCTGGGCGCAGCAGCAGAAATCGAAAAAAACATCCAAACATTTAGAAAATACCTCCAAGATGGCAGCAGCACCAACAATCGCCAACGCGACCAAATCGCCCGCACCCTCGATGCCCAACTAATGCAGCCCCTCCGCCAACACCTTGGCGATACCAAACACCTCCTCCTCTCCCCCGACGGCGCACTAAACCTGATTCCCTTTGAAGCTCTCAAAGACGAAAACAACAAATATTTAATCGAACGCTACGCCTTCTCCTACCTCACCAGCGGCAGAGACCTCACCCGCTTTGCCGACTCACCCCCCAGTCGCCAAACACCAGTGATCTTCTCTGGCATTAACTACGATCGATCAACCAACCTCAGCCCCCTAGCCACCGATGCCGAAACCCAAGCCATCCAAAGCCACTTTCCCAACACCCAAATAATCCGCGATCGAGCAGCCACCAAAGCCGCCCTCCAAGCAACCACCGCCCCCTCCATCCTGCACCTCGCCACCCACGGCTTCTTCACCCCCAGCAACCCCAATACCCCTCAACAGCTCGACAAACCCCTAACTCGATCGGGCATCGCCTTAGCAGGCAAAGACCAACTAACTGGCCTCGAAGCCTATGGACTAGACCTCTATGGCACCCAACTCGTAGTGCTCTCAGCCTGCGAAACCGGACTAGGAGACATCTCCGTAGGCGAAGGCATCTATGGCCTGCGGCGGGCATTAGTAATCGCCGGGTCGCAAAGTCAAGTATTAAGCCTATGGAAAGTAGGCGATCGAGCCACAGCAGAACTAATGAAAACATTTTATGCCAACCTCAAAGCAGGCATGGGCAGACACGAAGCCTTACGCCAAGCCCAGTTGAAACTGTTACAACATCCAAACTATCAAAACCCCCACAATTGGGCAGCATTTATCCCTTCTGGTAATTGGGAGCCATTACAAATGACCAAACTCACCACAAAAACTAGGGAATTTCAGTAACATCCCAAGCATGTTTCAACTTAAACTATCCAAACCTCGTGTCTGAGTCGATACTACAGGTTTCATGATAATTCAACTTCCATATGATGCAAAAATTGCATTATGGGCATTTTTTTGTATCATTGGCTACTGTAAGATCAACCTGAGACTGAAAAAATGTCACAAACCTTCAGTGAGTCTTCTAGCAATTTCTTATGGCCAAAAAAAATCTGGTAGTCGTCGGCAACGGTATGGTCGGCCACAAGTTTTTGCAGAAATCGATCGAAATTGGTGCCACCCAAGATTGGAACCTGATCACCTTTTGTGAAGAACCGCGTCTAGCCTACGATCGAGTGAACCTCAGCGGCTATTTCAGCGGTCAAAGCGCCGCAGACCTAAGCTTAGTAGAGCCAGGATTTTATGACCAGCATGGAGTCAAAGTTTATTTGGGTGACAAGGCCACCAAGATCGATCGGGCTGCCAAGAAGGTAATTTCGGCTCAAGGTGCAGAAGTGGAGTTCGATCGGCTAGTGATTGCCACTGGCTCTTATCCCTTTGTGCCACCGATCGCCGGGAAGGATACTGAAGGAACTTTTGTTTATCGGACGATCGAAGATTTAGAAGCAATGTCGGCCTATGCCGAGCAAGCCAAAGTAGGCGTAGTCGTCGGCGGTGGTTTGTTGGGGTTGGAATGTGCCAATGCCCTGAAAAATATGGGTTTGACGACTCATGTAGTAGAGTTTGCACCTCGGTTGATGCCGCTGCAAGTGGATGAATTGGGGGGCAATATTCTTAAGGATCAAATTCAGGCTTTGGGCGTGACGGTACATACCAGCAAATCCACCACCGAAATTGTGAGTGTAGATGGCCGGGTACAAAAAATGGTCTTTGCTGACGGCAGCGAACTGTTTACGGACATGATTGTGTTCTCGGCGGGCATCAGACCTCGGGATGAGATTGCTAAGGAATGTGGCTTGACCGTGGGCGATCGGGGCGGAATTGTGATCAACGAACAATGCCAAACCTCCGATCCTCATGTGTACGCGATCGGAGAATGCGCCCTGCATGAAGGCAAAATTTATGGCTTAGTGGCTCCCGGCTACACCATGGCGACGATTGCCGCCGAGCAAATCTGTGGTGATGGCAATAACACCTTTGGTGGTGCTGATATGTCTACCAAGCTAAAGCTGATGGGTGTAGATGTGGCCAGCTTTGGCGATGCCTTTGGTCAGACTCCCGGCGCAAAAGTGGTCGGGATTACTGATTCAATCAAAGGCACATATAAGAAATTAGTAGTGGATGCCACTGGTAAGCATTTACTGGGTGGTATGCTAGTGGGCGATGCCTCAACTTACGGTAATTTGTTGCAGATTTCCCAGAACCAAATAGTCTTGCCGCCGAATCCAGAAGATTTGATCTTGCCTGCTAAGTCAGGTGCCAGCACCAGTCTGGGAGTTGATAGTTTTCCAGACAGCGCCCAAATTTGTTCTTGTAACAATGTCACCAAAGGCGATATCTGCGCAGCAATTCAGGCTGATAATATCACCGACATTGGCACCCTCAAAAAATGCACCACCGCTGGCACTGGTTGCGGGGGCTGTGTGCCACTAGTTACCGATCTGCTGAAGCTAGAAATGAAAAAGGCGGGCTTGGAAGTTAAAAACAACCTCTGTGAGCATTTCGACCACAGCCGCCAAGAGCTGTATAGCCTGGTGCGGCTAGAAAAAATCATGACCTTTACCGATCTGTTGGCTAAGCATGGCAAAGGTCAGGGCTGCGAAATTTGTAAGCCAGCGATCGGTTCTATCTTGGCCTCGGCTTGGAATGAGCAAATCTTGAATCCGGCGCACGTTACCCTCCAAGATACCAACGATGCTTTCTTGGCCAATATCCAAAAAGACGGCACCTACTCGGTAATTCCCCGCATCCCCGGCGGCGAAGTTACGCCGGTAGCCCTAATTGCCCTGGGTGAAGTTGCCCGTGACTTTGGACTCTATACCAAAATTACTGGTGGTCAGCGGATTGATTTGCTAGGAGCCAGAGTAGACCAGCTCCCGGCAATTTGGCAGCGGCTAATTGCCGCAGGCTTTGAATCGGGTCACGCCTACGGTAAAGCCCTGCGCACCGTAAAATCTTGCGTGGGCAGCACTTGGTGCCGCTTTGGTGTTCAAGACTCTACCACCTTAGCGATCGTGGTAGAAGAACGCTATCGCGGTTTACGCGCCCCCCACAAGCTGAAATCGGCGGTCTCGGGCTGCACCCGCGAATGCGCCGAAGCGCAAAGCAAAGACTTTGGTATTATTGCCACTGAGCAGGGCTGGAACCTGTATGTGTGCGGCAATGGCGGCATGAAGCCGCAACATGCCCAGCTCTTAGCCAGCGATTTAGACCAAGAGACTTTGATCAAATACATCGATCGATTCCTGATGTTTTATATTCAAACCGCCAATCGTCTAGAGCGCACTGCTACTTGGCTGAACAAGCTAGAGGGCGGCATGGACTACCTCAAGGCCGTAGTAATCGATGATTGCCTGGGGATTGCCGATCGACTAGAGGCAGAGATGGCGCACCAAGTAGCTACTTACCAATGCGAATGGCAAAACACTCTAGCTGATCCCCAAAAGCTCGCCCGTTTTAACCACTTCGTCAACTCTCCTGAACCAGATCCTAGTCTACTGCGGGTAGAAGAACGCGGCCAAGCCAGACCTCCTTATGCTCACGAGCGCGAGGTATTAATGGCTATCCAAAACCGCTAGAATCAAGTGATCGGTCACTGAGCGGAGTCGAATTGAACCGATCGCCACATCATTTAGTTAACCAATCCAGGCAAAAACATGGTTTCAGCTTCTGTCGAGTCCCAAACAGTTAATCAATGGATCACGGTATGCCAACTAGAGCAAATTCTGCTCAATAGTGGTGTTTGTGCTTTGGTGGTTGATAAACAAATTGCCGTCTTTCGCACTGCCGCAGGCATCTATGCGATCGATAACTATGACCCTTTCAGCAAAGCCTATGTGCTATCGCGGGGTTTGGTGGGCGATCGCAATGGCATTCCCAAAGTAGCGTCTCCCATCTACAAACAAAATTTCAATCTCCAAACTGGCGAATGTTTTGATGACCCCACGGTACAGTTATCGGTTTATCCGGTGCGGGTCGCCGATGGCCAAGTCCAAGTAGGTATTGCTTGAGGTTGTTGATCACCGGATCATTACCTATGGCACAAACGACTTGTGTTGATCAAAGTCGAAATAAGCTGTAGGAAAATTGAATATAATGTGCTTGATAGCGTTGGTATTCGGTGATAAGAACAATGACAACCACAGTCGCAATTTCTAAACATGTTAATAGCTTGCAGGAGATAGAAACAAAGTTTTCGGCTCAGCAAACTACTAGCGATAGCTTTTTTACCGAATGGCATGAAAATCTGCCTGAAATAACCGAGCTAGAAAAAGAACGCTGCGATCGAATTAAGGAGCGCTATCTTTATCATCGTCATCGCGGCCATATTGGTGAAGGAATTGTTAATCAAATCGTGACTACGCCTTTGCTAGAGATGGCCAAGTTATATGATCCGCCCTTTGATATCGAATCAGAATATCCGGTGCAAATTGAAGAAGTAGAAATGGAGGAAGACCAGGAAGTTATTTACCAAGGTAGAATTGATACCTTGGTAATTCAGGGTAGTCTTTGGGTGCTGGTCATCGAAACTAAGGGAAAATCTTTTAGCATTGAAGCTGGGATGGCTCAGGCGCTTACTTATATGCTAGTGAGTCCCAATCAATCTCGCCCTACCTATGGATTGGTGAGCAATGGTGGGTTTTCGATTTTTATAAAAGCTGTACAAGATAAAATTGTTCAATATCAGTTTTCTAATGACTTCTCACTCTACAACCAAAAAAACAATGAGCTTTTTGATGTCCTGCGCATCCTCAAAAAAATCTCCCAACTATTCTTGACTGATTTGTAAGCCTGTTAAATACAATCGTCTTGAAATACATCTCAGTAATAGTTAAGACAATATCGTATCTACTCAGATTCCTCGATCGCCATTGGTGCAAACCACTGGTGCTGGGATATGTCGAAGAAGCTATCACCCCTTAGCCCACGGCATATCCTGAAAACTGACGGGTAAAAGATGACTGAAACCCAATAACAATATGATTTTTTGGAACTCCCATCTCTACCAGTCGATCGGCTAAATTTATTTCAGTATTATTTCTCTGTATCCAAATTTTTTCATCCTTAATATCTATGTGAATAATAGCTCCATAAACATGTTTTTTTTGTTCCCAGCCAACATCAATTAAAAGATAATGATCATGCTCGGTATCAAAAATGATTTGTCCTTCAATTCCACTATCGCTATTAGAAATATCATAGCCATGAATTTCTTCCAGCAGATCTCGGATGTTTTTGCGATACTCTTTTATATCAGCCATTCTGTGATTACCTCGTTTTCAGGATCGTAAACCAATAATCTTATTTGATGCTTATTAATTACAGCCTTTGCCAGTAAAGACTGGAAAAACGAACTATATACCTCCTGTGGAACTGCTAAATATAACAAACGAGTTGGATCTTTATTCTCCAAGGCAACCTGGTAGTTAATAAATTGCCCAATGGCAAGATGAAAATCAAAAACAAAAGTGTTTTTAGCATATATCCTCTCAGGCTCTCGCCTGTATTATGGCAAGCAATTGGTTCTGAGCTATGCCGAAGTATCGCCTTTGAACTCACAGTATATCCTGAAAACTGACGAGTCAAAAGTCAATGGCAATGTTTTTGCATCCCCATTGCCAGCAATAGCTCCAAAGAACATATCTAAATGGCTTTGAGGCAAGCGAACTCATTTGGTTAGTCGTTGTTAGAGAGCTGTGTTGGTGTTGAGATGTTCGGCTTTACTTCATCAAGGCTTCAAGAGATGAGATGTTTAGAGTCCACTGAAATTGGCTGCGAGTTTGCCACACCTGGGCGGAATGCTCAATATAGTTGTTCGTTCGGTTGATTGACCATCGATTCACCCTTGCTAGGTGTGCAATGGCGATGTCACCACGGCCTCGGGCACAGGCAAGTCCGATATGTTTACACTCGTGGCAAGCAGGACAAAGAGCAATTAGCCGAACCAAGGTTTGCAGGTGCTGTACATCGTTATAATCCCAAACCTCATGGCATT
Organism: Synechococcales cyanobacterium bin59.metabat.ball.084; assembly: GCA_013297675.1. Lineage (GTDB taxonomy): Bacteria > Cyanobacteriota > Cyanobacteriia > Cyanobacteriales > Chamaesiphonaceae > JAAFHZ01. The sequence goes on along the minus strand of JAAFHZ010000061.1, from coordinate 6,354 downwards.
CGACGGGGTGGCGGCTGCCTTTGCCACCACAGATTTCACAGCAATCATTAGCTTTTTGAAATGTCAGTCTTTTTAGTATTTTCCAGACCTTTGGTGTGACTTCGGAGCGAACATTAGAATACCAGCAGGTTTCTGGCACCAGTTCGATCGTCAGCTTGGGAGGCGTTGTATCGTCGATAGCTTCGCTTGCGCCAAAGGCGATCGATTCTGGAGGAAGGGGGAGCCACTGAGCAAAAGAATCGAGGGCAAAAGAATCAAGGGCAAAAGAGTCGGACTGAAGCTCTGGGGTGATAAACCAGCGTTTAGCCTTAGCATCCCATTTTGCACCGAGTTGCTTGGCTGCATCTTTCTCAGCATAGGGAACGTTTAAGTACAAGCGATTCTGGGACATAGGCGCTCTATATTAATCAACTAAACACTCTCTATACTTTAAGAGTATAGAGAGTGACAAATAGATCTGAATAGTGGCCAACTATTTACCAAAGCCCGGAAGCAGGCCACTGGTCATCTTCTTAATCGCCTTACCGGCCACATCCGAGTAGCGCAGCTCTCCAGCCAAGATCTTCGCCATAATCACCGTCGCTGCTGGGCGCTTCACACCCACCTTATAACCCACTTTAGGAAATTGATAAAAAGCCGCTGCCATCCGCTGTGACCACTTCATATCAGATCCCCATTCATCGGCCATTACTTCCGAATACTTAGCGATCGCCCCACTATCTCCAGTCAAAGCCCCATGAATTGCCTCGTAAGCCTTGATTCCCGAGAAAATAGCAGGTCTAATGCCCTCCGCTGTCATGGGGTCTACCACACAGGCCGCCTCGCCTGCTAGCAACGCCCGATCGGTGTGCAGCTTCTGATCACCATCCCACAGACAAATAGGGTGGCCATATTGCTTGACGCTGTTGATATCAATCTTAAATAGTCCTTGAGCATACTCATCCAAAATTTTCTTAAAATCTTGGCCTTCACCGCCTCTAAAAGTACCAATGCCGATCGAATAGCCGTCAGCCTTCGGAAAATTCCAGATATAGCCATTTTTTACCATCCCGAACTCGAAGCTGACCACTGGCGGCACGTTGGCGGCCACAGTTTCTACTTCCAACGCACCTGCCAAGCGACGCTTGCGATCTTTAAAGCCCAACATCTTAGCCATCGGTCCCTTAGCTCCATCGGCAGCAATCAAGTACTTACCGGCTACTGTGCCATTGCTGGTAGTGACTTGCCAGGTGTCTCCAACTAATTCAATTCCTTTTACTTCTGTGCCATCGCGTAGTTCAGCGCCTTTACTCTGGGCTTGCTGCACCAAAAAATGATCAAAAATATCGCGACGCACCATCCAAATTGGCTCAATGCCCTCTACTTTGGCTTCTACCTCGTCGCCCATTTCCCAGGTGTAACGCAGCGTATCTACTTTCGTTGAGATGGCCGGACTAAAATCAAAGTCAAACCACTTGCCGACGATCGGTGATACTCCACCACCACAAGGCTTATAGCGCGGCAAAGTTTCTTTTTCTAGAATAACCACGCTGTGCCCCTGTTTGGCCAAATGGTAAGCGGCTGCGCCGCCAGCGGGGCCAGCGCCCACAATGATGCAATCAAACATTAGTTATTCTCCAGCTTCCGAAGTTTGCCCTATTTTACAGCTTGGCGGCAATTCATTCCAAACAGTCATTGATGTTTTATCTATACCAGTCACTTGCTCACCTACATTGCCAGCAAAGTTATCGTCAACCGTAAAAGTACATAAATTAGCCCAAAGTTTTTAAAAATTAATTTTTTGTACTCAGCATTTTACTTTTTTAAAATAGTCATCCGTAAAAACACATAGACCTATTTCAGTGTTTATACTACAGCCAGATTCTTTACTCCCAAAGGGTTTGAAGTTTATACTGAACTTTTTTATTTTCGTTGTTTTTGAGTATTTTGTAGGGAAAGATGAAATTGTAAGACCAATCATAAAAAAAGGTTGGCAGAGTAAACAACGCAAACGAGTACTTCCCGTGAAAGCAGCTAAATTATCTCAATACTCCCGTCCAGTTATTGCTTCCCTGTTGATCAGCGGCGGCATGATGCAGTTAGCAGCACCAGTTTTGGCTCTGGGCACCGATGCTGGTACCCAGATTACCAACACGGCTACTGCTAGCTACGAAGATCCAACTGACCCCAACAAACCTTTAAACACTTTCTCTAACACTGTTAAGGTAACAGTTGCTGAAGTTGCTGGTATCACCGTAGTCGCTGACACCTTTGCTGTAGTTAAAGGTTCTGGCAACAGTGGCGTTGGTGCAGAAGCTGGCGACAAAGTTAACTTCGACTATATTGTGGCCAACGTAGGTAACGATGCAACCCAATTGCGCATTCCTGGTACTGCCAGCATTTCTGGTGCAGGTTCTGTAGACAGAGTTCAATACTTTGATACTGTTACCAATACTTGGATTGATATTCCTAGTGCTGGCGAATTCATCAGCTCTTCTAAACTTCCTGGCGAATCCCTCAAAGTTCGCGTAGTAGCTTCTATTTTACCTGGTGCTACATCTAACACTGATGTAGTAGTAACTTTAGGTAACACCACTGCTCCCGGTGCTCAAAACGTTACTCGGGACGCTACTGGTGGTGACGTATTTACCGTAGACAACGTTGATGGCACTGCTGGCGAAGTTAATGGTGCTCCCGAAAACGGCGTGCGCGAAGCTTCGGTATCTCAGAAAGTAACCATTGGCGCTACTCCTGAAGCGTTTGCGACTGTGACCAAAGTACGCGGTACTCAAGACCCAGGTGCTAACCCCAACCTCTTGACTGATGACACTGTAACCTACAGCTTAGGTTTGAAAGTTGCTAATCAAGCTGATGTTCCTACTAGCAGCAACAAAATTGCTGCGGACTTAGCTGCCACTACTATTAACTTAGATGGCAATTCTGGTGCGAAGAGAGTATTGGTATCTGACGCTGTACCTCAGTACACCACTGCGAAGAGCTTAACTGCACCTGCTGGCTGGACTGCTGTTTACACCACTTCTCCGACTGCCACTAATGCCAATGCAGCCACTTGGACAACGATTCCTGGTGCTGGTACTGTTGCAGTACCTGCTGGTGCAACTCGGGTTGGTTTTGTGTTTGATGGCTCGATCGCCAAAGGCACTACTACTCCTAACATGTTAGTGACAGTAGAATTTACCAATATTCCTGCAACTGGTGGTAACGTTGCCAACATTGCTCAAGTATTTGGTAGCACTGATGTTAACGGCGTGCTCAAGCCAGTTTACGACGAATCTGGAGACAACAAGCCCAACAACTATAATGATAACAACACCCCTGGCGCGGTAGATCCAGTTACAGGCAATCCACTTGTTTCTACTGGTGTGGTTGATCCTAATAGTCCAGGCGTAACTGATACTAACAACAACAACACCGGTACCGGTGATGCTGGTGAACCAGACATTATAGCTGTTACTGCCCCTGGACAAGTTGGTATCTTGAATGGTACTAGCAATACTCCTGGTGCAGTTGGCCCTGCCGGCAACAACGACGATTTCACTAATATTTCTGCTCCAATTCCGGTTACTGCTTGGGTGCTAGATGCCAGCGGCAACTATTCTCCAGCTCCGATCGATCCAAGCGCCGTACCTTTCTCTAACACCTTCCAGACGGCTGCTACCACCCCAACAGGTGATGTGAGCCTGCTGCCTGCTCTGCCAACCACACCAGCTATCCCCGCTACAGCAACTTCCCCAGCGGTAATCTTACCAACTGGCACCAAAGTTTCGATCAGCTACGATGGCGCATCAAAGACCTATGAATTTGATGGTACCAAGTTTGTTGATGTGGTAAATGGCGTTGCCACAACTACTCCGGCTACGCCTTTAGTTGCGCCTAATGTAGCTGGTGGTACTAAAGTAAACTATGGAGTAGATGTAGATCTTCCTGCTAACACTCCACAATTGGTTGGTTACAGCGTACCGGTAATTGCTTTTGTAGACACCAACAAAGATGGTCTGTTAGATGCTACTGAGCCTCAGAACAGAACTATCGATCGAGTTTACACTGGCTACCTCAAGCTCACTAAAGAAGCTCAGATTACCGATGCCAACGGCGGACTGGTAGAAGCCTTCACTGCTGCTCCTACCAAGAGAGCACGGCCTGGTGAATCGATCGAGTACAGAATCACTTACACCAACATCTCAGAAATTGCTCCTGCTAACAGCGGTAGCGTAACTCTGAATGCTGCCAAAATCAAGGTGACAGAGGATGGTAACGCTGCTCCTAACAACTGGGCATCGAATACCACTCACAAAGCAACCTCGGCTACCGATAGCAACAATGGTGCAATTACTTTTGATGGTGGTGCTAGCAACAACAGCACTCCTGGCGTAGCTGTTTACCAAGATGTAGTAGCTGGTCCTTTAGGTCCTCAAGCTGCTGGTTCATTCCGTTTCACTCGCGTTGTGAAATAGTTGATCTCCTCTGGGAGTGCCAATTCTGCGGGCGGAACGCCGCCCGCTTTCTTCCAAATCACATTCCAAATAACCAGAAGGAGCGTTGGTCTAGGCTCGGGCGAATCAGTTCAAGCGAGTCTACACAAGCGAAACATCTAAAATATTTGGTTTTATCCTTCGACCTCAGGTCGCAATAGCAAGTTTATTGCAGAGCAAGCGTGAAACAATTTTCCTCGATTCATAATTTATCACTGTACTGCCTAGTGGCTACTGGCCTGAGTTTAGCAAGTACAGCCGCCGTTGCTGCCCCAGTGCCCACCATCAGCAACCAAGCCGCAGGCAGCTACCAAGATCCGATCGATCCCAACAAGCCATTCACGGTTTTCTCACCCACTCTCAAAATCAGTCGTCAAGAAATAGCTGGCATAACCATTGCCCCCACCGGCATCACCCGCCAAGATGGCAGCTTAAATGGTGGTGCCGTAGGCACTCCTACCAAAGGCACGGTTTTACTTTATAACTTTGAGATTCAAAATATTGGTGACGACACCACCCAATTTTTTGTCCCTAACTTAGCCCAAGTTGGTACGGTTGGCACTTTCCAAAAAAATCAATATTTTAATGGCACGGCTTGGGTAGATGTTCCTACGGGTGGCTTAACCAGTAGCACTATGGCTCCCAACGCCAAGCTACCGATGCGAGTAGTAGTGGTAGTGAATGATGCGATCGGCAATTTATCTGTCACTTTGGGTAAAACTGTGGGATCTAGCAATCCGATTCAGACCCAAAACCAGCTTCGCATCGACAACCCCGAAGACGTTTACACCATTGACGTAGCCGATGGAGCCATTGATGAATACGATGGCCAGCCCAGCAATGGTACTCGGGAGGCTCAATCCACCCAAACCTTTAAAATAGGCTCTACGCCAGAAGCTCTGGCTAAAATTACGCTGGGAATCAAACAGCCTTTTAATCCATCTGATAACACCATTAATTTTGGTCTGAGCTTAAATATAGCTGATACTTTGCCCCCCAACATCAGCAATATTAGCCCGACAGACTTAACCGGCACTAGTATTTCGATCGATGGTCAGCCCAAAGTAGGAATTTTAATTTCTAATGCAATTCCATTGGGCACTAAATTTGTGGCAGCGGTCACACCAGATAGTACCTGGGTGCCAATTTACTTCTATAGCACTACTTCGATCAATTCCACCGAACAGGCTAATGCAGTTACTTGGTCTACCACACCTCCCGATGCTAATACGGCTCCTAACGTGCGGCGGGTCGGCTTTTTCCGCAGCGATTACCGAATGCCCAAAGGCTCTACTGCTACTGGCTTTGAAGTTAAGGTCGAAGTCACCGACTTCAGTCGTACCGAAATTTATAATATTGCTCAGGTTTTTGGTACTCAGCCCCAAGACCCTAACAACCCAGCCGATAACACGCCCAGCAGCAGGCTGATCTTTGATGAATCTGGTGACAGCCAACCCAACAACTACAACGATGATGGTACACCGGGAGTTAAAGATGGAAATCAGCAGCCCCTCTTGTATCCCGGAATTGTGGATGCAACGGTTCCGGCCAATGACCCTCGATCGTTTAGCAGAATTGGCCCAGACACTATTAAAGACTCACCTGATGGCGAATTTTTATTAGTGCCATTCAAAATTGCTGCGCCCCCGGCTCTCAAGAATGGTCCACGAGAGCAGCCCAGCGCAGTAGGGCCAACCAATGACAACGATGATTTTACTAATAAATCTACGCCTATTGGTAGTCTGAATGGTGCCACCAACTTACCACTGGTAATTTTCACCAACACGGTGTTAAATAGCAGCGACCTCGCCCGAGATATCAAAGTGCTGCCCCAAGTGGCAGCAGCTAGCGATTTACCCAATGGCACAATCGTTACCCTGCT
>JAAFHZ010000060.1 GCA_013297675.1 Synechococcales cyanobacterium bin59.metabat.ball.084 | reverse complement strand
ATGTCGTATTCCCGAATATCTACTCCAGCATTGTCCGCTGCTAAGCGGGCACCACTGGCCAGACTGGTACTAAAACCAACGATTACTGCGCCACTGGCCGCTGCCAAATCTACGTCAGTTTCGGTGATTTCGCCGGGAGCCGACATCAGCACCCGTACTTGCACTTCCTGCTGGGGCAAATTGCGCAACGAACCCAAGATCGCTTCCAAAGAACCTTGCACATCGGCTTTCAGAATGAGATTTAACTCCTTCAGTTCGCCCTCTTGCGCTTGAGCCGACAGAGTATTCAACGTCACCCGTCGGGAAGACATCATTTGTTGCAAACGAGAGCTGCGATACAGCTCAGAGCGCTTGTCTGCCAAGGAACGCGCTTCTTTTTCACTCACGTAAACCTCAAAGTCGTCACCGGCAGCCGGTACGTCGCTCATTCCCAACACCTCAACGGCAAAGGAAGGGCCGGCAACATCCACTCGCTCTAGGCGATCGCTCACCATGGCGCGGACTTTACAGAATACGTGACCAGCAACTAAGGTATCACCGACGCGCAGGGTACCGTTTTGAACCAGCAGGGTAGCAACTGGCCCCTTAGCTTTATCCAAATGAGCTTCAATGATCGTGCCCTTGGCAGGTCGATCGGGGTTAGCCATCAAGTCTTCTACTTCCGAAACCAGCAGAATCATTTCTAGCAGCTTGTCCAGGTTTTCACCCTTCAGGGCGCTGACTGGCACCATAATAGTGTCGCCACCCCAGGCTTCTGGTTGCAGACCGTAACCAACTAGCTCTTGCTGTACCCGATCGATTTGAGCGTCAGGCTTATCCATTTTGTTAATGGCCACGATAATCGGCACTTCCGCAGCCTGGGCATGGCGGATTGCTTCGATCGTTTGAGGCCGCACCCCATCATCGGCAGCCACCACCAAAATCGCCACATCGGTTACTCTGGCTCCTCTGGCTCGCATGGCGGTAAAGGCTTCGTGACCAGGAGTATCTAAGAACACTACCTGTTGCATCACCCCATCGTGGTCTACATCTACATGGTAGGCACCGATATGTTGGGTGATCCCACCGGCTTCGCCCTGAGCTACCTTGGTTTTGCGAATGGCATCTAAGAGAGTAGTTTTACCGTGATCTACGTGACCCATGATGGTCACTACCGGCGGACGACGGATCAGATACTCTAAGTCAGAGGCATCGAGCATTTCGGTAGTTTTAATGGCCGGAGCCTTTTCAGCTTGGGTCAACACCACCACTTCTAGCTCTTCAGCCACCATGGTTGCGGTTGCTACATCCAAAATTTGGGTAACGCTGACAGCAATGCCCTTAAAGAACAGCAGACGCACAATTTCGGTTTCGGGGACAACCAGCATGTCTGCCAAGTCTCGCACCGTCAAACTGCCCACCAGAGTAATAATTTCTGGTCGTTCGACCGTAGCCTTCGCTTCCTTGCGTCGATCATTATTCCGCCGATCTTCGCCGCCTCGGCTGGGCTTTTTCCGCGCCGGAGCTGAGATCGGCGCTGCAATCCGATGAGCGCTTTCGGGCTTGGGCGGACGGGCGATCGAGAGACTCACTACTACTGAGGTCTCTTCGCTGCCGCTGTCATCATCGTCATCATCATCGTCGTCATCGACCACGAGCTGAGACTTCCGCTTATTTTTACCAGCCGCTTTGGCCGCCTTCGCGGCAATTTCAGCTTCTTCTTCTTCGCTCTTACCAGTCCAAGCTTTGGGTTTCTTGGGCTGCTTGGGCATTGCTGGCCGCCGCAGTTCCAAGGTCTCGACGTTATCAATCACGTCGATCGAATCATCGGTGTCTAAACCGCCCATGCTGCCGATCGCCGAGGGCACCTTGGCCGCAATTACCTTGCGCTGAGGACGATTGAGTTCTGGGACTGCGGGCACTTCTCTAGCTGGGGGACGGCGTTCACCTCTGTCACCTCGATCAGCTCTATCACCTCGATCGACGCGCTCACCGCTTCTTTCGCCGCCAGGGCTGCGGGGAGGACGATTACCCTCTGGGGGTCTGCCGCCAGGTGGCTGATCGGCTTTCAATAAAGGCTTGAGTACTGGTCTACCCGCAGCGGCTTCTGGTCGCGCCGGAGCATTAGATTGTGGCCTATTGGGCGCATCAATAGCTCTCATGGGTGCTTCACTGCTACTGGCATCTGCACTGCGAGGTGCCGGACGAGCCACTGGCCGGTCTGGGTTGCCCTGGCTGGGCTGAGCTGGCCTCGTTGGCTCCACCAAGTTGCCACCGGCACTAGGCTCGGGGCGCGTAGGCGGCTGGGGATTGTTACTGTTACGAATCTGTAAGATTCTGGGTTTTTGCTCGTTACTCACCTTGGGTGCTGGTGCGGCTCGCTCTACAACAGGCTGCTTTCTTGCTGGCGCAGGAGTCGCCACATAGGTTTCGGCAGCAGATCTGATCTTAGCTGCTTCTGACTCAGAAATTGTACTACTGTGGCTTTTTACCGCAATATCTAGACCTTCACAAATCGACAAGATATCTTTGTTCTCCAAATTTAGTTCCTTTGACAAATCATAAATTCTGACTTTGTTGTTGTTCATCCATTGTCCTCCGGTAGTGCTGAGCAAGTTTTAAGTTTTTTAGGGGTGCGTAAAGTTGTGTTATTTCGCGTGATTTCGGAACTATATGGCACCACCGAGAACCTGTTTAAGATTCTACTGAGACTCTGTGGAGACTCGGCCAACCGCGAATATATTTAGTAATTTAGAGCCAAGCCAACCTCAATCCAAAACTATAAAAATTACTGCTGTCAGCGCGCTTGAGGCAATCAAAGCGGCCTCAACTAGCCAGAGAGACTAGCCGAAAAATGGTATTCCGCTGCCTAGATGTTACAAAGCAATCTGGATTACTAGGCTCCAATTATAGCCCATTTTCCCCCGCAGAGAGTCTACTCCATAACTGTTGATAGATTTCAGTGGTGACAGGGGCTTTGAGGGCGCGTCCCAATCGATTCTTTTTTTGCGCCGCAGTCAGGCAGTCAGGCTGAATGCAGAGATAGGCCGATCGACCCATTCCTACATCCAGTTGCACCTGCCGGGAGGGGTGAACTGCCACCACCCGCCAGAATTCAGTTCGATCGGCTACCCGCCGACAGCTTGCGCAGCGGCGGTGATTTTTGAGCATTTAATTATCCTCTTGGTAATCGGCCTCGTCAGCGTAGTATGCGTCTTCTTCCTCTTGAGCGGCGCGGGCTTCTGCGTCAGCATCCATTTGGGCTTGCACTTCTACCATCGCAGCGACGGGATCATAAAGAGCGATGTCTTTAATATCGATCTTCCAGCCAGTTAACCGGGCCGCTAACCGCACATTTTGGCCTTCTTTGCCGATCGCCAGACTGAGCTGATCTTCGGCAACCAAGATATGGGCTTGGCGACCTTCGGGGTTTACTAGGCGCACTTCATCAATTCTGGCCGGGCTGAGAGCGTTAGAAATGTAGGTGGCTGGATCTGGCGACCAGCGGATCACATCGATTTTTTCTCCTTGCAGCTCTTCTACGACTACCTGAATGCGAGATCCCCGTGAACCAATGCAGGCTCCTACTGGATCTACATCACCTTCCAGAGTATCCACCGCAATTTTCGTGCGCGGACCTACATGACGGTAAGGAGGATTTGCTTCCCGAGCTACCGCAACGATTCTGACGATTTCTTCTTCAATTTCGGGCACTTCAGTAGCAAATAGTTCGACTACCAAACCAGCGGCTGCTCTGGAAACCAGTAATTGTGGCCCACGCTGGGAACCATCCCGGACTTTTTTCATGAACACCCGAAAAGGACGACCAATGCGGTAATTGTCTTTGGGTAACTGTTCTTTTTGAGGCAGCTCAGCTTCTACTTCTGGTTGACCAAAGCCGCTGCTGACCGCCAAAATCACCGATTGCCGCTCGAATCGCTGCACTTTGCCAATAATAACTGAGCCTTCTAAGTGCTCGAATTCTTCTTGGACAATTTTACGCTGCTGATCGCGGAGTTTTTGGGCTAGGACTTGCTTGGCCTGAATGGCAGCCATCCGGCCAAAGTCTTTTTGATCGGGGGTTACATCCAAATCGACTTCTCCCCCAATCCGCACTTCTGGCGGGAGTTCGGTAGTTTCGTCATCTTCTTCGATGCCCAAGAGTTTTTTCACTTCGGCGATCGATATTTCATGGTCGTTGTCTAGGACTTCTTCTACGATTACTTTGGTAGCAATTACTTGGAAAGATTCTTCATCTAAATCCAACTGCACATCGAAGGTATCAAAATATTCTTCCTCAAAATGGAGTTTATCTAAATGCTGGGCACGGCGGTAGCGTTCATAGCCTTTTAGTAATGCTTCGCGTAAGGCCAACTGGACAGCAGTTACCGGTAAGTTGCGGTCTTTGCTGATTTCTTCGATCATGTTGCGCAGGCCAGGGAGGCTAACGGTTTTGTTACTTTTTTGGTCTGACATATTCAGTTGTGGGTAAGGGGAACTTCGATCGCGACAAATCGGTATCTAATCGGTGTCAAGAACTACTGCCTGGACTAAATCCCGAGGGATTTCGATCGTGCGACCTTTTTGGGTAAGTGAGATAGCAGTTTCACTGCGCTCTTTGAGCTGTCCTTTTAGCTCACTTTTGCCCTTAAGTGGGGGGTCTAGCTGCACAGAGACTGTAAAACCCCGAAAAACCTCAAACTCTCGATCGGTGGTGAGGTTGGTAGGTACGCCGGGACTGGATATCTCCAGAGTGTAGGCGTGGGGGATCAGTTCGCTAGTTTCTAGCACTTCGTCCAATGCTCGACTCATGCGTTCGCAGTCGGCCATGGCGGTATCACCACTAGAGTTACGAATGTCTACTTGCAAAGTAGGCGGACGATGGTGGGTATACATGGCAGCACTGACCACTTCCAGCCCTAGTTCTGCCGCTACGGGGGTAGCTAGCTCGATAATCTGGGGAATTAGAGGATGGGTCATGACGCTAAATGGTAAGCACTGGTGAGGGTAGTTTATGGGGATGGTGGCAAATCACAGGGCGCAAAAAAAGCGGGGATCGCTCTCTCCGCCACTGCTGTATTCGCACTGCTGCTGTGGGTTAGCGGGCAGTCGATCGACATAGACTTTCCACATACTAGCAGATGCTGGAGAAAGGGAATTTTATCGGCTCAAAAATTAACTTATTTCTACCTGAATTTCTGTTGAAGCAAAGGTTTCTTTGAACCCCAAAACCAGCAAAGCCTGTCGCAGTTGAGCTTTAGAAACCGGCTGGGTGGGTGCTTCCATGCCGATTTCTCGGGCAGTCTCGAATAAATCTCGCATCAAAATATCTAAGGCGTTTTCGGCAGCTTCGATCGGCGATTTTTCGATGCGGCCTTCGTAGGCTAATGTATACAGTTCTAAATGGTGTCGCCCCATGGCTCGCGCCAGCTTGCGCAAAGTTTCGGGGGTAGGACAAGTGCCTTTAAAGCAAGCTCCGCGCAGCCGAGGCTGGGGAATCCCCGATTCTTCGGCCAGTCGATTCATGCTGGTGCCCGTATCGGCAATATAGGCAAGAATCGATCGACCCAGCGGGGAGCAATCTGCTGCTTTGATCTGTAGTCTGGCTGGCATGGAAAAATCACCCTAGCAGAGCATCGATTCTAGCAAATATTTCTCGTTCCTCGTTAAACTAGAGGGTATCTTAAAACCTATTCATTATTTAGCAGCATCCTGTATGGGAATGCCCCTCATCACATGAACGCCCCTCATATAAATGCTATGGAATTCTTCCAAAAAAGCAGCGGTAACTGGAAATCGCAACGGACCACTCATCACTTGGCCTTTCGACGATCGGAAACTGGGGAATCAGATATTCACGTTACTGACTTGCCAGCTACTGACCCCAGAGTGATCGAAATTTGTCAGATGCACGACTATGACCCAGCAAAATCGATCGGTGGTGCTTATGTAACCTGGGAAGGCTCCATGGGCTGGGATAAAGAAGAAGAAGCCCACAATGGCTCCACCGTCTTTGCGCTGGTGCCCACCGATGAAGCTGGCCGTGAGGGCGTACTGCTCCGCGAACGGGGCTATGCCGAGATTGTGCCGGTAGTTGGTCAATATTCTATGGATGCCGATAATTCCTTGGTATTAATCACCGAATATGACAGCATGAGCGTGATTGAGCGTTTTTCTTTCCCCAGCGGCGATCTGCGGATTCGCACTAGCACTGTCAAGCGCTTTGGGGGCTTTAGCACTGCCACTTTCTGCACCGAATTTCGGGTGACTGAAGCTGCTGAAACCATCTCTAGTGAGCCATCTTTGCCCTACTTGTCTCTGATGGGATAACTGACCAAATGGATTCGGTTAAGTTATGTAATTTTTCATCAAACTAAACCGAATGATGACCCCTCTAAGCCTTATGATTTATAGATATTTGTACATTACTTAGTGAAAATAGGAGTTTTATAGGCGTGGCGATTCCTCTTTTAGCATATAAACCATCTTCGCAGAATCAGCGAGTTGCATCCTTAGATGTGGCTAGTGATGAGTCTTCTCGAATTTATTCTACAGAAAATATCCTTTCTGCTACCGACCTCGATGACCTCATCGAAGCCGGATATCGTCAGTTCTTTTTCCATGCTTTTGCCAGTGACAGAGAGCGCTTTTTAGAATCTCAACTGCGCAACGGTCAAATCACCGTGCGCGATTTTGTACGCGGTCTGCTGCTGTCCAACACCTACAAGCGCAGCTTCTACAACCTAAACAACAACTATCGTTTTGTGGAGCAGACCGTCCAGCGCACACTGGGCCGGGATGTTTACAACAACGAAGAAAAACTAGCTTGGTCGATTACTTTGGCTACCAAAGGCATTGTGGGCTTTGTAGATGCTCTGTTGAACAGCAAAGAATACATTGATGCTTTTGGCTACGACATTTTGCCTTACCAACTCCGCCGGGTGTTGCCTGGACGCAATGCTGGTGAAATGCCTTTTAACCTCAAGTCTCCTCGCTACGAAGCTTACTATCGTAGAATCTTGGGCTTTCCTAAGCCAATTTGGCAATCTACTGTCAAAACTTATACTCCTCAAGATAAAACTCCTAAGGCTGGTAGCCCTGCCAACTTCTTAGATATGGCTCGCAACGTCGGCGCAACCGGCAATGCACCTCAGACTGTTTCAGCTCAAAACATCGACATTGCGCGTTCTGTTCCTTACCGGCAAGTAGATTACAACCGTTAAGTTGAGAGAATTTCTATCCAGAAAGTATAAAGAGGGCATTAGCCCTCTTTTTTGTGCCATCAAACTATTACCCTCTACAATCCCATCAAAATTTTCAGTCGATCCTCCATTCCATCTGAAACAGTTTGCTCCCATAAGCTTCTTTCGACAAGTTCTTCTTGCCATAAGGTTTCATTTTGTCTCAATGCCACAAAGGCGGCATTTGCTTGGGCTAAGAAAATAGATCTGCGATAGCTTTCGATCGCCTGATCCACAACTGATTGCATTGTTTCACCTGAACTCTCAGCTATTGAAACCAGAGTTCTATGTGTGTTTTCACTAACGCTGACCTTTAATTCGGGCATATTTTCCTCTTAGTATGGAGGTACAATCTACTCCAATATTATCCTAGAATCTCTGGAATCTTTTGATCTCAAGCCCCAACGATCAACTAAAATTCCGTTAAGGAAAATCAAGAAAAGTAAATATCGGTGACAATACGGTCAACCATACCGTTTCTCTACTGCGCAACACCAAAAACCCGTGATAGAGTCAATCTGTTGGTTTAAAAGCCATCAATCATTATTTAGAGTTCAAGCGAGGCTGCGATCGATGTCTAGTATTACTAGTTCCAAAAACCGTTTATTGTCTGTGGTTTGCCACGGCTGCACCCTGTTCGGAATTTCGATGATTTCTATTGCTGTGCCGATCGTCGCTCTTTTGATGGCTGACGATGACATTGTGCGCAAAAATGCCAAAGAATCGATTAACTTCCATCTAAACATCTGGTTTTGGGCAGCAGTAATTGGCGGTATCTATGGAGTCCTTTCTTTTCTGACCTTTGGCCTCTTGGGCTTAATTCTCTGGCCGCTTTTGGGCTTAGGCTTCTTATGGCACGCTTTCTGGTCAGTTATGGCTGTTATTCATAGCCTCAGCTCCGATGAGCCTTACCGCTACCCATTTATCTTGCGCTTGCTGTAAGTATCTCCAAATTAGCCTGATAAGCTGATAGCCAATAGCTCCGCTTACGACAATAGCCGATCGAAAATCTGTCCTGCACAGATCGATCGGCTATCCTTTTGCCATTATTCTTAAATAAGTACCACGTCACTTTTCTTAACCCATGGCTTATCCATATCCTTTAACTGCTTTAGAAAAAGCCAACTTCGATCGCACCACCAATTATTTAGATATTCAATCTATACCCGCAGTGTGGCCGATCGCCGCCCAGCAGTTTAGTGACGTGGTTGCTCTCTTTGCCCCCCATTTACAACCGCAGGTTAGCATCACCTATCGCGAAATGTATCGGCAGATACTGGCCTTTGCCACTGGTTTACAAAGCTTAGGAGTTCAGCCTCGCACCTCCGTAGCAATGTTTGCCGATAATAGCCCTCGCTGGTTTATTGCCGATCAGGGCACCATGATGTCGGGGGCTTTTAATGCGGTGCGCAGTGGCCAAGCCGAAACTCAAGAATTATTCGCCATTTTAGCTAACAGCGAAAGCAAAACTCTAATTATCGAAGACCTCAAAACCCTTAAAAAGCTCGGTGAACAGCTCTACGAGCAGATTGATCTGGTAATTTTACTCACTGATGAAGCAGCGCCTGCCGAGAGTCCGGTCAAAACTCTAAACTTTAGTGAAGTCTTAGCTCTACCGGGTGAATTCCAAAATCCCCAACTAAAACCTAGTGATTTAGCTACCCTCATTTACACTTCGGGTACTTCTGGCAACCCCAAAGGTGTAATGCTGACTCACGCTAATCTATTACATCAAATTCATGCTGCCGCCACCGTGGTACAGCCGATGGCAGGCGATCGAATTCTGAGTATTTTGCCCTCTTGGCACAGCTATGAGCGCACCTGTGAATATTATTTGCTTTCCCAGGGCTGCACTCAAACCTACACCAATATTCGTTACCTCAAACAGGATCTAAAGGAGCACAAACCTCAATACATGGTTGCGGTGCCTCGTTTGTGGGAATCAATTTATGAAGGTGCACAGAAACAGTTTCGAGAGCAGTCGGCTAATAAACAGAAGCTAGTGAAATTTTTCTTTGATATTAGTGAAAAATATATTGCCGCTCGACGCATCTGTAATGGCCTAGATATAAATCGACAAATGCAGCCAAGCAGCACGATGGGTGCCAAGATCAAATCGCTGGTTTTGGCTCCCCTGCACAATTTGGGTGAGAAGTTAGTCTATAGCAAAGTGCGAGAGGCAACCGGCGGCAAGATCCGACATGTGATCAGTGGGGGTGGGGCATTGCCCAAACATATCGATAACTTTTTTGAAATTGTAGGCGTGAGTATTTTGGTGGGCTATGGCTTAACCGAGACTGCTCCAATTACCAACGTGCGTCGTCCCTGGCGAAATTTGCGCCCCACTTCTGGCTTGCCTTTACCCGGCACCGAAATCAAAATTGTGGATTTGGATAGCGGTAAAACTTTGTCGGCAGGTCAAAAAGGTTTGGTGTTAATTAGAGGCCCACAAGTTATGCAGGGCTATTATCGGAATCCTGAGGCTACCGCCAAGGCGATCGATTCAGCCGGATGGTTTAACAGTGGTGATTTGGGAATGCTCACTCCCCAAGGAGATCTGACTATTACCGGACGTGCCAAAGACACGATCGTTCTCAGCAACGGTGAGAATATTGAACCCCAATCGATCGAAGATGCTTGCTTATTTAGCCCTTACATCGATCAAATTATGCTGGTGGGGCAAGATGCCAAGTTTTTAGGAGCCTTGATCGTACCCAACCAAGAAGCCTTGGTAAACTGGGGCAAACTCCAAGGAGAGCCTTGGCAGGAAGGAAATCTGACCGATCCTCGCCTAGAGCCACTGCTGCGTGCTGAAATGATTAAACTAGTCCAAAATCGTCCTGGATACCGTGCTGATGACCGCATTGGAGTATTTAGATTACTAGAAACTCCTTTCTCGATCGAAGATGGCACCTTGACTCAAAGCTTGAAACTAAAGCGACATGTGGTGATGGAACGCTATCACGATATGATAAACGAGATGTTTTCCTGAGTCAGGCAGGGCATCGACAATTTTACAATTATCTCGGTAGAACATTTTATGAGTCAACTCTCTCTCAAGCGCGCGGTCAACGTCCGGGCGATCGTCACTCAGCGTTGGAAGGACGAAATTCAACAGGGCTTGCAGGGGCAAATCAATGAGGTAGATGGTCAACTGCAACAGCTCGAAATGCAGGGTCAGCGAGCGATCGCCGAAATCAAGCAACAGAGCTTGCAACCACCCGGCCCCCAAGTAATGCAGCAAATCGATAATATTCAGTTGCAAGTCAACCAAAAGAAAAGCGAATTCCTAGAACAGAAAAACAACGTCTTGCAACAGCTCCAAGAAGTACAAACACTGGAGCTAAATCAAGAAGTCATCCAAGGCCAAATTGAGAGCATGTTCACAGTGGCAGTAGGTGATAACCTGGTCTCTAAAATGAATGTAGAAATCTTGCTGCGCGATGGAGTGGTCATGGAAATTCGTGGCACTGTCTAAAAACAAGCTGAGAAAAACTATTGATTTTTTGCAGCAGAGTTAAGCCTCAGCACCCCCAAAAGCCCAGCCTTGATGGCTGGGTTTTTTGGCGGAAAAATGCTGGCTGCAAGTAAATTAGCTGATCCCAGTGGCCGTCTGATAGAGTTATAACAGTTGCTAGGATAGGGATAGCCCTATTGTGAACCCCCCGCGAACCCGTTGCAGATGAACTTTCACGAACCATGGCAAGTATTCAAACGCCGCTGGCTACCAGCGACGCTCGCAGTGGGCACAGTTTTGGGAGTAGGGAATTTTTACAACTCTTTCCAAAAACCGTTGTATGAGGCCAAGGGGATAATCACCTTTCAAGATCAGCAAAGTATTTTTGCTGGTGAAGGGATGAATATGAACAATAGCCCCAACAAAATTATTCGATCGCTGCCGGTAGTCAAGGCCGCACTCAGTAAAACCGACAGCGATCGCAATGCCAACCAAGTTGCTGACAGCATTACAATCAACAATATTGGTAACAGTTTAGAAATCAGATATCGCGATCCCAATCCTCAGATGGCTACCAAAGTTGGCCAAAAGTTGATGGAAGCTTATTTAGACCAAGATTTAAACATCCGTCGCCAAGAAGCTCAAAGTAATCGTGGCCAGTTGGAAAAACAATTGCCAGCAGCCACTAATGCCTTGCGTACCGCTGAGGCTAACTTGCGCCAGTTTATGGCCGATGCTAAAATTTCTGACGTTACTGCCGATAAAACCAGATTGGTTAATGCTCTTAACAACCTCAGTCAAGAAGTCACTACTGCTAAATCGCAACTAACCACTGCCCAAGCTGTATCCGAAAAGCTCAAAGGAATGTTTGGTCAAGATACCATGACCATGGTGCGATCGAGCTTGGCCAACAATTCCCCTTCAATGGATCGGGCGCTGCTGGCTCTGCAAAATATCGAGCAGCAGTTAGCCGTAGAACGCGCTCGCTCTAGTGATAAATCTTCCACTGTTCAAGATCTCAAAAGCAAACAAACTGTTTTACGTTCAGCCATCCAAAAAGAATCTCAGCAAAACCTGATTGGCAGCGCTTTATTTCGGGGTAAAGCCGTGCAATGGCAACAGTCTGGCGTTCCACCTGAAGCTGTCTCCCAATTAATTAAAAATGAAACCCAGCGAGATAGCCTAGAAAAACGCCTTGCTGCTTTAAATAACGTGATCGATTCTGGCCAAAAGCGCTTAGAAGAATTCCCCGCGATCGAAGAAAAAATGCGTATATTAAGTCAAGATATGCGCAATGCCAACAACAGCTACGAACAGCTCACCACTAAGCTCAAAGCCTCTCCTAACGATATGTTGTCCCCAGCTAAAATCAGCAGTTTGGCAACAGTTTCGGGTAAGCCAGTCGAAATTCCTTTTTCTTTGCCACCCTGGTTATTAGCTGGCCTCGGTTTGTTGACTGGTGGCGTTGCCGCCTACGGCTTAGACTTTGCCGATAAGCGGTTGAAAAATGCGGCGACCGTGCAGCAAATTGCTAACTACGATATGTTGGGCTGTATTCCACAATTAAATATTGCCCCCAAAGATCAGCCCCAATTGACGCTCAAGCAAAATACTGCGGCTGAACCATTTCGGATGCTGCACAATAATTTGAAATTTTTAAATGACAGTTCACCGGCTCAGGTAATTGTGATTTCTAGTGCAATTCGCGGTGAAGGTAAAACTACAGTAGCGGCTAATTTAGCGATCGCTACTGCTCAAACCGGTCAAAGAGTCTTGTTGATCGATGCCGATATGCGGGAGCCGCAGCAGCATGAATTCTGGAAAGTAAGCAACAGTGTTGGTCTCAGTGATGTGCTGCAACACAATGCCCAGTTTGCTGAATCGGTAATTGAGGTGGCTCCAGATTTGGAGCTGCTGCCCGCAGGCACCTTGCACCTTAACCCCGTCTCATTATTTAGTTCACCAGCGATGGTGGAATTAATTGTGCAATGGTTTACTTTATATGATTTGGTAATTTTAGATTCCAGCGCCCTCACCCAAGCTGCTGATACTATTTTGCTGGCCAAAATGGCTGATGGTTTGTTGTTAGTGGTGCACCCCCAAGTTGCAGAAGTTGCCGATCTTAAACATGCTCAAGATTTATTGAACCGCTCACAACAGCGAGTATTAGGAATGGTCTTAAATGGCGTAAAAGCTCATGAGCATTATGAATTTGCCCCGATTGTAGAAAAACAGCCCGCAGCGGTAACTGTCAACACCGATAACATCCTGCAATTACCACCAATGGCTGATGACAATGACGTATTTGTGCCCAAACCAGATACAGCAAACACTTAAAATAAAAACTTGTTTAACTTAGTTCTCGCAGCTCTTTATAAACGCTGGTACCAATTTGGCAAGCCTGATAAATTAACTGGCCATAGTCATCTAACTCTTGGTGAGTGCGTAATTCTTGTAAATCGGCAAGATTGGTTTCGATTTCTTGGATCAAGCTGCGCTGGATCGGATGACTATCTTGGTATTCGCGCAGTAGCCGATCGACTTGCAGGCCAGACAGGAGGCTCTGACGAGTGAGTTGCAACACCCGTAGCACCTCTTTGTCGGGGTTAGCAGCTTCTCCCCGCGCTACTGATAATTCTTTCACCACATTCACTGATTGAATGATCCGATTAAACTTATCTACCTCATCCAGCAAGCGCAGTAAAGTTTTAATTCGCTTCCGCCGCCGCCACATGTAAAGATTCCAGCCAGTAATGATGGTGAGATCGATCGAGCTATTAATCGCTACAAACTGCTGCTGATGATCATCGATCGACCCATAATTACCTTCCACCCAACGGCCAACTGGAATCATGCCCACCATCCACACCAAGCCCACCGCCAAGAGCTGCTTGGCGCAGAAATTTAACAGTGGCATTGGTCGCTTTAAAGCCGAAGTGCGATAAGTCCTAGCTACAAACACCTCCCCCACTTCCAATTCTGTGAGATGCTCTATTTCGCGCAGCGGAATCAGTAACTGCAAAATATTTGAAGTAGTCATAGTTTTAGCTGGATAATGTTGCATCAAAACTAAAGATTGGAAAGAATTAACGAAGGACATGATTTAATGACTCCCAGACGCTAATAATAAAACTGCCAGCTTCTTCCCGAGGTCTGAGCCAAGAAAATTCTTTGCCTGTTGCAAAGAAAGGCCGCATTGTCCAACCAAGCTGAGTACCAACAAAGCCATAAAGAGCTAACCAAAAGCGCAAGATATTAGTGCGCAGATGGACATTAGGTGATTCGTCTTCACTGTCGATCGGCTTCATCATTTGATAAAGAAAAGATACTCCCAATAGACCAGTAAGACTAAAAATTGCCACATTCAACAGCAGAAAAAACATTTTGTTATTGACTGCCAACAAAAAGAAGAGACTCACCGGAGCAAAGCCACAGAGCAGGACAGAAATCACTGTAATTGCTGTTAATAAATAAGCCCAGTGCTGCTTCATAGTCCGCTGTGAACCAAAGAAAGCATTAAAAATATACAGAGTGGGAACGCAAATCAACAGCGTAATTAGATATAAAGCCGGTAACTTGATGGCTGAAGAAATAATTTGCAAAGGCATTTGGGCATTACTTGCACCAATAATGCCGCCGTAAATAAAGAAGCCACCAAAGCTAATGAGTAACAGCGAAATAATTTTGCTATTAAGCCGTTCGTTATGATGAATTTCTTCCAAAAAATGATAGCGGTCTTTGAGTAAGTGAATTAAAGTACCAGGATGTTGAACTGTCATAAGTTTGAGGGCTGAACGATACTTCCAGCATAAGCAACGCCCTCTAAGCTGGCGAGGGGATTAAATCGGGAAATTGAGCTGTAGATCTATTTGTAAATTAGTAGGATGTCTGGAAAAGTCGGGTAAGCTTAGAAAAGTTGATCACCCTCACCCCCTTCTCTCGTCAAGGGCGTGCAGGAGTAGAAACCCTAAAAAAACACCACTAATGGATGCGGAATTGAGTTGGGAACAGGTTAAAGCCATCGCCGATCGGGTGGTGTGGCAAAGTAGCGGCAAACACCTGACCGATCGGGAGGTGGCGGTGCTGCACGGGTCTTGGCAGGGACGCACCTATGAATCGATCGCTCTAGAAATGAACCTTTCGGCGGATTATATTCATAAAGATGTGGGCAGTGCCCTCTGGCAAAAGCTCTCGGTGGCTTTGCAAGAAAAAGTCGGTAAGCAAAACTTTAAACAGGCTTTGCAGCGTCAGAAAATGCCCCTGGCCACCCATGGCAAGTTTCCCACCGGAGCCGTGGCGGCTGATTCGCCTTTGTATGTGCTGCGGCCAGCGATCGAAAGCGACTGTGAGCGAGAATTGCTCAACCCTGGTGCCCTGGTGCGGATCAAGTCGTCTCAGATGACGGGTAAGACTTCTTTGGTGAACTGGCTGCTGGATAAAATGCAGACTCATCAATACCAAACTGTTAGAATTAATCTGCGCCGCGCCGATCGGAAGATTTTCCAAGATATTGATATGCTGCTGCGCTGGCTCTGTGCCAATATTACCAAACAGCTTAGTTTAGATCTGGCGCTAGATGATTATTGGGATGGGGCGATCGGGAGCAAGGTAAGCTGCACGGGCTTTTTACAGGATGGAATTTTAGAG
This sequence comes from Synechococcales cyanobacterium bin59.metabat.ball.084, assembly GCA_013297675.1. Taxonomy (GTDB): domain Bacteria; phylum Cyanobacteriota; class Cyanobacteriia; order Cyanobacteriales; family Chamaesiphonaceae; genus JAAFHZ01. The sequence goes on along the minus strand of JAAFHZ010000060.1, from coordinate 9,728 downwards.
AGCTTGGCGGCAGACTGTGGTGGCTTGCTGTTGGCGATCGACGATATCGACGCAATTTTTGCTTACCCGGAGGTGGCGGAAGATTTTTTATCTTTGCTCCGGGAGTGGCACGAAGAAGCCAATTTTACCGAGAGTTGGGCAAGGTTACGTCTGGTGGTTGCCCATACTACCGAGGTCTATATTTCTTTAGATCTCAATCAGTCGCCCTTTAATGTGGGTTTGCCGGTACAGTTGCCGGGATTCGATCGCACTCAAGCTCTATATTTGGCAGAACTCCATGGCTGGGCAAATCCTGAGATCGATCAAGTTCTAGAACTAGTCGGCGGTCATCCCTATTTGACTCAAATTGCTCTGTATCATTTGGGGCAGCAGCAACTTGGCTTACCAGAGTTACTAGAGACTGCTCCTACTTATAACGGCATATATGGCAATCATCTGCGTCATTACTTGGCTAACCTGCAAGCACACCCCGATTTAGTGGCAGCTTTGCGCGTCGTTGTCACTAGCGATGAGCCAGTAGCCTTGGCTTGGTCACAGCTCTATCGCCTAGATGGCATGGGTCTGATCAAATTAGTTGGTAACTTAGTAGAGCCAAGCTGCACGTTGTACCGTCGCTATTTTCAGGTGCATTTAGCTTAATGTAGTCTAGATCACTTACAAATATCCAAACGCTACTGTTTTTTTTACACTAGTAATTTTAGCAATCTCAGCCAAAAATCTTACTTACAAACATTAGCTGGCGCGATAAAATGCTTGGAGTATGACTTACTTTATCTATCAAGATTTTGAGGATCGGCGGTGACTAGCAATTTAACTAATTCTTCAGACATCATTCAAAATGTTGCGGATCGATCTAATACCCTTACCGATATTATTGCCCAACTGCGCTCTAGTGATAGCACCGGTAAAATCTTAGAAACCACTGTCAACTCTATACGCCAAGCTATCAAATGCGATCGAGTAGTGATTTATAGTTTGCAGGCCGCCGAACGAGGAAAAATCGTCGCCGAATCGGTGGCTAGTCAATTTCCCATAACTCTTAACACCACCATTGTTGATCCTTGCTTTGATGCCAGATATATCGATCAATATCTCATGGGGCGAGTGCGGGCAATTACTAATATTTACCAAGCAGGGATGAGTTCTTGCTATGTAGATAACCTAGAAAAAATTGGCGTAAAAGCCAACTTAGTTGTGCCAATTATTACTGGTGCTGATCAGCTATATGGGCTATTGGTGCTGCATCAATGTAGTGATTACTATCAATGGCAAACCGCCGAAATTGATCTCTGTATTCAAGTGGCTGCTCAAGTTGGCTACGCCTTAGCCAATTTGCATCAATCGATCGAATGCACCAGTCTTCGGCAAGAATTGCAGCGTATTAATGAATGGCATGAATTACTGCCAATTATTAATAAAAAGCTGTACACCTGCAACAACCGCTTAGAAGTTTTACAAATTGCCGTCAGCGAAACCCAGCGACTGTTACAGTGCGATCGGGTAGTAATTTATAGTCTTCAAGCCAACTCAATGGGCAAAATAGCAGCAGAAGTTACTCAACCCTCGCTGACTCCGATCTTAGGGCGGAAAATAGTAGATCCCTGTTTTGAGCATCGCTATATTGAAAAATATCAAAATGGCCGAGTGCGGGCGATCGATGATATCTACAATGCCGGGATGACCGAATGCTATGTGGAAAGCTTGACCAAAATTGGTGTCAAGTCTAATTTAGTGGCACCAATACTATTTGATAATGGCATTTTGCTAGGGTTATTAGTAGCTCATAGCTGCTTTGAATATCGCCAGTGGCAACCTGTTGAAATTGAGCGGGTACGGCAAATTGCCTTGCAGGCAGGAATGGCTTTGACCAATGCCAGAATGCGAGAAAAACGCGATGTGATGAAGTCTGCTACCAAAATTTTGACGGACGCTGAAAATAATCTGCGTTTGGCCGTGAAAGCCAATATAAGTATGCAGGTGGCGGAAGATGAACTGGCTGGAGTCATCAAAGAAATGCGCAATTTGAGCGGTTTGCTAGAAAAAGAAACAATGGAATCTGGCGAAAAGACTGCGGCTGAAGCCCAGCGACTGCTAAATATAATTGCGAATACTAATCGACTGCAAGGACATGTCGATCGGCTCCAAGCCACCCAACAACACTTGGAGCCACAGCGTCAGCAGTTAGCTAAGATATTAGATGAAACTTTGGAGTCGATCGAGAGCTGCCCACTATAAATTTTGCTAACCTAAAACCCAACCCCTTCCCGGTTAAACTAGAGCTGGCATTTTACTGATGGAATTATGAACCCCCAAGAATATATTACTACTGCTGAAGCTGAATCTGTCGATCGAGCTTTGCTGCCCACTCATGAGAAGTTTTTAGCCAGAATTACTATTTCTTCTCTGCGGCTGTTGGCAAAAATTGCTGTTGATCAAGGAGTACCGATGGAAGATCTGACTCCCGAATCGATCATTGATTGGTTTGAAGCTGATAGTAAGCGACGATTAGTTGATGGTGAAAGTGCTTTACAGTGGTAAATCGATGAGTTTCATGCTCATCTTCACGGAAAATTCACTATTTAGCACAGTTTTTCACAGCTTGACTCAATACCAACAATCACGGCTGCGGGCTTGGTGAGAGATAAGGATAATAAATATTTTGCCTAAATATTTTATGGTGGAGTAATCTATGGGAAAATTGCCATAACTGTCGCCAGCCTCTTTCCATGGAATGCCCTTACTGCCAATTTATCGACAGCCGCGTCTTAGAATCTCGATCGACAGAAAGCGGCCAAAGCATTCGTCGTCGCCGCGAATGCCTCAAGTGCAAGCATCGTTTTACTACCTACGAGCGGCTAGAATTTGTGCCGGTGACGGTTATTAAACGCAATGAAGAGCGCGAGTATTTCGATCGATCAAAGCTGTTACGGGGCATGGTACATGCCTGCCAAAAGACTGGTCTGTCTGCGGACACTTTGGAGCAAATTGTTGATGAAATCGAAGCTCAGCTTCAATCACGCACTCGCCGAGAAGTTACCACCACCGAAATTGGAGACTTGGTGTTAGACCAGCTTAAACCCCTTAATGAAGTTGCTTATATTCGCTTTGCTTCGGTATATCGCCAGTTTCAGGGAATAAACGATTTTGTGAACACTCTTAGTCAATTTCAGCATAACCATCCTCAGCCCTAGCGAGATATGGGTTTGGGATAATTGCTAACTTTTTGCGTAGCCGCCAAGATTGTTGCTCGATCGAAGAAGCCTCCGTAGTTGTCGTCAATACTTTGCAGGGCATTAGATTGTTCACAGTTTGAGAATAACTTTAGTTAAGTAGCAGGGGAGGGCTTATTTATAGAAAAATTCCCCGATATCGAATTCAAAACGTCGAGCACATTTATGTGCTGCAAGTTGGCCACATGATTCAACAGGGCAAGTTTAATAGTTAGCCACCGATACCAACGGCTTATTTTTCTGGTTCGGTGATCACGCTTTGGAATTACGGGGAACAGCTTAACCTCTGGTTACAATAAATAAACCGCCACACCTGCGGTACCCAGATTTCAAGAGGCTATGGTTATGACCGGCAACAATAATATTCGCATTGGTACGTTATTTGGCATTCCTTTTTTTGTGAATCCTTCATGGTTTCTGATCCTGGGTTTGGTGACTTGGACTTATGGGAATGATCTGGCACAAGATTTTCCTACTTTGTTGCCCGGTGTGCCGTTGGTTTTGGGCTTAGTAACCGGCTTACTACTGTTTGCTTCAGTGGTTGCTCATGAGTTAGGACATAGCTGGGTAGCCATTAAACAAGGAATTCCCGTTCGATCGATCACTCTCTTCTTATTCGGTGGGGTAGCGAGTATCGAAAAAGAACCCACCACTCCAGGAAATGCTTTTTGGGTGTCGATCGCAGGCCCCTTGGTGAGCTTTTTGCTATGTGGGTTGCTCGTTGTATTCAACAGCTTTGTGTCTTTGCCTGCGCCGCTGATGGCGATTGTTACGGTGCTGGCAATTATCAATTTTTCTTTGGGAGTGTTTAACTTAATTCCGGGTCTACCTTTGGATGGCGGCAATATTTTAAAGGCGATCGTCTGGAAAATCACTGGTAATCCCTATCAAGGTGTGAAGATAGCCAGTTGGACTGGTCAGGCTTTTGGTGTCTTGGCGATTCTATCTGGATTAATACCATTGTTGAATGGCAATCCTAGCCGTTTCTGGAATATTTTAGTTGGTTGGTTCTTAATCCAAAATGCCCGTAGCGCCGGACAGTTGGCACGGGTGCAGTCGCGCCTAGATGGTTTAGATGGTTGGTTGGTAATTGATGCGGTAAGTGAGCATAGCCCGATCGTTTCAGCCGATGCTTCCCTGCGAGACTTTGTTGAGTTGCGGACTCTACATCCCGGCAATTGGCGAAAGTTTTTGGTGGTTGATGCTGCCAGTAAATTAGTCGGTGAAGTGACGGTGGATGTGCTGCAAAGTATTCCTAGTGAGTTATGGGCTAGTAAGCAGGTGGGTGAGGTGCTGAAACCGATCGAACCCGCTACTGTTATTGAGGCTGGTAGTTCTTTGATCGCGGCGATCGAGCAGCTAGAACAGTATCAGTTGTCAGAGCTGACGGTGATTCAGGCCGATGGTTTATTGGTAGGCTTGGTAGAAAAAGTATCAATTATTAACCTGATTCAACAGCGCTCTAATGTGATCTCAGTCTAGTAAAGGTTTCAACTGTTCCTATGCCGCTTAAAATTGGTACCCGATTGCTCAAAAATTGCGTCTGGAGAGAATGCGAGATTAGCATCCGATATTTTTTTGGCCAGATTTTGGCAAAGCACTTGACAGTACCCCAAGATCTTGTGTTATCTTAACAAAGCGGCAACGTTAATGGGGTGTCGCCAAGTGGTAAGGCACCTGGTTTTGGTCCAGGCATTCCGAGGTTCGAATCCTTGCACCCCAGTCTCTAGGTTCAAGTGATAGTTGAAAGATTCAGCGTTACAATAAGCTGGGTCTTTATTTTTGCGAGTGCATGAGCCAGCTAGTAACGCGATCGATTCTCGCCCTCGATTTTGATGGGGTGCTATGCGATGGCATGAGAGAGTATTTTAGTTCTTCTTGGGCAGTGTACTGTCAGATCTGGTCTGGGCAAGGTACAGCACCCCAGGGATTATTCGAGCAATTTGCCATCTTAAGACCAGCGATCGAACATGGTTGGGAAATGCCTTTGCTAGTTTGGGCCTTGATGCAGAATCAAACAGTTCAACCAGAGGCTTGGGCAGAACTCGTGCCCACACTATTGATTAGCAGCGGCTATCAGCCAACTCAAATTGCAGCAGCAATGGACGAAGTGCGCGATCGAGCCATCAAGACAGATTTAGCGGGCTGGTTAGACTTGCAGCGCTGTTATCCGGGGACAGTTGATCGCTTGCAGACTTTGCCCTCTAATATTTATCCAGTAATTATTACTACCAAAGACGGTCGTTTTACTCGGCAGTTACTCGAAAGCCAGGGAATTAACCTCCCGGCTGATGCCATTTATGGCAAAGAAATGCGTCAGTCAAAGGCTGATACCTTGCGTCAGTTGTTGCCTACGGCAGATACTATCTGGTTTGTCGAAGATCGGCTGCCTACTTTGCATTCGATCGTCTCTCAGCCAGATTTAGCTGATATCGAGCTATTTTTGGCAAACTGGGGCTACAACACTGCTGCTGAGCGAGCAACTGCTAACCAAGATCCCACAATTACGCTGCTATCGCTGGATAGCTTTAATAATCATGATCCTAACCAGTGGTGATTGGCCTTCCGCACTAGCTCTGCTGTCACCTCGGGCTGCTCTAAATGCGGCACATGTCCACAGTTTTCCACCCACACCAGCCTGCTGTTAGGCAATAGCTGCTGGAATCGATCGGCATCTTTCACCCCCAAAATTTGATCTTGTCTTCCCCACAAAATCAGCGTAGGCTGCTTAATTTGACCTAAAAGATTCCCAAAATTCCCGTAGCCTCCACTCTTCGTAAAACCAACCAAAGCCTGCTGCCAGCCCACACATTGCAAATGCAGCGCCGCACAGACCCGGGCATCTTCACTTGCCCACACCCGATCGAAATAAGCCGCTTTACTCACGCCCTGCCGGATCTGAGGATTACTCAAAAAACTCGTAGCTAGCCGATCGAGCGGCGGAAACATCAGCTTGCCAATTTTAGGCGGCTGCTGCAAACCAGCACTGTCAATCAGCACCAGCTTCTCTACCGCCTGCGGATACTTCAGCACAAAATCGATCGCCGCCGCCCCACCCATCGAAGCCCCCACAATCACCATCGGTCGCTGAATCAGCCTCTGCCAAAAACTATGCAGATGCTCACAAATGCTGCTGGGACTAAAACTTAAGCCCGTAGCTCTCTCTGTAAACCCAAACCCCAACAAATCTACCGCCCAAGTCTCGCATTCTAACCCTAATAAGGGTTGGAGCCTGCGCCACTCCATCACCGAGCTATCAAACCCATGCAGCAGCAAAATCGGTGTACCGCTGCCCAACCGTACAAAACTAGTAGAAATCTCTTGACCCTGACTAGAGATAAATTGAAATTGCAGCCGATCGAGCTGGGCAATCGAAGTATCTTCAGTCAAAGCTTGGGCAGCAGTAGTAATTGCAGCAGACAACATGGATTAAGTATGAAAGATGCTGCCAGTTTAACAACAAAAAGGCGGCCCGCTGGCCGCCTTTGAAAACAGAACATCATCTTGACTTTTCAGGATAAAACTAGTCGAGCTGAACAGCTTTGATATCGATCGACTCGGGTTCACCGGTCTTGGTTGTATCATTCACTCTGGTACTGCGCTCTTTCAGCTTTGCACTGACTACTTGAGACAGCTCAGAAACCAAAAGACCAATCACAATGCTGTCATCAATCCAGCCGACCACCGGGAAAACATCCGGTGAAATATCGATCGGACTAACAATATAAGCCACAGATGCCAAGACTACCCACCAACGATACTTCGGATTTTGCAACAGACCGCGATACCAGTTGTAGAGAGATTGGATGGAAAAGTTCATTTCTTTAAACCTGTTTGGTTGGTTCGACATTTATAATCATGCCAGACCTGCCAGAAAAAAAGGTGAGGTTGGCTACACTCCCAAAGTCGTATATCCCGAATGTTCAACCTGAAGCTGGGAACAAGAGAATTTTGCCGCTAGAATTTAATACAGCGCCTGAAAAGTGCCTAAAAAATGTTGAATGGTACGGTGTCCTGCCCACTGTCACCACAAAAACTAGCCAAAATAAAAAAAGACCTTCGAGCAGCAACCCCATGAATATTTTCCGATTAACTCGCTTCTTTGCAGCTTTGCTTTGTACTATCTGTCTGTGGTGGGTGCCACCCGCTGCTGCCGAAGTACCTGTTTTGCCCAGCGCACCGAGCCTAGCGGAGCCTGCTACTAAACTGCCCGCCTTGATCAAAACAACCAGTAACGACGGCAGCAGCTTTGTTGCAGCGGCAGTGCGCAAAGTTGGGGCAGCGGTGGTGAGAATTGATACTGAGAAAACAGTTAGCCAAAAAATCGACCCAGCCTTAGAAGACTTTATGTTTGGGATGCCCATGCAGCCTCAACAGCAAAAAATGCGTGGTCAAGGCTCTGGTTTTATTATTGATAGCCAAGGTATATTGCTCACCAACGCCCATGTGGTGAACGAAGCCGATCGAGTAACAGTAACTCTGAAAGACGGTCGCACTTTTGATGGCAAAGTCCAAGGGGTCGATCCGGTGACAGACTTAGCGGTAGTCAAAATCAGCGCCGCCCAAAACTTGCCCGTGGCAACCTTAGGTAAATCGGATGATGTGCAAGTTGGTGACTGGGCGATTGCTGTTGGCAACCCTTTGGGCTTAGACAACACTGTAACTTTAGGCATTGTGAGCACCCTGAAACGCTCCAGCGCGACGATTGGCATGGGCGATAAGCGCATTGAATTTATTCAAACCGATGCCGCCATTAACCCTGGCAATTCTGGTGGGCCGTTGCTGAATGGTCAGGGTGAAGTGATTGGAATCAACACTGCTATTCGGGCAGATGCTACTGGTATTGGGTTTGCGATTCCGATCGATAAGGCCAAAACCATTTCGATCCAGTTGGCCAAGGGCGAGAAAGTGTCTCATCCCTATTTAGGCATCCAGATGGCTACGGTAACACCCCAGTTAGCGATCGAAAACAACACCGACCCCAATTCGGCTTTCCGGGTACCCGAAGTCAATGGAGTTTTGGTGGTGCGCGTGTTACCCAACACGGCAGCAGCCAGCGCAGGAATGCGACGGGGCGATGTGATTTTGGATGTGGACGGTACGCCTGTCGCTAGTTCGGAAGAACTGCAAAGCCTGGTGGAAAATAGCCAGGTCAGCAAAAGACTAAACCTGACGATCGAGCGCCGAGGTAAAAGTAAGCAGATCGTGATTAAGCCGGGAGAATTGAATTCCTAGGTGCGTTGATTTTGGGATAAAGCCAGCGCTAAAATGCTGGCTTTGTTTTGCCTGCACTGGCCAATATATTCAGCAAATTGGCTGATCTATTAACTATATTTTTTATGGGTTTTTTGGCTGAAATTTAGATTCAAATTTGGACTAGCTAGTGCTATAAAGCTCTTGAGGTAAGACTTTAGCCATATTAACTTATGTTGCAGACACAGAGCAAATATGTGCTGTGGTTGTTAATCACTGACTGGGTATGTCACTATAATCCTCTGGATACCCGGTTGGGTGCGATCGTTGATACATACATCGATATTTTTTGTGGAGATAACACAGTGAACAATAAACCTTTGAGCCTACCAACCTTAGAGATCAAAGATTTTTCGGTTAAGGAAGGTCAAGATGCCATATTTACGATCGGCACTAGCTCAGCAGCTTACAAAGGTAATAAGCTCAGGCTCACCGTGGCAAATGGAACGGCTATTGCGCCTGGTGATTATTTACTAAATAGTCTGGAATATTCGACAGATGGCACCAACTACCAGTCTTTTACCAATGGCAGTGAAGTTAGTTTTGAGCCAGGTACTGACTGTTTGTATGTAAGAGTCAAAACAGTTGACGATAATGTTGTTGATGCTAACTTAGCACCAGGAAATATTTTCACCGATCGAGAAAATTTTACCCTCACAGTTAACCCCGTTACCGGCTTTGGTGGTGGCGCAGTGGTTGGCAACGCCTTGATTCTAGATGATGATGTACAGAAGATTTCGGTAGTATCGAACGGCGATAAGTTGGAAGGAGAATTTGCCTCTTGGACAGTATCGGTAGATAAAAACAGTGACTATAAATGGAGTTGGGCAAAGTTCAACTTAGTTGATGGCACTACCGATCGAGCTAATGATTACGACCCCAACACCCTAGAAGTTTCGATCGACAACGGCGGCAGTTGGACAAGGCTAATCGAAGATGACAATTTTGGCTTTGCTTTCAGGCCCGGTATAACCTCCGCTCAAGTACGAGTCAAAACCAATACTGATACCCGCACAGAAGGCTCAGAATCACTAATTTTAAAAGTCTCTCCCAACAATGAAGGTTTGGGTCACTTAGACCCGACCATGGTTCAGGCTGCTCTAAATATCCAAGATCCCGTTGCTGGCACTCCGGGAACTCCGACTACTCCAGGAACTCCGACTACTCCAGGAACTCCGACTACGCCAGGAACTCCGACTACTCCAGGCACCCCGACTACGCCAGGTACCCCGACTACTCCAGGAA
>JAAFHZ010000006.1 GCA_013297675.1 Synechococcales cyanobacterium bin59.metabat.ball.084 | reverse complement strand
AGTAATCATTTCAGTACGATCGGTCTCGATAATTTTCCGTCTTAGGTCTAGTGAGTATGCTTTCATTGTTTATAAATATCTACTTTGAACATATAATACACTAAATTCGATGCGGAACCGCTATAATTATTTTAAATAGGCTAAATGGCTGCGGAGATTTTGAATCTTGGAGTTGTTTGCCTTCTGTTTTGGTATAGTAACATCCAAAACGAAGATTCGATTCTGAACGTGAGTAATCGCGGCCTGTATGCTGTAAATGTATTGCTTTTTGAGGTTGAAAATGATATTTTTGGTCAACTATATTGCAATTTATCACTAGCAAAACTATGAGAAAGCCACATATCGGTTTATTGGCATCAGTCGGACTATTGTTTGCGGTAAGCCCAGTACTTGCCCAGAGCACCACTAATAACCAGCCTACTACGGTGGGCGACAACTCCAGCAATAACTTAATTGATAACCGTCCGGTACAGAATGCCAATTCCAATACTGGTAACTCTAACAATATCAATATTCCCAATATTTATCCGTTGCAGAATAGTCTCTCGGCACCCGTAAATACTGAAAATGACTTTGGGTTAAATGCTTCGGTAGGAGTCAATACTTTAGATAGCTCCAACGTTACGGTTTATTTAGGCTTCGTTTATCAACCTGGTCGCACAGACGATCACAATCATCGGATGGCCAGATTGCGTAAAGAAACTGAGGTGCTAGAAACTAATAAAAAGCTTGCCCAGACTCAGCTTTCTTTATTGGAGCAGCAGATTGCCGAAACCAAATTCCGTTTACAGCAAGCTCAGCAGGCTATTTTTAACCCAGCAAATTCTAGTCTGCCTCGCTCTTACGCACCACCTTTAGGTCGCTAAAAGTAACTACAAAAAAGCCGGATTCAACAGAATCCGGCTTTTTTGGTTGTGAAATAACTAGCTGAGCTTTTCAAAGGAGCTAATGGCCAGCACTGGCCCGATCGCTGCTGCGGTCATTACCTGGTCGTCGATCGCGCCGCTGACCGTCACTTTTAAACCAGCTTGGCGCAGGTCTTTAGGGCAAGAAAGCAACTCGTAGGTTTGACCATCTTCACTCACCAAAGCCCAAACTCCCATGCCGATATCTTTCTTTTCTACCAGTCCGGTGACAGTAATCATGCTTGCGCCTCCGCTGTGGCGGCCTTGGCCGCAAACTTAGCCAAAACGAAACAGAGAGCAGCATTCACCCCCAGGAAGACCTGAGGCAGCAAACCATCACCCAGCATCCACACATGGGGTGCGTACACCATATTTACGGCCAAACAGGCTGAGGTGCCTAGGAGCAGGCCGATCGCAAACCGTTTGCCGGTTTCATGACCCCAAAGCAAGGCCAGCAATAGGGCAGGAATTAGCGCACTAGCAAACAATGGATTCAGAATGTTATTACCAGCGATCGCATTGCCCATTTCGGCTAATGAGCTACCCATCATGCGGAATGGAGCTTGGGGTAAGTCAAACATATAGAAGCCGCGCATAAAGAACAGGCCGCTGCTGCCAGTGATTAAACCAGTCGCCAAAGAAACCGATGGAAACAGGTAGCGCACCAAGAAGGCAAACATGTAAGAACCCAGCACCATCAAAATCTTAGGTAACAGTGCTACTGCACCACCATCAAACCAGAAGCGCAGATTGAGGTAGCCGTTTTCGTGCAGCCATCTAAAGAAATCGTTGAAGGAAATCTGACCACGAGCCGCCATTAAAACAGCGGCAGAGGCATCTAGTTGACCAGCGCCATAGTGATTCAAGGGATCTTCGGCGATTTTGCGCACCGATTCTTGCAGCACCTGCTGGACAGCATTGGGATCTTTGACCCCCGCAGACATAATCATGGCAGCTACCCCCGCAACGTGGGGTGCAGCCATACTGGTACCCTGTAAGCCAATTACTTGGGGCGCACCACCATCGGGATCAATGGTTTCTTGCCATACCCGGCTGCCGTGGCCACCACCTGGAGCGGCGATATCTACACCAGCACCAAAGTTGGAGAATTCGGCTTTTTCGCCTTTGGCATCAAAGGCCGCAACACCAATTATATGGTTGTAGCGAGCGGGATAAGATGCAGAGCTTTGGTTCTCGTTGCCAGCGGCTGCGACGATTACTACGCCTTTGTTATGGGCATAATCGATCGCCTCTTTCATCAGGGCACTTTCGCCGCCGCCACCCAAGCTCATGTTAATAACATTGGCACCTTTATCGGCAGCAAACTTAATAGATTCAGCAATATCGGAGACGGTACCACCACCAGCAGCCGAAAGCACTTTCAGAGGCATGATTTTGGCTTGATAAGCTACTCCGGCTACTCCGATCGAGTTGTTGGTAGATTGGGCTACAGAGCCAGCTACGTGGGTGCCGTGACCGTTATCATCATCGGCATTGGTTTTGTTGTTAACAAAGTCATAGCCTGGGACGAACTCCGTCTTGTCCATATCGGTGGTTTTAGTTACACCGGTATCGATTACCGCTACGGTGATGCCAGAGCCTTTATTGGTTTCCCAGGCTTGTTCAGCGTTGATGTTGTGCAGATGCCACTGCTTGTTATACATCGGGTCATTAGGAGCGCTGGCAGTATGAATATATTCCGGTTCATTGACATCTTTCGATGGCGTTGGGTCGGTTAGACCATAGATATAGTTGGGTTCGATCGATTCCACATCTTTGAGCAGCTCGGGATCTTGGCTCTTGATCTGATCCAAGAGAGCTTTGTTGCCTTTAAAGGTGTAAAGGTGGTCGGATTCGGAGAACTTACTGTTGAGTTCTGGTGCCACGCCAAACTTGCTTTGCAACTGTTTGAGCTGGGATTCGATCTCGCCTTTGGGCAAGTCTTCACGAAAATCTACGGCGATCGAGTCGAACTGGCCTTTGGTGGCCAAGCCCTGGAAGTTATAGAGGGCAAAGCCAATTCCAGTGACAAACAGGCAGCAAAGCAACAAAAGTCTACGCATGGCTACTATATGTGGTTACTATTTGCAGTAAGTTAACAATTCATTCTCTTTACCAGGATAACCTAGGAATCATGAATTTGGCCTTGAAAAGCTATGCTGTGGGATTTAGCTGGTTAAAACCAGCTAATAGTAATGGTTTCAAGAGCTTTTGCAGAGCAAATACGGCTTGTGGCGAAATTAGTATGGAGCGGGTATTGTGAAAGTTGGCAGATCAGTTACTGCCTCACCACCTCAAAATTGGCGGTTGGCTTGGGGTAACTTGGGATTTTATACCGATGTAGCGTGGTAAAATGAGCGATTGGCTGTATTTGATGGCGATGTCTCTCCTCATAGTCACGCTAGTTGTTAACTGCAAAAATGAATTAGAGGGTTGACTGTTGCTGCAATGATATGCTGGCAACTTTCGCAATTGCCTGAATATCTATATCTGGATTCTGCTTTTTTATTTCACTAAGCACATTCCGAAAAATATTGTTGTATTCTGGGTTTCCTGGCTCAACGGAAAAGTCTGAGGCAATTAATTCCTCAATTGATTTGTTTTGTTGCACGGCTAGGAATTCATAGCTATTTGGCTCGGGAGTTGACGCAGAGACGTTAGGCTGTGAGAATTGCTCATTAAGGCTGTTGCCCGTACCTTCACTTCTTGCACTTGCTAAAAGATTTCCATTAGTATCTTGACTATTTACAATTGGATCTGAACTACTTCCCCCATAGCCGTAAGGAGTATCATAAATCCGCTCATGAAGTGGAGCACTTAATTGCAAATTATTGTTCTGATAGTCTTGAAAGAAAGATGTAAGTCTCTCTTTTAATGTGTTACCTTTTTCTGGATTATTGAGATAGTATCGACCAAAGATACTACCCAGGGCATTAGCCTTATAATCTTCTTGCTGAAAAGCACTGCTAATCCCTTCCAGTCCTTGCTTTATTTCGACAATAGCTCCTAACTCTATACCGAGTCCGAAAGGGGCTTGAGCTGAAGCAAAAAAATGACCCATATCAATAGGGATTAAGCTGTAGTCTCTTGGGTCTAGGACATATCTATCTTTATCCGGCCCCCTGAAAAGGTCTACTGATCGATTTTTTGGATTAGAACTAGAAAGCTGCCGAATAGTTTTATCCCCATATTTTGCAATAAAGTTTCTGTAAGTATTACTATTCTCTGTGGCTAGATTCCAATGCTTTCGCTCTAGTGAACTCATGTTTTCAGTCATGGGTTTTCCTCGGGTTTACTAATGATAATACGTACCATAGCATTGCACAGCTAATTAAAAGCTTTCACTTACAGCGCAAAACCCTGAAATGTTTAACGAAACATGAGTCCAATACTTACTTTTTCAGATTTAATAACCTTGTTTGTCTGAGGGTCAAAGTCGATCTGGTGTGAATAGTCATCATCCCAGTAAAGATATGCCCAAGAAGAGGCTTTCTCTAGCTTTCTGTCATCGTAAAAAAAAGATGACTGTGAGCTGTAGTTATCAGGTCTTCCTAACAAATCTTTCAGCTCTTGCTTAGTCATGCCAACCCTGATTTTGTCTATGCTTTGCTCCATATTCTTTGCTCGCGTCACGCTAAAACGAGGTCCGGTGCAAAAAGTTAATCCCCCAAACAGCATCAATAAAATAATGACCCCTGCTGAAAATACTCTGATAATAAATGTTTTCGCTTTTCCCTTTTGTTTGCCATTTTGAATAGACATTGATTGTACAAGCTCCATACAGGCTAATTATGTTGATTCAGACCAGAATTAGAAAGCTGCTGAATAGTTCTTTCTCCATATTTTATCAGAAATCTTCTACAGGTATTGCTAATCTTTGCAGCTAGGTTTTAGTATTCTCATTTTAATGAATTTATATTTTAGCAAGTCTTATAGCGGTTCCGGCTCGAATATCTCGAATATGGTGTAAATGATCTATTCGCTCCTGCCTTTCGTACCATGCTTCAGTTCACGCCGCCAGTGCTTTGTTGTACACTAAGCGGACACAGCCCATTGTCTGCCGCAAGAGTTGCTCTTGCTCAGTGGTGGGATAAAAACGATAGCGATAGGCTTTTTCCATTTTCACGTTCTAGCTTAATTGCTGTGAAAGTGCAATCCTAGTTTTACCTGTTTGCCTATCGGCAGACGGGGACTAAACCTGCCACGTTTGGTCTGAGGCAACCTCAGACCAAACGTGTACGCAGGTCGTCCCCCGAGTCGTTTTCCTCTCAGGGCGAAAGCCACTGAGTTTCCCACATCCCGCACTTGTACTATGAATCAATATTTCGCCACCGTTGCCAGGGGCTTAGAAGCTCTGGCTGCTCAAGAATTAACCGAATTAGGCGCACAGTTTACCGAGATTGGTTTCTGTGGGGTGTTTTTTCAGGGAGATATTGAGCTGCTCTACAAGGTCAACCTCTGGGCGCGTTTGCCTTTTCGGATTTTGTTTGAGCTGACCCAGTTTCCTTGTGCCGATGGGGATGATTTATTTGAGGGTTTGCAGCAAATTGACTGGTCGCAGTATCTCACCCCAGAATTAACTTTGGCGGTGACGGTGACGGGGAAAACCGAGAAGCTGAACCACAGTCATTTTACGGCTGTCCAAGCCAAACGAGCGATCGTCGATCAACAGCAAAAGCAATTTGGCGCTCGATCGGATATCGATACTGATAACCCAGCGGTACGGGTCAATATTCATATTCATCAAGAGGTTTGTACGGTCAGCTTAGATAGCTCTGGTAACAGTTTGCATCGGCGGGGCTATCGTCCGGCGGTGGGCGATGCGCCTTTAAAGGAATCTTTGGCTGCGGCGCTGATTAAGATTTCTGGCTGGCAGCCCAATGTGGCTTTCTTTGATCCGCTCTGTGGTTCGGGCACTTTGCCCATGGAAGCGACTATGGCCGGTTTAAATATTGCGCCAGGAATTTTTCGGGAGCAGTTTGGTTTTGAATCTTGGCCAAGTTTTAATGAACCGCTGTTCGATAAGTTATTTAAGGCGGCTGAGGCCAGTGAACTTGGAGAGTTAACGGTGCCGATTTTGGCCAGTGATCACAATTGGGCGGTGGTGGAGCAGGCCAAGTCTAATGCGGTAAGCTGCGGGATCGATCGACATATTCAATTTGCTCAAAAAGAATTAGCCGATGTGGAAGCACCGGCAGATTCGGGGGTATTGATGTGCAATCCCCCCTATGGGATAAGGTTAGGACGCAATGAAGATTTGGGGGATTTTTATCAGCTTTTAGGTGATGTGTTAAAGCAGAGATTTAAGGGCTGGACGGCTTATGTGCTGAGTGGCAATAAGGAGTTGGCAAAGTCGATCGGGCTGAGGTCTGCGGCGCGTACCGCAGTTTACAATGGCACGATTCCATGCCAACTGATGAAGTACGAAATGTATTAGGTGCAAATTGGCCGATGGGCAATTAAGTGTGAAATTACTATTTTTGTTTGAGCGCTGGGAATTCATCAATTATTTCTAGCGCACCCAGGACAATTTGGGCATTCTTCGATGCCCCACTGGTGTTTGAGTAAATTCTTGTAGGTCGTTTCTTGCCAGAGCATTTGGCTGTATAGCTGTACCAAAAAATCCTGAGCTTGTTCGCGGCTCATGTCTTGGATTTGGGTTTGGAACGATCGAACGCTAAATTGTTGTTCGAGAGTTAGGTCAAAATTCTGAGACATCATGGCTGGTCACTCCTGTAGTTTGAGCTGAAGCAGATTGAATTCTGGGTACGGGCAAAACACCAAATGTAAAGATTGCTTGACAATCGATCCAATTTGTATTTCTAGTAATATACCCAAAGATGCAGGAACATCGATGAATGTTGCCAACAAAAATTTTTTGCTTAAAGGGTATTGTCGATCGCCTGCTATCCAAAAAACTGCTCAGGTTGAACTGCAAATCCTGAAAACCTTAATCAGCAAAGATTGCAAGCTAGTTTAATAGATCGATCCAGTTTACAAACTGCCCGATAGCTCCCCACGACTTGCGGCTACATAGGTTGCTATCGAGACTTCGGCAGTCTATCTGACAACGGAGGAAGTAAAATTGCAGGATCATCAATGTCTGCAATATTGATCGAGCTATGTTTTTTTGCAAGCGTAACCATTCCTTCTAAAATTGCTGAGCTAATATGAGCCGGAAAATTAGCTGGTAATTTTCCGGCCATCTGACTGGCAACAGTCTCGACAGAACCAAGCATTTCTCGCAAAATGTTTTCGGCTTTGGTAACTGAAAAATCTACGGCCTTGGCGGTGGCCAAAAAATGCCGGGGCTGAATTTTTGACCAGAGATAATGATTGCCACTAGTGCCTTTGAGCGCCATGGCCATCTTGATTTTTTGGGATGGCAAACTATTTTTAGAGATCAAAGGATACGCCGAAATTACGTCATACAAAGGAGTTAAACAATAGCTACCACCGGGTTCTAAATAAACACTGAAATTTTTGGCATGACCATCGATCGCCCCCAATAACCAAAACAGTACTTGCGATCGAAAGAATAATTCCCTATCACTCTCTGCATCCCTAGCTCCCTCCAACACTTTCATAATCTCTACGATTCCTGGCCCACCGTCATTCTGATATTTCAGATTGGGCGAAACTCCCAGTATCTGACAAAAATCTTCTTGGGGTAAACGCATTAACCATTTACCATCTTGTGACCAACGCCGATCGAAGCGTTCTACTACCAATACTTTTACTCCATCAAAAGTTTCAATTTGGGCATTGGCCGCAGGTAAACCAAAAGCTTTGGCAATTTCTAGGCACAGCCATTCGTTTTCACAGCTTTCGCTGAGGTCTAAGTTGCTATGATTGCCAATAGGAAGTTTAAATATGTGGCTGGTGGGCGTGGTGCCGGAAGGCCGACACCATTGGTTTTGATACCATAACAGGGCTGTTTTTTCTTGTGCTCCGGCGATCGAAATCCGAAAAGCATCAACTTCGATGATCATGCCTAATGGGGTCGCTTGATAACCCCGCAGAGTTTGCGCAATTTCGGCAGTAGATAAAGGGTGAGCATCGATCACTTCGATATTGGGTATTGTTTGATTGGTACAAAGCTGAATAGCGCCCACACAATCAGCACCGATCACTTGTAATAAATCAAAAGGGTGACTAGTGGGGATTTTAAATCTGGTTTGGATGCGCGATCGAATTTGTTGACTATCTGGCAGTAAATTATCAAAGAAGTTATAGACCTGACTGCCATCGTAAACATTTAGGGTTAATGGCAAAGATAATGAAAGTGGTTGTGCATCTTCTGCCATAAACCATTCTCTTGTGTATTTAAAAAACATCGCTCCACTAAATAGCTTAGAAAGATGGCCTAAAAATCGACCATTCATAAATACATTTATCATTGTGCTCATGGGCACATTTGTTGTTATGTTTTCATCCAGCCCCGCACATGAAAATAGTAATAAAGAAAGATTTTTGATCTTCAGTATCTCTGCTCTTTCTCCCTGCCACCAAGGCTCATCATGTTTTAGCTGAAAATCCAAACCTTTTTTAAACTCTCCGGAATTAAAGTTTCTATTGCCCGTCAAAAACTCCATAACCCCGACGGCATCAGAAATAAGTTGACGCTGCCAATCTTGAGTAACCAAAGCCTTAGTAACAGACCATTGTGCATTGACAATCCCTTCCGCAATCGCGTTGTTCATATCAACTAATTGCAGTACTCCATATGGTAAATGCCCCAGTGGTGCAGATAGACTGTAATTAGCATGAGCTTCATTAACCCAGCCATCACCTTGTTTCCAGCCCACTTGAGAAGCAAACATAGTAGCATCTTGTTGGCAATCTTTTAAAATCTTCTTCTGAATGCTAAACCCAAAGTGATCCTGACTATACTGTCGCCATAAGCTATCCAGCCGCAGTAAAATACTATCGTCAAAATCTCGTATTTCTTCATTATATAAAAAGCCGTCCTTTTCTCTGTTGGCAGATTGCAAAATAATTCTTTTGGTTTCTGCATTGGCCTCTCGCCATAATCCACTCCGCAGTAAGCTTTTTAGACTATCATAATTAATGTAGCTATATTTTCCCGTAATCCCCCAAATTATTTTGTTGATGGTATTTTGATCTCTAATATCGTCAGAAAATTTAACGTAATTGATTTCATTCAGAAAAATTAAATCTTCAGGGATCTTATGAACACCCGGTAGTAGTACTGGGATTACGGGTATTCCAGATTCTACTAACTTCGTAAAGAAAGACCGTATTTCCCATGTTTGCCAACGCCCGATACCATTTTTGCCAATAAAAATCAAAGCATAACTAATACCCTTAATGGCCTGCTGAATATATTCTTGAAATGATACTCCTGGCGGAATCTGTTCCTCATCTAGCCAAATGTCAATACCTTTCTGCTTCAAAGCATCGGCCACAATTCTGACTTGAGGCTTATCTTGACTATTGTGAGCAAGAAAAACTAACGGCTTTTTACTCATATCCAGCTACTTAAAAGTACGAAGAGTTTTACAAGAGACAATCAGCTTCTTCATTATAATTATCAGAATAAAGACCAACAACTAAACCAGCAACCCATCTGCCAAAACTTTACAAACTGCCAGTTAGCTCACCACGACTCGCTGCCACCAACAACACCAAGCCAATACAGACCGCAAAACAACCAATGAGTAACAGCAGCATAAATATTTCCCCCGCAGACAAAGGCCGATCGATCGGGTCTAAATAAGCCGACTTAGATTCCCACTCGCCATTGACTCGCGGTGGCGGAGCCTGCATCACCCTTACCCGCGAATAGCCGATTGACTGATCATGCAGCAACCTACGGGTGGGATTACTCAAAATCGCATAGGCTTGATTCAGCTCCTGAAACTTAATGTGTGCCTCTGCTGCCGGTAGCTCCGTAGTATCTGGGTGATACTCCTTGCTCAAATGCCGATAAGCCCGCCGAATCTCGATCGGAGTCGCCGAAGGATGCAGCCCCAACATGCTGTAATAGTTGACGAAATTCAGCCCATGGCCATTATTGGCGTAGGCATGATGAGAATTCTGGTTAAAGTCCTGCATAATCAAACGCTGTGCCATTGCCACCTAATTCTAGAATCTTTCGATCGAAATTGCCGTCTCTGGAAACCAAGTAGCAGTCAAACCCCTGCTTTATCGGGTACAGTTTTACAGAGGATGTGGGCATAAAATTTTATGATCGGTCAAATATTAGCCGGACGCTATCGCATAGTCCAAGTCTTAGGGGCTGGTGGTTTCGGGGAAACCTACATCACCGCCGATCTCCATTTGCCAGGGGAGCCAGAGTGCGTTTTAAAGCATCTTAAGCCCGCCACTGACGACCCAGCCGTACTAGATATTGCCCGCAAGCTGTTTCAGAAAGAAGCCGAAACCCTCCAACAGTTGGGATCTTTCGACAAAATTCCTCGGCTTTTGGCTTACTTTGAAGAGCAGCAAGAGTTTTACCTGGTGCAAGAGCTGGTGCGTGGCCACACCCTCAGCCGGGAGCTGACCGGTCAAAGATGGCCAGAAGCCGCAGTCCGCAAAATGCTAGGTGAAGTGCTCAGCATTTTAGAATTTGTCCATAGTCAAGGTGTGATTCATCGCGATATTAAGCCCGATAACATCATGCGCCGCGATGCCGATGGCTGCTTGATGCTAATTGATTTTGGAGCAATTAAACAAGTCCGCAACCAGCCCACCCTGGGGACTGCCCTTCAAACCGTGGCGATCGGCACTCCCGGCTATATGTCTCCAGAGCAAGCCCGAGGCAATCCTCGCCCCAGTAGTGACCTCTATGCTCTGGGCGTAATTGGCATTCAAGCACTTTCGGGCAAATACCCCAGCGAGCTAATCGAAGACGATGCTACCGGAGAGCTGCAATGGCAGCATTTTGTCCAAGCTAGCCCTCTGATGGTCGCCCATCTCAGCGAAATGACCCGTTATCACTTCCGCGATCGATTCACCAATGCCAGCGCTGCCCTGCAAGCTCTAAAAAACATCGATAGCAATGAGCTGTTACCATTGCCCCCACAGTCACTTCCCCAACCAGTGGCTCAAAAAACGGCGGCAACTTATGTAGTATCACCCGCTCAGCCAGTACAACAGCCCCCCAGACCTCAGCAATCACCTCCGCCCCCAAATAGACCGGCTACCACTAGCAACCCAATTGGCCAAATAATTGGGACAGCAGCATTGATCGGTATTAGCGGCTTTGCCGGTTATTCGGGCTGGTCGGTGTTCAAAAAATCTCAGTATGAGCAGGCTCTCGCTGGCAATCAATGCCGGATAGCTACTCCAAATAAAGGGGGGAACGTGACCAAGGTTCGTTTTGAACCCGATCGAAATTCTGGCGTTATTGGCAATCTTCAACGGGGCGAAAAGTTTGTAGCACTACAAATAAAAGAAGCATTTGTAGAAATTCAGCAGCCTAATGGCAAAAGGGGGTGGGTATTTGGCGATCAAATTGATCTCTGTTTTAAACCAATAGCTACACCTACCCCCATAACTACTAAATCACCTCAGCTTAATAAGCCTTCGCCACCGCTCACGAGCAAGTCTCCAAGCACTGCCAGTCCCTCACCTGTTTCTTTACCACCATCAACTACGCCCACTCCTAGCAATTCTCCCTCGCCAAGTCTAACCCCAAGCATTATTCCTAGCAATCAGCCATCAACCATACCAGCGCCAACTTCGATCGCCCCAGGCGCAAGCGGAGCTATCGACCTAACCCCACCGCCGATTGCTTTACCTACTCAAAATCCCTCCACTCCGCCCACACCTATCACACCTTCTGCTAGCCCTATTCAATCGTCAAATCCCCCAGATTCTAATCAATGAGTGAAGCGAAGCCTGCTCTTCTAAAAGGATTGCAAGCTGCTCCAACCTAGAAAATTATGAACGGTGGGATTAGTTTTAGTCCCTAAACCCACCGATTGTTTCAATCTAAGCGCGCATTCTCAACACTGGTTGCACAGCAGCCACTGCCTTCTTAGCGCCATTATTGAAGCCGTTCGCATTCATCGACTCCTCCGGGCGGGGTTGAATTACTCCATAGCCACCATGATTGCGCTGATAAATTACGTTGATTTCGCTGGTTTCGGAATTGCAGAACATATAGAAGTCGTGGCCAACCATTTGCAGGTGTTCCCAGGCATCTTTGACGCTCATTGGCTGCATACTAAAGTATTTAACTCTGACTACTTCCTCTGGTAGCTCTGCTGCTCGATCGCCTACCAAATCAAAATCAATAATCGCCTCCGCTTCAATTTCGTTATTCAGACTCTGTTCTTTCAAAGAGTGATGAGTTTTTTTAGCTACAAAGTTTTTTTCCTTATATTTACGCAACTTCCTAGAAATTTTATCTGCGACTAAATCAATGCTGGCATAGAGAATCTCGGCAGCTTCTTGCACTCTAATCACTGTACCGTTGGCATAAACGGTTACTTCAGCAACTTGTCTTTCGGCAACTTTTGAATTGCGGTTTACAGACAGATGTACATCTACCTCGGTCGTGAAATTTTCAAAATGACTGACTGCTTTCTCTATTTTCTGATAAACGTATTCGCGGATGGCATCAGTGATCTCGATATTCTTACCGTGGAGTAGTAATTTCATGTGCAAATCTCCCACTATATAAATGGATAAGTTGTCTTTGAAAGACGAACTAGTCAAAGCATCCTAATTTATAGCAACAATAGCTACAGAAACTAGCATCTAAAGATAGTAAAGAGCAATCGCAAAAATCTGCTGATCAACAACTTAAATAATTCTAGAAACCAAGAATAGCAGCAGTAAATTGCTATAGACAGATATGATGTGACTCGAACGTATTGAAATAGGAAAAAAGGCGATGACAGCTAGGTGCTGTACTGGAGTCGTCTAGATAAAAAGCCTTATTCGATCCAGTAATTTGGGGGAACCAAACTACGATTGCTTTTTAGAGATTTACCTAGAACAGAAGTAGTAACTGAAGGCTCTAACCTCAACTTTTATTCTGGAAGTTAACCTTAGATTAACACTTTATTTGCCAAGAGTGATCGACTGGGGATCACACTTAAAAATAGTTCACAAAGAACATTTTTTACTAAGATCTGCATAGCGTTTCTAATCGATCGATGGAGCGATCGGCAGCAGCTTAGCCGATCAGCATGAGATCTTTAATCACCCGGAAAGTTTACTGAGAGCCAAAGCCCACTGCTGACCAATAAATGGCAACAACTGTCGCTCTTGAGCATGACCTTCGGTAAACACCACCAATAAGCTTGCTGGTCGATTGGGCATTACCGCATAACAAGCATCATGGCGTACCTGAGAAGTCCAGCCCGCCTTAGAATAGGCTCGACTATTTAAGGGTAAGCCAGCCGCCAGAAAGCCTTCCACTTGATTTTCTTCACCGGGATTTGGTGGCGCTAACTTTAAATCTCGCTGCATTAAATCCAACATAGATTGGGATCGATCGCCACTCACGGCCACACCGCCCACAATACTATGGAATAGCCGAGCAGTAGCTGCTGTAGTCAACATATTACGGTTGTTGTATAAAGTACCTACAAACTCCCGCTCTCGCCCGTAGGGACCGTCACCCCAAGGCTTTTGGTTGACGTTAATATCTGCTAGCTCTGGCCAGCCTAAAGATTGATAGTAGCGATTTACAATATTTCGCTGATGCTGCCAAGTTTTGAATGGTTCTGGGGGTAGCGTTGGTCCGCTATTAGTGCCACTGAGCACATCCACCACCAGACTAGTGGCATCGTTGCTAGAATCTACCACCATGTCTGTCAACGCTCGATCGAACTCAGCCGAGGGGTTGGCCATGCCTTTTTCTAGCCACTCTTGAGCAGCGACTAAATAAAACAGCTTGATAATGCTGGCTGGATAAATTCGGCGCTGATCGTGGTGGCCGAAGCCCCGAGGCTGATAACGCCAAAAATCTGGAGCCGAAATTGCGCCGCCGGTATGGATCGGAGCATTGGCATCGTAAACCAACCAAGTTAAAGCGATCTGTTCACCAGAAACACCCGGAAAAGCCTGCTGGGTATTGGCAATAATTTCGCTACCCAGTCGATCGACCTGCTCATCACTAATATAAAAACTCATTCCAGATGCTCCAAGTTATTCGTTAGGCGTTGATGGGTTAGCAGATTCAGGTGGGAATTCTTGCCGAATTGAGATCCAAGGCTCTTCGCTAGCTTCGCTTTCACCTGGGGTGATCGGTTCAATTGGCTCAGCAAACGCCGCTGATAAATCATCAATAATACTATCCGACTCTAGCTGCAATATGGCTGCTTTTCGCCCAGCCGATAGATCAAAATTGGGCATTGGCGGCACTGGCGTTCGCTGATTTTCCGGAATTATTGCGCGGCGGAGGCTGAGGGTTTCCCAGGTAAACCAACCCAACAACACAACGCTCAATGCTTGACCCAGCAGCAATCCACCACTAAGATTTGTTCCATTAACCCACAAGACCAAGGCATAAAATAGCCCCAACCCACTCCAGAAAATATCTTTGGGTCGATGAATCTCGGGAAACAAAAAAGCGGCAAGATACAGACCAACACTGCCCGTACCGACTATTACTGAAAGAATATAAGCCAGCATCACAAGTAAACATCCGAAATAATCGCTTCAACAATAATGCCACCAAAGCGGCTAAGCTTGGTGGCGTTATTCTATGCATGTTTAGACTAAAGTGCTGAGATAGCAGTCCTACTTAGCTTCGGTTTTAGGAGCGTCAGCAGGCTTTTCTTCAGGCTTCTTGTCATCTTTTTTCATTGCATCAGCAGGCTTGTCATCCTTCTTCATTGCGTCAGGCTTTTTGTCATCCTTCTTCATTGCATCAGCAGGCTTATCATCCTTTTTCATTGCGTCAGGCTTTTTGTCATCCTTCTTCATTGCATCAGCAGGCTTGTCACCGGGCTTAGCCATAGCGTCAGCAGGCTTATCATCCTTTTTCATTGCGTCAGCGGGCTTTTCACCTTCTTTAGCAGCAGGAGCACCAGGAGCAGCAGCGGGATCAGGCTTGGCTTCGCCAGCAGGTGCAATGGTAGCAGGAGGAGCAGATTCACAAGCGCCTAAACCAGCACCCAAGGAAAGGGTGGCAACTACTAACAAAGACTTCCAATTCAAATTCATTTTATTTTCCTCACACTAGGATATTTTGTCTGACCCTTGGGGTCATGTATTTATATTAACACCGTTTGGGTGATAGTGTGGGAATTAATCGACACTTTCTAGGAAAAAATACTTGAATTTTTCGCCGCTGCCACAACTCGCTCTGGATAACGATATTTTGCCAAATGTGATCAAAATCACCTGGGAAACAGTTGATTTATTGCGTGATTTTTATCGTCGCCCGCACTTGCAAGTGGTAGACAAGTGTGGAGAACCGCAAACCGCCGCAGATTTGGCAGCCGATCGACATATTTCTGACAGGCTCAAAGAAATTTTTGGCGAGAGTTGTGGTTATCTGACCGAAGAAACCTACCAAAACGACCAAAAAGCCTGTCCACAAGATTGGGTGTGGATAATTGATCCGATCGATGGCACTAAAGAATTTGTGAATAAAACTGGTGAGTATGCGGTGCATCTTGCCTTGGTGTACCAACAGCGTCCGGTATTAACAGTGGTGGCGTTACCAGAAGCAGAGTTGATCTATCACGCGGTCAAAGGACAGGGGGCTTATCGGCTGAATAGAGCTGGTGAACAAGTCAAGCTAATGGTTGATCGATCGACTGCGATAAATGACGCAATTATCATTGCTAGTCGTAGCCACCGCAGCCCTGCCTTAGAAAAAATCTTGGCGGCTTTGCCCAGCCCCCACCAAATTCAAGTAGGTAGCGTGGGGGGTAAAGTGGCCGCTATTATTGAACATCGTGCCGACATATACATATCTGTTGCTAGTTCTTCGGCTCCTAAAGATTGGGACTTGGCCGCACCGGAGCTGATTTTGACAGAAGCGGGCGGGGTTTTTACCAATGCTCAGGGACAAGCTTTGCTCTATAACCAAGATGATGTGAGTCAGTGGGGCTGCCTGATTGCCAGTAGCGGCCAATGGCATGCTGAAATTTGCGCTTATTGCTTAGATAGTCAATGTTAATCTTTGCAAATAAAAATGAAGTTTCCTTGAGAAGCCGCCCTCTGATAGACTGGGATCGCCGTATGTGTTAACAAAAGTCTCGGGAGATTATATATAAAATGGAAAATTCTTTAGGTTTAGAAATTATTGAAGTTGTAGAACAAGCGGCGATCGCTTCTGCTCGTTTGATGGGTAAAGGCGATAAGAACGAAGCCGATCGCGTAGCAGTTGAAGCTATGCGCGAACGGATGAACAAGATTTACATGCGTGGACGCATCGTAATTGGTGAAGGCGAGCGTGATGATGCACCGATGCTGTACATCGGTGAAGAAGTTGGTATTTGTTCTCAACCCAATGGCAAAGATCTTTGCAACCCAGATGAGTTAATCGAAATCGATATCGCAGTAGACCCCTGCGAAGGTACTAACCTTTGTGCTTACGGTCAACCTGGTTCGATGGCCGTATTGGCTATTTCTGAGAAAGGCGGCTTGTTTGCAGCGCCAGACTTTTACATGAAGAAATTAGCTGCGCCTCCAGCAGCTAAAGGCAAAGTAGACATCAACAAGTCTGCTACCGAAAACCTGAAGATTTTGTCAGAGTGCCTCGATCGCGGTATTGATGAGCTAGTAGTAGTAGTCATGAAGCGTGAACGCCACAATGACTTGATCAAAGAAATTCGCGATGCTGGTGCAAGGGTTGCTTTAATTAGCGATGGTGACGTAGGTGCTGCAATTAACTGTGGTTTCTCTGGTACCAACATCCATGCTTTGATGGGTATCGGTGCTGCTCCTGAAGGAGTTATTTCGGCAGCGGCTCTGCGCTGTATGGATGCTCACTTCCAAGGTCAGCTTATCTATGATCCAGCAGTGGTGAAGACTGGTTTGATCGGCGAAAGCAAAGAAAAGAACATCGAACGTTTATTGTCGATGAATATTACTGACCCTGACAAGATCTACACTGCTGAAGAATTGGCATGTGGCGAAAATGTGATTTTTGCGGGCTGTGGTATTACTGCTGGTAACTTGATGAATGGTGTACGCTTCTTCAAGGGTGGAGCCAGAACTGAGTCTTTGGTTATCTCTAGTCAATCTAAGACTGCCCGTTTTGTAGATACTGTCCATATGACTGGTAAACCTAAGGCTGTGCAAGTTCGTTAATTTTATTTTGGCAATAGATCACTGATAAAGGTTGTTGGGTAGGGTTTAATTTAATCAGTTTTATTTCACCCGGCCAACTGCTAAGTCTTGAATCTCTGTTATTTTTCAATATTTCCTTCTGCCATCTAGGGCAGAAGGTTTTTTTGTTATGAACCACAATGACGTAATCAAAAATATAAAGAGTCAAAAAGAAAAATACCAGATCTATCAGACGCATTGATCGATCTCTTGTTGAGCTTTATCTATATTTAGCGCGGTTTTAGGTTGCAGTGGAGCGATCGATCTTGGTTTTCATTGAGTCCTGCATTTTCTGGGCGAGGGCTTTACCATCCAAAATTGTGGCTGTAGACATCTAGAATCTTTCCTCGGGGCAATTGCAGCTCTATCTTACCGAAAAATGAATTGGTGGTTGTCAAACAGCGGCATCGTAGGCAAAAACGTTTACTGAGATCGATCGGACTGGTTGAGCTTTACCATGAAGTATCTCTCGGATTTGCTCCATGGTTTCGCTGCTGAAAATTTCTTCTTGGCAGCGACAGCAAACGGTCGTAGGGATTTTTTCTACCAAATGAAAGCTGCCATCAATGTTGAAGATTTCATTTACATGCTCGGTGCGTGAATCTTCGGAACCACATACATGACACTTAAACATTAGATTTCCTCCTTCTAAAATCAATCCATTCTGCTGGATCTGGTTCGTACAGTGTGATTATCTTGATTGTATCTGATTCAGCTCTGGAAACCTGAAGATGTAGAACCCGATCGTTCTGGGTGAATCCTAACAACAAACAGCTTGGCGAATATTTGTCATCGGGATAATCTTCAATCATCTCTATTTTTAGACTAGTCTGTTTGATCTCCTGCTCGGAAATATTGCGCTCGATCGATCTTTTTAAGGCATGGCGGGTAAATTCAAATATTCCAGCCTGCAATTGTTGTTGGATTTCCTCTAAAGATTTCATCTCAAAATTATAAATTTCCCTAGCTTTTTTGTGACAACATAAAACTACACTGCTTTATCGTCTGGAAGTGAAGATGTGGCATACTGCCAAGAAAAGCTAATGATGTCGGTTTTGTCTTCTTCCGTCCAGTAATCCTTTTGATCTACGACAAAATCATTGGTCTGCACTGAGTGAACAGGTCTTATGGTTGATCCATCGTTTTCAGCATAATCGGTTGGAGGTAATGATTCGATGAAGTCGTTGTAAATTCCTTGAACTGTAGGTGACATATAAGGAAAATCCCCTGAGCATCATTTCTAGTCTTTATCTATTGTACGAAATCTTGTTAGGAGATCGCTGATCTCCCTGAAAAATGTTTTAGCACCTTGATCGATGATAGTTCTTTTTACTCACTTGCCAAAAAATCATAGTCTATCAATCTCTATCAATCATAGTTTAGATTGGAGGTGGTGGTGGAATGAGGTCAAATGGGCGACAAAAGGTATCGGTGATATATTGGCGAGTAGTGAGAGTGAGATAACATTCATCTTCTGCCTGCAAAAACTCTCGTAAAAGTTTGTTAGCAAAATAATATTTCTTCAGCGTGTTGCTTTGTAGTGTAGTAAGATGCCAATCGTGCCCAATATTACGATATTGAATAGTTGCAGTGTGTAGTTGCTGTTGCCAATCAGCCAAGTATTGTTCTTTCCATGCTGAGAAAGCAGACTTTTCCGGTAGTTGCTGTCTTAGGTCTTGGAGAATAGCTATGAAATTAATATTACATCCTAATTCTTTTGACTTTTCAATGCTTTTGTTGAGGTAGAGGTAGAGGTCGGGGGAGAGGGGGAGGTCGAGGGAGAGGGAGAGGGAGAGGTCGAGGGAGAGGTAGAGGTCGAGGTCGAGGTACAGGTAGAAGTCGAGGTCGAGGTACAGGTAGAGGTCGAGGGAGAGGTAGAATAAGTAAGTAATTGTAGTTGAATCTTCATTGATCGATTTATTTTTTTCACTTACCCACATCAAGTATTCTTGCACTCTTTGATCGCCAGCCAAAACCTCATCAATTTCTCGCTTAATTGTTAGCACACAAGAACTAGCATCGGGTAACATACCCAGCACCAGGAAAAACACCTCTTTCCACCGCTTGTCATCAGCATGACCAGCCAGTTTTTGAAAAGCCTCAACCCCTTGAGCGATCGAACTATCCACAATTCTCTTAGCCGCAAAATATTCATGAAAAGTCAAATGTGAAAAAGAGAAAATCCCCTTAGCTCTTTCCACCAATAACCCATGCTGTGACATGATCGATCGCAACACCGCCTCACTATCTAACTGCAAATCGTCGTCACTAGCACCCGGAATATTGCGAATATAGTCAGCAATATAACGCTCTGCCGTACTCTGCTTAAAGAAATATTCCCCTTTGTCAAAAGTGTCAAAAGCCAAGCGACTCAACAGATCTTCCTTGCGCTTCAGCGACAACTTTTTGTAAACCTGATCGCGTTCAATATTGCGCTTGCCGTCCCATTTCTTCAGCAATACATCTAATCCTTCCTTGTACAGCTCCGATCGATTACTTGGAAAATCTGATCCATCTCCAAAAATCAAACAAAGCAAAGTCAATAACAGCGGATTTGTCGCCAGCTCCTGTACTGGCTTCCGATCCCTCAGTTTGTCAATCATCAGCTTTGCCTTCAGCAAATCACCCTTGACTACAAACCACTTATTGATAAACTCGGCAATTTGCTTTTCATTAAAATCAGCAACCTCCACCTCAGTAAAATTCTCAAAGGTATACTCCCTTGCTGCAATCCGGCAGGTAATCACGATCGAACATTCCCGATACTGATAAGCAAGACCTTTAATATCTGCCAGCACTCGATCGTGGTCAACATCCCGCACTTCATCCAATCCATCCAGTAACACCAAAGCATGACCCTGATTCAGCAAAGTCTCGGCACTTTCTGTGATTCCACAACCAGACCACTGCCGATCGATATATGCCAAAATTCCCGGTTTACCTTCAAATTCCGCAAACTCCTTGAGAGTCACAAAAATTGGCACTCGTTGCCCCTGAAAATCACCACGACTACAAAGCATCGCCAGCCGCTTCATAAACGTAGTTTTTCCTGCTCCCGGCTTACCCAAAATCATTAACTTACTGTATTTATCGACTGCCTCCAAACCGGGTAAGCGTTTCCCCTGAACCTTCCCGATCCCAAAGCGATCGAAGTCTTCACCCTGGCAAGCAGCCAGCATCTCGGCAAACTCCAGCCTCGATCGACCAGAGATTTTTTCCAGAATATTTACATCAGTGTAGATATCGCCGTACTCGATCGGCTGTTCCATATCCAAAATCCGCATCTTGCCACAGCGCTCTAAAATATCAGCGCTCACTTGCTGGCGAATAGTTTGCACAAGGCTATCGATCTCTGGAGTTGCTGTTTCAACCTCTTCGGTGTCTAGGTCAGCAATCGATCGCCAATCTTGGTTCAGCTCCTTGCAGATACTTTGGAACTTAGGACAATTGACCGGTTTGCCTGCAAAGAAATTGTTCAGAGTCGTTCGTGATACACAACTTATAGCAGCTAATCCAGCTTTAGATTGACCGCTAATTTTAAAGGCGGTTTTAGCTTTTTGCATCCCGTCTTCACTTGCTCGATACGTTGCCATTTTTACTTCTCAAAATATTTGGACATAAGTTGGACGTTTGGACAAAAGCTGAACATGCTATCTGGACTAGGCTTCAAGGAAATTAGGTGAAGATAAAAACAGTGAAGACATCGATCGACAAGTTGACTAATTCACAACCACCAAATAACCAGTATTTACCATGTTACCAGAAAAATCTAGCTCACCAAAATCTGAAGACAACAATGATATCAAGCAAAAAGCTTGGCATCAGCAGCACCGGTTCGCCTTAATTAGCTCCTACTGTTACCTGAGCTTTACTGTTCTCTCCACCACGATCGGCTTTATCGGAGTAGGCTTGGTTCTCCATGGAAACATCACCATTGGCGCTCTGACCTCGATCGGTAGCTTCCTGGCCACCAAAGAACTCAGGAAAATTTCTGCTGAGGCTAATGCTAGAGTCGATCACCTCCGGTGCAACCTGCGACTCCAAGATGATCAAAAAAATGAAGAATAAAATTGCGGGGTCAGCGTCGCAATGTTTGCCTTTACTGGTGGCTACCAACTGCTGACTAACGGCCGAATCCGTTTCTAGGCAAAATATCGATTTCGCAATTCTGAGCAAAATTCATCTATACTTTGGGTCACATACCATACCCAGTCATGTCTACAGAATTCACCATTGGCGCAACAGTTCGCTTAGCCAGCCAACCACCCTATATTAAAACCGCTGACCCTATGCCTATGCTGCGACCAGGGCAGTTGGTAGCAGTGGGAGCAACTGGTATCGTAACTTCTCGCCAGCCGGGAGATCATTGGGTAGTGAAGTTCGATCGAGGGTCTTTCTTGATTGATGGTAAGTACCTGAGCATTGCACAAAATCCTCCTGAAACGCCATCCACAGAATCCCAAAGCTAGCAGCTTGCGATATCCTAGTGCAAGAGTCCTTGAGAGATCACATCCGCCATGAAATACCGCCGCTTTGGCCGTACCGAGCTATCTGTCCCCGTTTTTTCTTGTGGCGGGATGCGCTATCAATACAAATGGCAAGATATTGGGATGCCCGAAATCCCTGTTGACAATCAGCAAAACCTGGAAGCTACCATTCGGCGATCGCTAGAGCTGGGCATTAACCACATCGAAACTGCCCGCTTTTATGGGTCTTCGGAAGTGCAGCTCGGCCAAATTTTACCGCAGCTCGATCGATCGAGCTTTATTTTTCAGACCAAAATTGGCCCAGAGGATGACCCCAAAAAATTCTTGGCCAACTTTGATCGATCGATGGAGCTATTGCAGCTCGACTATGTAGACTTGCTGGGTATTCATGGCATCAACAACGCCGAGCTATTAGAGAAAACCATTCGTCCTGGTGGTTGCTTAGAAGTAGCCAGAGCACTGCAAAAATCTGGGCGAGTGCGCCATGTGGGCTTTTCGACTCACGCGCCTACCGATATTATTTGTCAGACCATTAATACCAATGAGTTTGACTATGTAAATTTGCACTGGTACTACATTAACCAAAACAATTGGGCGGCGATCGAAGCAGCAACTAAGCATGATATGGGGGTGTTTATCATTAGCCCTACCAACAAAGGCGGCCTGCTCAATAAACCCTCGGCTAAGCTAGTAGAACTCTGTCAGCCCCTTAGCCCGATGGTTTTCAATAATTTATTTTGTCTGAGTCATCCCCAGGTACATACCCTGAGTGTAGGGGCCTCGGTGCCTAGTGACTTTGATGAGCATATTAAGACTTTGGAATTTTTGGATAGAGCTGAGGAAGTTTTGTCGCCCATTATTCAGCGGTTGGAAAAAGCGGCGATCGATAAACTGGGTGAAAACTGGTATCGCACTTGGCGCGATGGTTTGCCAGAACATGGTGCAACTCCCGGCAATATCAATATCCCAACCATTCTATGGCTGCGAAATTTGGCCTTAGCTTACGATATGGAAGAATATGGCCAATTGCGCTACAACTTGCTAGAAAACGGCGGCCATTGGTTTCCGGGAGCAAGGGCTACTGATGTTAGTAAGTATGATTTAACGGACTGTTTAAAAGACAGTCCCCATGCAGCCAAGATTCCAGCTTATCTAGAAGAGGTCGATCGGCTTTTGGGTGGTGAAGGGGTGAAACGATTGTCTCAGAGCTAACAGATATCTATCAATAACAGTCAAAATCAATTACACTAGTGAAATTCAACAGCTAATCTAAGCAATATCATGAGCATTCAGGTCTTCATAGCTTTTGCTGATAGAGACAATACTTTGTTCGAGGAATTAGTTAATCATCTGCAACAACTTGAAAGAGATGAAACAATTAACATTTGGCACAGGAACAGTATCTTACCAGGGGAAGAACGGGAAATAGTGCTCCGAAATCGTCTAGGGTTGGCAGAAATCATCATTTTGCTCATTAGTGCTTCGTTTATGGCTTCTGAGTACTATGATGAAATTGGTATTGAGCAATTACTAGAACGTCACAGACGGAATGAAATTCAAATCATTCCAGTTATCTTACGACCCGTTGACTGGGAAAACTCAGAATTAAGTAGGTTGAAAGTACTGCCAACTAAACGCGGACCAGTAACCACTTGGGAAAATAAAGATGAAGCACTACAAAATGTAACTGAAGAACTCAGGAAAATCATTGAAGTCAGAATTTTAAGTAAAGACAAAGAACAGTTAGAGCAGGAGATTAAGTTTGCCAATGTAGAGCTTGCTCTCATTGAATCAAAAGCTGCATTGTTGAATAATCAAGGCTTAGCAGCAATGTTCAAGGCTGTTAAAGCAGGTAAGTACCTACAAGCTATGAATAAACCTGATAAAAATCAACAACTTGAGGTGACAAAAATTTTACAGCAACTTAATTATTCAACGCTCGATAAAAATCTTTTAGAAGATCATAAAAGTGATGTTATCAGTGCAAGTTTTAGCAATGACGGTAAGCTTGTTACTGCTTCTAGAGATAAAACAGCAAAAGTCTGGGATATTACAGGTCAGCTTCTTTTCACACTCAATGGTCATACTGATTCAGTCTGGATGGCAAACTTTAGCAATGATAGTAAAATTATTACTGCTTCTAGAGATAAAACAGCTAAGGTCTGGGATATGACCGGTCAGCTTCTTTTCACCCTCACTCATGAAAGTGATGTCACTTGCGCAAGTTTTAGTCCTGATGGTAGTGCGATCATCACTGCTTCCAGAGATAAAACAGCCAAGGTCTGGGATATGACCGGCCAGCTTCTTTTCACCCTCACTCACAAAAGTGATGTCATCTGTGCAAATTTCAGTCCTGACAGTACTACAATCGTCACTGCTTCTATAGATAATACGGCAAAAATTTGGAAGAATAATGGTAGGGATCTTGTTGCTATACTTAATCATAAAGCAGATGTTACCTGTGCAAATTTCAGCCCTGATAGTAGTATGATTATCACTGCTTCTAGAGATAAAATGGCTAAGGTATGGAATAATACAGGTCGGCTTCTGTTCACACTTCTAGGTCATCAAGGTGACATTTGGAGTGCTAGTTTCAGCCCTGACAATAGCAAGATTGTTACAACTTCTATGGATAAAACAGCGAAGATATGGAACAGCACAGGCCAAATTCTATTTACGCTTTCAGGTCATCAAAGTGATGTTTGGAGTGCTAGTTTCAGTCCTGATGGTAGCAAGATTGTAACTGCTTCCATGGATGATACGGCATGGGTTTGGGATGTTTACGGCAACCTTTTGAGCCGACTTAAAGGTCATTCAGGTGATGTTACTAGCGCCAGTTTTAGCCCTGACAGCAGCATAGTTGCTACTACGTCTAGAGACAACACTGTACGCATGTGGGACTTGCAGAACAGTCCTTTGATTACACTTACCGGTCATTCGGACTATGTTAGAAGTGCATGTTTTAGTCCAGATGGTAAAATTATAGTTACTGCTTCCAGAGATAATACGGCAAAAGTATGGGGTGCAAATGGGGAGCATGTCGCTACTCTTGAAGGCCATTCCAAAGATGTTGTAAATGCATCTTTTAGCCCAGATGGCAAAAAAATAGTCACAGCCTCTAGTGACTGCACAGCAAAAGTATGGGGTATTCAGGGAGAACATTTGGCAACTCTTGAAGGTCACACTGAAGATGTTGTAAATGCATCTTTTAGCCCGGACGGCACAAAAATAGTTACTGCTTCTAGTGACTGTACAGCAAGGGTATGGGACATTCAGGGAGAGCTTTTGGCTACTTTTGAAGATAACAATAATGGTCATAATGACTCTATTAGAAGCGCAAGCTTTAATCATCATGGAGATAGAATAGTTACTGCCTCCTGGGACAATACAGCAAAGGTATGGGATATTGAAGGGAACTTTCTGTTCACTCTCATCGGTCATGACAATTCTGTTAAATGTGCATCTTTTAGCCCAGGCAGCGAAAATGTAGTTACTGCTTCTGGTGATAATACAGCGAAAATATGGAATGCCGAAGGTGAGCTTCTTACTACACTTGAGGGGCATTCAAGTTCCCTCACAAGTGCATATTACAATAACGGCAATACTATGATAGTCACAGCCTCTTGGGACAAGACAGCAAAGGTATGGGATACTCAAGGTAAGCTTCTCTTTACACTTCCCAGTCATCCAAGCTCACTAGCAAGTGCAACTTTCAGCCCTGATAGCAGCAAGATAGTCACCACTTCTGATGACAACTTGGCAAGGGTTTGGAACCATGTCAATAGTTTTAATAAAACCCTTGTTGAGCTATTAGAAATTAGTTATGCAAAGCTCAACGATTACCTTTCCACAAATCCGAATGTTCGTGAAGAAGATTTGGAAGTGAGTGGTAGCTATAAACTAGAAAACAATTCTTGAAATATTGAGTTTGAATACCAGGAATCTTGTCGGAATTTCAATGAGTCTACAAAGGTGTGCGGGAAGAACTAGAGCGTAGTTAGTTGCTCCTTAATCCATTGCCTTACATGGCGAATCAAACTAGTTTCACCCATAGTCTGACTGAGATCCAAGAAGCTCATCAACACAGTGTCATTGAAAAGTGGCAGGACTACAGAAGTTGTGCAAGCCTGATAACTACCATTGACTAATCGCAGAATCGTGAAAGTTTGTTGATTGCCTTTACCGTAAGCTAAACTGTCAAACCGCCATATTTCCGGTATTCCCAACGCGGCATAAATTCCCATCCGGTTTAGGGAACTACTGGTGTTGTCAATTTCAATTGCTAGATCTGGTGGTGGATCAAGCTCTAAATCAATTGTGTCTTTACCGCGTACCGCAAACTCATTTGGAATGTAGTAGCATTCATCGGGTTCTAATCCTTTCTGTAAATCTTTCCGGCTCCAAGTGGTAGAACCTAAGCTGCGCACTTCAATCTCTAGCTCTTCGGTCATCACTTCGACAAACCGCCCCAAGAGTTTTTTAAATCGTTCGTGCGGTGGCACGGTAATCTCCAAGGTTCCATTGTCGTAGGTCAGCCTAGTACCGGGCTGTGATTCTAGATCTTTAATCAAATTCTGATAAGTATCCCACTGAATACCTTGCAGAATTGTGGATGATTTAGGTAAGGCAATCGCCGTTGTCATGATTTTCACCTATTTAATTACAATCAATTAGCACCTATTCAAAAAAACTAATCAACTTGATTCTGTGGCAAAGCAACCATCTCTCTAATATAACCCTTCACCGTCAACTCCACCAACCACACAAGAGACGAGAAGCTCTACAATATATAGCCACGTATACCATGCATTGAACATTGACCGACTCAATCTTGTCTGATGAACTTTCCCGGGGCTACGATGCAATCATCGTCGGCGCTGGCGCGGCTGGACTCTATTCAGCCCTCTGTTTGCCCGCCCATTTAAAGATAGCCATCATCAGCAAAGATTCGATCGCCACCGAGTCACCACCAGTAGCCAGCAAATGGGCACAGGGCGGCATTGCTGCCGTAGTCAGCGAAGCTGATTCGGTTGAGCTGCACATCCAAGATACCCTCAAAGCCGGGGCGGGACTCTGTGACCCTGTGACCGTCAGATTTTTAGTTGAAAACGCGGCCCAGTGCGTTACCGATTTAGTCAATATGGGCGTAGCCTTCGATCGAGTATCCACCCTGGGCGGTGACTCCACCCTAGCTATGACCCTAGAAGCCGCCCACTCCCGACCACGAGTGCTGCACGCCGCCGACACCACCGGTCGCACCGTCATGAAAGTATTACTAGAGCAGGTGAGATCTCGATCGAACATTCGCACCATTGCCCCCGCTTTAGCCCTAGATTTATGGATAGAAAAAGGCCAGTGCCAGGGCGTGAGCTTGGCATATAATGGCGAAATTCGCTGGCTGCGGGCACCAGCAGTCATTTTAGCCACTGGCGGCGGTGGACAGGTTTATGCTCACACTACTAACCCCGAGGTCAGTACAGGTGACGGAGTGGCCATGGTCGATCGAGCTGGAGGCAATGTCGCAGACTTAGAATTTGTACAGTTTCACCCGACGGCTTTAAATGTACCGGGTGCACCGCGCTTTTTGATCAGCGAAGCAGTACGGGGCGAAGGGGCTTATTTGATCGACGACCAAGGCGATCGCTTTTGCTTTCACTATCACCCCGACGGAGAATTGGCTCCTCGGGATGTAGTTAGCCGCGCAATTTTTTCTCATTTGGCAAAAGTCGGAGGAGACAAAGTTTATTTAGATCTGCGATCGATGCCCCCGGCCACAGTTAACCACCGCTTCCCCAATATTATTCAAGTTTGTCAGAGCTGGGGCATTGATGTATTTACCCAGCCCATTCCGGTCTCACCAGCGGCGCACTATTGGATGGGCGGTGTCGCTACCGATGTACAAAATCACACTGCTATTCCGGGAGTTTATGCGGTAGGGGAAGCTAGTTGTACAGGAGTTCATGGGGCTAATCGTTTAGCCAGCAACTCGTTGTTGGAATGCTTGGTATTTGGGGCAGGCTTTGCCCATAGTGACGTGCAATCTGCCCAGGAAGAATCATCGCTAATTGGCTGTAGCAAAATTGAGATTTTAAAGATGGATGATTGGGATGCACAACAGCAAATAATTATAACTATGCGTCAGAGTTTACCAGAGGTAATGTGGCAGGTGGCAGGTATTGTGAGGGAGGCGAATACTTTGCAAGCTGGCTTAAAGAAGATCAA
This sequence comes from Synechococcales cyanobacterium bin59.metabat.ball.084, assembly GCA_013297675.1. Lineage (GTDB taxonomy): Bacteria > Cyanobacteriota > Cyanobacteriia > Cyanobacteriales > Chamaesiphonaceae > JAAFHZ01. Next base: position 59,500 of record JAAFHZ010000006.1, on the reverse strand, counting down.
AGACTGGCAAGAGCAGTTTGAGCAATTACCAATCTCAGCAATTTTCCAGGAATTATCAGCGGGACAAATAATGAAGCTCCCGATCGAACTATCTGCTTTGCGGCTGTGGTCAGAAACTCGTAATTTATTGCAGGTTGGTAGCTTGATTGTGCAAAGCGCTCTGTTTCGCACCGAAAGCCGAGGCGGTCATTTCCGCTCCGATTTCCCAGAAACTGAATTGGTCTGGGAAAAACATAGCTTAATTCAAGGTGGCAAATGGAGTCTATCAAGTGGTCATCAGGTCTTAGAAACCAGTAAAGCTAGCAGAAAAGATTTGTTATAGCAGAGCATAAAAATCTTACTTGTTGGCATTCAACCACTTTGCAAAATCATCTTGAGGAGCTGCATCATCCATATCATCAGGATGTTGGACAATTTCAGCAGCGGTTGCAGGGATCGAGACAGCAAAAGTCTTCGACACCCAGCGCTGAAACTCTCGGTGGGGCTGTACTTTAAAATCGCTCTCGTGGTTGGGAGGAAAAGCAAATTCCTCACTCCAACAAATTTCGTCATAGCCGATCGCCAGTAACCGCAGAAAATCCACTGGATCAGTGGCCAAAACACACACCAGGCAAGAACCTGAACCCGAGCCAAGATGAACAATTTTTTGTGTTCCCTGATCATCTAACCACAAAGCTGCCATAGAGCCATCGTGACCAGTCCGAGCAAAAACGCACAGACGATTCAAAACTGCTGCTCGACCATGGTCAAACCAATCCTCCAAACCCAGATGACCATGAGCCGCAAACTCAATATCTGTACCACCAGGACGACCAGTTTCTGTCCAGCCAGCAATCTGCTCTTCTTCCGCAAACAAAAAGCCAGTTCTCGTTTCCTCTTCTGCGCTGCCACCGGCCTCATCGGCGAAACCGTCGCTATAGGTGCCCTGAGATTCTATCCAGTCGTAGAGCGATCGAAGTGGTTGGGGAATCGCCATACCCGGTAGTAGTTTCAGCTCTAATTGTTCAGCCAGCTTACCCATATTGTCACCTAATAGATTTTGATACAGCACTCCACGAACACCAGATTAGCTTATGATAGTTAAGTGGTGAGTCATCTGAATTTCGGTCAAACATTCATAATCTAGCCAAAATTTTTGCTATGACCTACGCTGCTGCTTCCTCTTATAATGCCTCCTATCAAACCGTAGTGCCCGTCGATGTCTACCAAGAAGTGGTAGCCGACCTTCAAGAAGCCCAATCAATGATCCGCAGCCTAGAAAACCAAAATCGGGAAATGTGGAAAGAAAATCAGCAGCTTCAACAAGAAGTTAATCGCTTTTTGGGCAGTGTTAACCAATTTCAGCGTAGCCCTGATGGCAGCGTCACTGTGCCAGCTCAGCGAGTAGCCAGCGTTGCCCCCGCCCCCCAACCAGCCGAAATCACCGATCGAGATGAAGTTGACAGCGATGAAATGAGCATTTGGAATATCATAATTACCGTACTCTGTATTATTGCCGTAGGAGCTAGTGTCGGCTACTCGGCCTTCCGTCCTTCTAAATAGCCAAAATGTCCGAACAACCCGCCGTCGAAAACTCCGTCGATCTTACCGGTCTGCGCACTAGCCAAAACGCCATTGGCAACGCCGACTATCGAGAGATCGATATCAAAATGCTGTCACCGATGTTTCAGCATTTTGTGTCGGTGAAAGAGCAGTATCCTCATGCTTTGCTGCTATACCGCTGCGGAGATTTTTTCGAGACGTTTTTTCAGGATGCCGTTACCGTAGCGCGAGAATTAGAGCTGGTTTTAACCAGCAAAGAAGGCGGCAAAGAAATCGGGCGGGTGCCCATGACCGGCGTACCCTACCACTCCGTCGATCGATATTGCGCCTCTTTAGTAGAAAAAGGCTTCGCCGTGGCGCTCTGCGACCAAATGGAAGATGCCAGCGCTGCTGTTGGTTTGGTGCGCCGGGAAGTGGTCAGAGTGCTGACTCCCGGTACAGTAATGGAAGAAGGACTACTCACCGCCCGCCGCAATAACTTTTTGGTGGCGATCGTGCTGAGTGGCGACCATTGGGGCTTGGCTTACACCGATATTTCTACCGGAGAATTTGTGGCCACCCAGAGCAGCGACTTAGAGATTCTTAGTCAAGAGCTGTTACGACTGCAACCGGCAGAGATCTTGTTACCAGTGGCTGCACCAGATATTAATCGACTGCTGCGGGCTGGGGAAAAAGACGATCGAGTGCCGGAACCTTTACCGAATCAATTTTGCTATGCTTTGCGGACTCAAACAGCCTTTACCTTATTGACTGCCCAAGAGAGTCTACTGGATTATTTTCGGCTGAAGTCTTTAGAGGCAACTGGCTGTGACCAGATGCCTTTAGCCATCAGAGCCGCCGGGGGCTTGTTGGATTATTTAGCAGATACTCAGCGAGGCAATCCGATCGATCTCCAGCTCTTGCGCTCCTATTCTCTTACCGATTATTTGGTGCTGGACTATCAATCGCGCCGGAATTTAGAGATTTTTCAGACCTCCCGCGATGGTCATTTACGCGGTTCTTTGCTCTGGGCACTCGATCGCACTGCTACAGCCATGGGTGGTCGCGCCCTCCGGCGCTGGCTATCTCAGCCGCTGTTGGATATTGGACAAATTACCATGCGCCAACAGTCGATCGAAGAACTATATAAAAATACTTTTTTGCGTCAAGATCTGCAACAGCTATTGAAGCAAATCTATGACCTAGAGCGGCTCACTGGTAAGGCAGCGGCGGGCAGAGTAAATGCCCGAGAGCTGTTATCTCTAGCCGATTCTCTTTGTCGTTTACCCGAGTTAGCAGAGCTGACCAAAGATGCCACCGCCCGATTTTTACAGAATCTGCAACAATACCCGATCGAACTAGTAGCTCTGGGTCAAAAAATCCAGAAAAGCATCGTAGAAAGTCCGCCAATTTTGTTAACTGAAGGGGGGTTGATTCGATCGAACATCAACGCCCAACTAGACGAACTCCGCGCCGCCAGCGTAGATGATCATCAGTGGTTGGCCAATTTAGAAACCTTGGAAAGAGAGCGCACGGGCATTAGCAATCTGAAAGTTGGCTTCAACAAAACCTTTGGCTACTATCTCAGCATTACCCGTTCTAAAGCTGATTTGGTGCCCGATGACTATTTACGCAAACAAACATTAACTAACGAAGAACGCTACATTACCCCAGAACTCAAAGAACGCGAAGCCCGTATTTTGAATGCCAAAGAAGATGTGGGCAAACTAGAGCACGATATTTTTAATGAGCTACGCACCGAAGTATCGGAACACGCCGCCCAAATCCGCGCAGTAGCTCAGCGAGTCGCCGCCGTCGATGTCCTCTGTGGTTTAGCAGAAGTAGCAGTACAGCAGGGCTATTGTTGTCCAGAAATGTCCAAAGAACGCCCGATCGAAATAGTAAATGGTCGGCACCCAGTAGTAGAACAAACGCTACCAGCCGGTTTCTTTGTCCCCAACGGCACCGATTTAGCCGGAGACAGCGGCACAGATTTAGTGGTATTAACGGGGCCAAATGCTAGTGGTAAAAGCTGTTATTTACGCCAAATTGGCTTGATTCAATTAATGGCACAAGTGGGTAGCTATGTACCTGCCCGCAGCGCCAAATTGGGGATCTGCGATCGCATTTTTACCCGAGTAGGAGCCGTAGATGACTTAGCCACTGGACAATCTACGTTCATGGTAGAGATGAATGAAACAGCGAATATCTTAAATCATGCCACTCCTAAATCTTTGGTTCTGCTCGATGAGATTGGCCGGGGGACAGCGACATTTGATGGTTTGTCGATCGCCTGGGCAGTCTCAGAATATTTAGCACAGACTATTCGATCGCGAACAATTTTTGCCACCCACTATCATGAATTAAATGAATTGGCTTCGCTGTTAGATAATGTAGCTAATTATCAGGTGACAGTGAAAGAATTGCCTAATGAAATTATTTTTCTCCATCAGGTGAAACCCGGTGGGGCTAGTAAGTCCTATGGCATTGAGGCTGGACGGTTGGCTGGGTTGCCGCCCGTGGTGATCGATCGGGCAAAGCGGGTGATGAGCCAAATCGAAGAACACAGTAAGATTGCCATGGGGTTACGGAAGTTTGACCAGGATTAGGGGATTTTAGGATGAGCAGGATTTCCCCATATCCTGCTCATCCTAAAATCTTCTAATCCTGGTTCTGCTGTTATAATGCCTTCGGCGACAGCATTTTTAGTTGAGACACAGAGTATCGACCTCAGCCGCAACAATGCTTTGACCGCATCAAAGATAAAAAGTCACTTTAACTCAAGGAGACAGTATGGCACGGGTAATAATTGTGGGTGCAGGTGGAGTCGGAAACGTGGTTGCGCACAAATGTGCCGCCCGCACCGAGTTCACAGATATCTTGTTGGCCAGTCGCAGCGTGGATAAATGCGATAAAATTGCCGCACATATTAATTCACCAAAAGTTACAACAGCCGCACTCGATGCTGATGTTGTGGCTAATACCGTCAAACTCATTAGAGAATTTAAGCCCGATATCTTAATCAACGTGGCACTCCCCTACCAGGATTTGGTTTTGATGGATGCTTGCCTAGAAACCGGCGTTCACTACTTAGATACCGCCAACTATGAGCCGATCGATGTAGCCAAGTTTGAATATAGTTGGCAATGGAAATATCAAGACCGCTTTAAAGCCGCTGGACTAACCGCAATCTTGGGCTGCGGCTTCGATCCAGGAGTTACCGGAGTCTTTAGCGCCTATGCTCTCAAGCATTACTTCGATGAAATTCATTATCTAGATATTATTGATTGTAATGACGGTAATCATGGCAAAGCATTTGCTACCAACTTCAACCCCGAAATCAATATTCGAGAAATTACCCAAGTTGGCAGGTATTATGAAAACGGCCAGTGGGTGGAAGTCCCAGCCCTGTCAATCCACCGTCCGGTGCCCTACCCGGAAATCGGCGATCGAGAGTCATATTTGCTGTACCACGAAGAGCTAGAATCTCTGGTCAAAAACATTCCCACTCTCAAAAGAGCTAGGTTTTGGATGACGTTTTCTGAGAACTATATTACTCATCTACGGGTACTAGAAAACATCGGCATGACTCGCATTGACCCGATCGAGTACGAAGGAAATCAAATCGTCCCGCTGAAATTCTTAAAAGCTCTGCTTCCCGAGCCAGCTTCGTTAGCTACTGACTATACCGGACAAACTTCGATCGGCTGTCACATCAGCGGCATCAAAGATGGTAAACAGCGTAAATATTATGTCTACAACAACTGCCAACATGCCGAGGCTTACGCCGAAGTAGGAGCACAAGGAATTTCTTATACAACCGGTGTCCCCGCAGTGATCGGCGCACTGATGGTAATAAATGGCACCTGGAAAAAACCCGGAGTGTTTAATGTGGAAGAATGCAACCCCGATCCATTTATGGAGCTATTAGGTCCTATGGGATTATCTTGGCACGAAGCGATCGATGGAGTATCGCCATTCGAGGAGTAGACCCTCACCCCCAACCCCTCTCCCAAGGCGGGAGAGGGGAGCCGGAGCACAAAGCATAATCTCTATCTTTCGATGTTTCTCCTTTTAAACTTGGCTTCCGAGAACTCCAACGCTTTCTAGATTGATCGAACAGCGTTGTCGCGCAGTTGCGGAGATCAACCTCACTCAATTCGATCAATAAAGACAACGCGGCAACTCAGCAAGATCAACCCTTACGTTGGGAGGTTTGGAGGGCGGCGTAATGCCCACGGTCTTCAATAGCCGCCCGCAGGTGGCGGCTCCAGACCTTTCCAATGGGGGGTCTGGGGGGCTAGTCCCCCAGCATCAACCTGGCTTACTACAAGAAATCTAAATTTCAGATATATCAAAACCCAAACGATTCCAATTAAATAGCCCGAGTAACTATGACTCAAAATAACGACAAAATTCTAGCAGCAATCCCCTCCCCCTGCTTCGTCCTAGAAGAACAACTACTCGATCGCAACCTAGCGATCTTCGAGCGAGTGCAAAAAGCCGCCCCAATCAACATCATGCTAGCCCTCAAAGGCTTCTCCCTATTCCACAGCTTCCCCCAACTTCGCCAAACCCTCAAAGGCGCTTCTGCCAGCTCCCTCTGGGAAGCCCGCCTAGCCGCCGAAGAATTTGGCAGCGAAGTACACGTTTATTCCCCCGCCTACCGGGAAATCGACATCCCCGAAATTCTGCCCCACGCCTCCCACCTGACCTTTAATTCGATCGGCCAATGGCAGCAATTCCAAGCCCAAGTTGCCGCCTACAAACCCAAGAAAATTTCGGTAGGCTTACGCATTAACCCCGAATATTCCCCCGTCAAAACCGCTCTTTATAACCCTTGCCAACCCTCTACCCGCCTGGGAGTTTCCGCTTCACAGTTGGGTGATACTTTACCCGCAGGCATTGATGGATTTCTGTCTCACAATTTGTGTGAGAGCGATTCTTTTGCCTTAGAAAAAACCATTATTAATATCGAAAAATTATTCGGGCATCTGTTACCACAACTAAAATGGCTCAACTTTGGCGGCGGCCATCTAATGACTCGCCAAGGCTACGATATTGACCACGCGATCGAAGTGCTCAAAGCCTTTCATGATCGTCATCCTCACCTGCATTTAATTATGGAACCAGGCTCAGCGATCGCCTGGGAAACAGGATTTTTGCTAGGCACAGTATTAGATCTAATTCCTGCCAAAGATATCACCAATGTAATGTTAGATGTATCTTTCACTGCCCACATGCCAGACTGTTTAGAAATGCCTTACAAGCCAGCAATTCGGGGTGCTCATGAACCAACCGAAGGCGAAATCTTTTATCGCATGGGCGGTTCTAGCTGCTTAGCTGGCGATTTTTTGGGTGACTATGGCTTCGATCAACCATTGAAAATCGGTGATCGCCTGATCTTTGAAGATATGATGCACTACACAATGGTGAAAACCTCAATGTTCAATGGGGTCGTACATCCATCGATCGGCACTATCAAAAAAGACGGTGAATTCCAACTATGGCGAGAGTTCTCTTATGCAGACTATCGATCGAAATTGGGTTAGGCTATGCGAGTTAAATAACACTTACAGCCAAGAACAATCTTAATTTCAGTTCTTCGCTGTAATCATCTTCATAAATCAGTGACTCAATTAAATCCTTGAGCAGATCTTCTTTGATTTTATTTTCAGCCAGCCACACTACAATATTTTCCATCTCTATCACAAATTTTTTGGTGATGTTGTAACCATTTATCTCTAAAAAATAAGTACCTAGAGCAATACTGGATCTTTTATTGCCGTCACTAAAAACATGGAATTTGACCAAGGCAAAGATCAAATAAGTTAGCTTGTCTACAAATTCTGGATAGTAGTCATCATTTTGGAGATGTGTAAGCGAACTCTCTAGCTGTCCTAAATTATTGATGCCAGCCATGCCACCAGATTGATCGATAATCCAATCATGAACTTGAATGGCATGATCAACATCAAAATACAGGGTTTCGATAGCTTCGCTTGCACCGGAGGTGATCAACATAGTCCTACCGATCCTTGAGGCGCTTAAACACGGCCATTATTTCAGGGTCAGCTAATTGTTCTTGCAAAGTGCGACTAGTTTCACCTAAAAATCTTTCAAAGTCTTGAGTCGGAACACTTCGAACATAAGCTTCCAATTTATGGTGCAGCGCATCTCGAAATCCTAAATTTTGGTCATCTTTCTTGAGCTGGGTATCTTCAATAGCAAGTCTAGGTTGATTGATGTATTTTGTATATCCGCCTGTTCGCTCTGCCATCACATCAATGACAATATCTAGTATCCGCGATCGAATCAAACGAGCACGCTCACTTTCGGTAAGTAGCATTGCTAAATTAAGAGTAGCTCGGAAGCTGAAAACTCCTAGCACCGTTGTTTTGTTGGTACCGTAATTGATTACGGTACCAGAATCGGCTGCTTTAAAATCTTTGAGGCTTTGCCCCTGTAGGAGACGATAACCATTGTTTTTTAGCTCATCAGCATGAGCAGCTAAGTATTTCTCGATCATGCCGTCGCTGATATCGAATATCTGCACCAACTGCTGTTTGGTGAATATCAATTCATCTTCAAATAAAATTCCGCCCAGCTCTAAGTACTCTTCAACCTTTTTTAGGGCATAAGGATTGTTTAAGATATTTTGTCGGTTGTGCTGTGAGGTGGTTAAGTCACTTGTCATCTAAATTTAGCTCCTAAGCTGGAATGCTTTAACTATATCAAACGTGTCAAAAATTACTGCGGCCATAAATGTTCTCTCTGCTATCTGGGTTTAATTTTAGCAAAATAGCTCATAATTATGGTGTGGGATGTTAGAAAGGAGATGGTTATCATTGATTCTGCTGATTCGAAGCCGATCAACCAGGCAACAGATCGATATGATGCTTACGGAGCACAGGTTTTTCATCAAGCTCGCTGTTGATGTAAATCTTTTAATCCTTGCTGGAGGAGGCGAAATGCACTTTGATTGTGAACAAATATTGTTAAATGAGGGTAGTCGCCAAGAGCATATTTGGGGTGCTGGATTTATGCCTGAAACCCAAAAGATTACCTATGACTCTTTAATCAACATTCGATCGCGTCAGAATAGATCAATGGAGATCCTTGATCCTGCTATTCGAGAGCAAATTGACCAAATTATTTTTGAGCTGCTAGGTAATATATGAATAATTATTTGTTGGAACAGCAAGCATTTATCAAAAATGACCTGCCCAGTCGGCTAAAGCAGTTGGCAGATCTCCTATTACAAATCAAGTCTTTATCAGGCCATGATGCACAGTCAACATCAGGTTTGATCAAAGATTGTCGGTATTTAATTGAATGGACAGCGCCAGAGATGGAGATCGATCGGGCTGTGAAATTGGTAGAAGTTCAGCGGCAGTTATCCTATTGGCTATTTCATTGGGATGATATTTGTAGCGATGCGGCTAAGTTGCAGCAAGTTCATCAAGACTGTGGGGCTTTGGCACAAGCTGTGCTAGAGGCCATCTGAAAAAATCACCGTCATCTTCCAGAATTTTCGCTATTCTAGAAGAAGCGCTTTGATTCTTTCTCTAGCCCATGTCAGATTTTGACTTTCAGCCTTATCGAGATTTTATTCTGCTTGATGGTGACAAGCAGAGGGCTTTGTATACGCCTACGGATGCGCTGTTGCCGTTGCAAGTTGGAATGATTGATCGGCAGGGGAATCAAACAGAGTCCGAAAAAATGGTAGAACAGTTACCGGTATTGGAGGGGCTGCGGAAGTATGCTTTGGGGGATAAAAGAGAGCATATTATTTTGGCTGGTAGGCCGGGTTCGGGGAAATCTACGGCTTTGCAGCAGTTGCGGTTGACTTTGGCAGCAGAGGGATTGGTACCGGTCTTGGTGCAGTTGAAGGGCGATCGATCTGTTCCAGAAATGATTCAGAGGGAATTTCGACGAGCAAAACAGAAAGTGTCATTGGAGCAGATTGATGATTGGTTGTTGGCCGATCGATTAGTGCTACTACTCGATGGGGTCAATGAGATGCCAACGGATGATTTACGACGAGGTTTAGCGGAGTTCCGAGAGCAAAATGCTACGGTGCCAATGATCTTTACTACCCGTGATTTAGCTGTAGGTGGAAATCTTGGGATTAAGCAGCGATTAGAGATGAAACCTTTGACTGAATTACAGATGCGAAAGTTTGTAGAGCAGCGTTTGCGGGTTGATGGAGAAAAGTTGTTAGGGCAGTTAGGCGATCAATTACAGAAGATAGCGGAAACACCTTTGCTATTAAAGATGCTCTGTGATGTTTTTGGTGAAACTGGACAGATTCCTGAAAATAAGGGGGAGTTGTTTCGGTTGTTCGATCAGGAATATGACAAATTCAAAGTATTACCACCTGTATCGGAGGACTTTCGACGATTTAAGTTAGAAGTTTTGCAGCATTTGGCTTTTGTGATGATGACTGGTGATTCATCAAGGCCCACAGAGTTTTGGCTGACGATTGATAAAGAGGTTGCAGAAAGGGAAATTGAGAGGTTTTTGATTGATCGGGTCAGTGAACCAGCAATTAAAGGCAAGAAATGGTTAGAGGATTTAATAAAATATGGCTTGTTGCAGATGGCAGTAGATGAAAGGCAAATAGAGTTTCATCACCAATTATTTCAAGAATATTATGCAGCAGAAAAACTGCTAAATATGTTTCAAAATAATTGTTCTGATGTTGCAGAAGAAAAACGTTTTCAGCATTTTTATTTAAATTATATTAAATGGACAGAAGTAATTGGTATTACGTTGTCTTTGCTGGATGATAAAAAAAAGGCCATAAAAGCTATAGAGCAATCTTTAAAGTGTGACCTTAGATTGGGAGCGAGATTAGCAGGACAAGTAAAACTTCAATTTCATTCCAAAACCGCAACATTAGTTGAAAGAGTAGATTTTCAGCAATGGCTGTTAGTCGATTTACTGAGTATTTTTAATTCTGAAGTAGTAATTTCTACTTTAACCACAGCACTCTATGATTCAGACTCAGATCTACGTAAAAGCTCAATACTTGCCTTAAAAAAAATTGGAACTAAAGCTATAATTCCTCTTCTGCTCACAGTACTTCTTGATCAAGAACCACATATTTGTTATGTCGCAAAATCTGCTTTAGAAGAAATTGATAATAAAGTAACAATTCCTGTTTTAATAGAAATACTTAGTGATCCAATCTCAGATTTACGTAAAAGTGCGATAGATATTCTAGGGGGAATCGTTACTAAAGCAGTAGCTTCAGACAAAATCAGACAATTATTCAATGATCTACAACATGTCCGTAAAAATATGGCAAATATTCTAGGAGAATTTATTACTGTAGAAATATTCTCAGTTTTGGTTAAAGGACTCAATGATTCAGAATTACTTGTACGTTGGTATTCAGCACTTTATCTTGGTGAAATTGGTTATGAAGTAGTGGTTCCAGCTTTAGTAATTTCAGCATTAATTAATACACTGCAAGATTCGGAAGCAGGGGTACGGGAGAACGCAGCAGAAGCTTTAGGAAAAATTGGTGATGAAGTAGCAATCCCTGCATTGCTCACGGCGCTCCATGATCCAGACGCGGGAGTACGTGTGCATACATCTGATGCTTTGGGAAAAATTGGTGATGAAGTAGCAATCCCTGCGTTGCTTACAGCGCTCCATGATCCAGAATCATGGGTACGTCAACATGTAGTTAGAGCATTATGGATAACTGGTGATGAAGTAGCAATCCCTGCATTGATCACAGCACTCCATGATCCAGAAGCACAAGTACGGATTGCTGCAATGAGCGCATTAAATGAAATTAGCGCTGACGAAGTGAAAATTCCTTTACTAACAAAAGCATTGAATGATTTAGATATATCCGTGCGCAGAAATGCATCAAGTCGATTGGGAGAAATTCGCACTGAGGAAGTTATTCCTGCTTTGTTAATGGCACTGCAGGATTCAGATGCAGAAGTGTGCAGCAATGCAATATACGGTTTAGGACAAATTGGTACTAAAAAAGCCGCTTCAGAACTAAAAAAAACACTCTGTCATTCAGACTCATCTGTTCGTTACAGCACGGTACGTGCCTTAAAGGAAATCAGCACTGATGAAACAATTGCGTCATTAATGACAGTATTGTCTTCTGATTTAGATTCATCGGTGCGCTGTAGTGCCATAAATGCTTTGGGAGAGCTTGGCAATGAATTACAAGTTCCAGATTTATTATTAGCACTTCGCGATTTAGACGCATCTGTACGTTGCGAAGCAGCGTATGCCTTAGGAAAAATTGGTAATGAATCAGCGATTCCAGGATTGATTGAAGCATTGCATGACTCAAACATTTTTGTCCGTAGAAAGACAATACGCGCACTAAAAGCGATTAGCACAGAAGTGTCTGTTAGCACAGAAGTGTCTGTTTCCCACTTAATTAGAGCACTCTATGACTCCGATGCGGATGTGCGTATTCATGCAGCACATATTTTGAAAAAGAAAAACACCGAAGCAGTGATTCCAATTTTTATATCAGAACTGAATAAGCCAGAAACAGATTTTATGTTTTGGTATGCAAATGCAGCAAATACATTGAAGGAAATTGGCACTGAAGAATCGATTTCTGCATTGGTCAAAGCACTTAATAATTCAAACTCTCATGCACGTAGTAGTGCTGCAAAAGCTCTGGCAGGAGTTAATAAAGAATTAGTAGTTTCCGCATTGGTTGCAACACTCAATGATCAAGAATCACATGTACGTAACAATGCAGCCTATGCTTTGGGTGAAATGGGCACTACAGAAGTACTTCCTGCTTTGGTTAAAACACTTAATGACTCAGACTCATCTGTGCGGAGAAATGCAGCAGATGCCTTGAGTGGTTTCAAAAATGATCTTGCTGCCCATATTCTCCCCAACCTTTCGAGACTCCTTCCGACAAAATCAGGAAGAGAAGCTTGGAGTGCAATCCAATCGATCCAAGTCAACTGCAAATTTTACAACTATGATATTTTCTGCTCTCCGCAACCAAAAAATACTCAACCACTGCAATTGGCACCAGCTATTAGTTGCAATATTGAGAAGCTTGGTATTCTTAACACCGGCAATGTCAACATCCAAGGCAACCAGACAGGTGAAACTCCATGATTCATAACCCATCCCACCAACAGCTAGCTCTCGACACCCTCAGCACCAACCTCCAAGACCCGATCGCCGCCATCCGCGCCAAAGCCGCCCAAGCCCTCGGCCAAATCCCTCCAAGACCCCGAACACAACATTCGGCAACAAGCCGCGATCGCCCTCGGTCACATCGGCCAAGTCACCATTCTCCCCCAACTCCTGGAAGCCATTCACGACCCCGCCCCCAACGTCCGCGCCAGCATCGTACAAACCATCGCCACCATTGACCACTGGCTGATCGTCCCCACCTTACTACAAACCCTCCAAGACTCAGACTCGATCGTCCGCATTAGCAGCACCCAAGCCCTCGGCCAACTAAGCTCTCCAGCAGCCATCCCTGGGCTTTTCAGCGCTTTAAAAGACCCAGATATGGAAGTGCGCCAACAAGCCTCGATCGCCCTTGGTAAAATGCCCCCAGCAGCCGTCTTGCCTGTTTTATTGGATGCACTCCATAATAGTGATCACAACATTCGGCAACAAGCCGCGATCGCCCTCGGCTACCTAAAATCAGAAGCCGCAGTGCCCGCTCTATTACAATGCCTCCAAGACTCAGAGAACCCAGTCCGCGAAAGCGCGATCGAAGCTCTAGGCAGAATTGGCAGCAACACCGATTTAGCAAGTCCCTTACAGGGAGGCTACGCCAACGCATAGAGCAATGCTGTGACCACAGAAAATCTTCAGATTATCATCGCTACTCTATGTACCCTGCTAGCCGAGTCATCCGACTTAAAAATCCGAATTCGTGCCGCCGAAGCCCTCGGCATTCTGCAAGCCCAAAGTGCAGTCCCCCTACTCTGCCGCATTGCTGCCCAAAACTCTGAAACAGATCTTTGCCTAGCAGTAATTAACGCCCTCATTGCCATTGGTCAAACAACAACACAAAATCCCATGTCAGAAATGCCCAAAAACCAGCCCATTTTTAACATCAATCAAGTCGGCAACATCAATACCGGCGATGTCAATATTACAGGCGACCAAGTAGGCTTCCAATATAACTACTTTGGCACCGATCCAGCTTTAACAGAGCAAATAACCGAACTCCAACAGATCATTGCTGACCTAGAAATTCAGCATCCCAATCCAGCCGGAGAAGCAGCCGCTCTAGCGATCGTCGATAACGCCCTCACCACAATTCAGACCCAGCAGCCTGACCTCTGGCAAAAAATCCGCCACCAAACCACCATCCTTAAACAACAACTTCTCAACCCCGAACGTCACCTCCAAGCCAGCAAAGCCACTCTGGTAGAAGTCACCAAAGCCGCCTGGGAAAAAAGCCTCATCGTCAAAGCCGTTATTACCTACCTTGATAAATTCAGCGAAGCTCCCGATAAAGGAGCTTAGGTCACTCAAGGGCTAATGATTTTGATGATCTGGTCGAAAAGTTGAAAAACTATATGCAATCACAAATTAGGGGTTAATCTAAATAGATGGCAAAAGATATTTATCACAATGTAGTGAAAACTGCCCTCGAAAAAGATGGCTGGACAATTACGAATGATCCGCTAACATTAAAAGTAGGTGGTCGTTCGACCTTAGATCACTATACTTGGCAATTTCACAAAGCGTATTTTCGGATTTCTTTTCGGAGGAACTACCACAACTAATGATTGAGCTTAACAACTTAAAGATCCTAGTTTTTAATGTAGACTTAGAGGAAATTGAACAATGGATAACCTAGAATTTTATCGGCAAACTATCGAAACAGCTTTGCGAAAGTACGCAGAAATCCCCTGTGCTTATGGAGAAATTGAACAGCATTTGATTATTGATAGTGATCGAAATCATTTCATGTTGTTTGATGTCGGTTGGCTGCAAAAACGACGTGTACATGGCTGCATAACACATGTACAAATTATCGATAACAAAATTTGGATTCAACGAGATGGCCTAGAAGATGGAGTTACCGATGAGTTAGTCGAAGCAGGTATTCCTAAAGATAAAATTGTTTTGGGCTTTCAGCCTCCCCCAGTGCGCCCTCATACGGGATATGCTGTGGTCTAAAATTCACCGAAACTTAACCATCCAAGCACTGCCTACTTTTTAAGCTGAAAGCTTTGCAATCTCAGCATCTTCAACTTCTCTGCATGGCAAAATTAAAGTTTGGGCATGAAGATACAGTCGATTTTCTGGCAAAAAACGTCCACCGATAATTTCTTTGTTACCGTAAAGCCGATCGCCTAATATTGGAGTCTGTAAACCGATCGCCATATGCACTCTCAATTGATGAGTTCGCCCAGTCAAAGGTCGCAACTCCACCCAAGTCAAATTCTCCCGTCTATCGAGCACCCCAAACTCCGTAACACAAGGTTTTCCAGATTCCCGATCGACTTTTTGTTTCGGTCGATTCTCCAGATCTGCTGAGAGCGGCAGCTCAATCACCCCTTCATCCACCAAAACATTGCCAACTAAAACCGCCTGATAAACCTTTTGCACTCGTCGTTCTGCAAACTGCCGAGCAACCCAATGATAAGCTGCCAGATTCTTGGCAAACAACAGCACCCCAGAAGTATCTTGATCCAATCGATGCGCAGGGTATAGTTTTGTAGCTAATTGTTGCTCTAGCAATTGCTGAGCATTGGGTTGACCATAGCGACCAGGGACAGATAGCAGATCATGGGGTTTATTGATCGCCACCAAATCTTGATCTTCATAAATAACCACTAACTTCTCGGCGGGAATCCTTCGCTGCACCTCCGCTGCTAACCCCGACAGCATAAATCCCATCAAGGGCTGACAGCGATCGGCACAGGCTCCATAAAATACTCCCGGCTGTTTATCGCCCACCGCTGCCCCCCACCAAAACTCCGCCATCGCCAAGGGGGTCAATTGATTGCTGGCAGCATAGTGTAAAAGCTTAGGCGCACAGCATTCGCCGCTGCCAGTAGGTAAACCATTAGGGCGCAGATTTTGTAGTGATTTAGTTTCTCCAGCAAAATTAGTAATTGTAGTAATTTGGTGTAATTGAGCTTGCAGAGTTTGAGAAAGAATTTGTCGCTGTTGCTTGAGATCGCGGATTTCGGCATTTAATCGATCGACCTCTAACTTCACAGGTTCTAACACCGACTGCCAATGCGCTTTGAAATCCCGCTTCCGACGACTATCAGCTTTGCTAGCCTGTTCAATAATGGCCAAATCTGCTGCCGCATTGCGCTGTTGTTGACGCTGGCTACGACGTTCTTGGAGTTCGATGTTTAATTGATCGCGCTGTTGTTGTGATTCAGCCAATAAGGCAGCATATTCTTGGTGAATTGGGGAGTTCTGGGCGATCGAGATCTGATCTCGCAAGATACTTAACTGCTGAACAGTATCAATTTCCGCAATACCCAGGTTTTCTCTACCAGGCAATGGTGGCACCCAGCCAGCAACGGCTGGTTGACCTTGCCATAGCCCTGAGAAGGCTTTAAGCGTATAGATTTCACCAGTTACAGATTCAGCTAACAACAGGCCGTACATCTTACCTTCTTGCTGAAACTGCTCGTCTGTGGTCATCTTAGTCATCCATTGCTGGGCAAGATGTTCGATCTCCGCCGTGCGTGGCAATCTAAGCTCACGGCCACTCAAGGGACAATTACCCACATACCAATAGGCAGGCTCTGGTTTCATTGGATTCTACTTTAGACTTGTCTGGAAATAAAATGGCTGTGGCACAAGGATTATATCAATTTATATAGAAGTTCCATACTCCTGTTTATTCTCAAACTCATTTTGTAAACCTTGAAATCCTAGATCTCCTTCCTATGGGAATTTTTCCTTTACCCTAAGAAATAATTTGAATCTGAGAGCCAGAGGCATTTTTGCTTACCTCAATACGGGTTTGAAAAGCTTCTTTGAACTGGGGCATATGAGTTACCGCTAACACACAAGCAAAATCATTAGATATCGCATTAATCGCCGCAATCAATCGATCGCACCCCTCCCGATCTTGGGTACCAAAGCCTTCATCTATCACTAGCATTTGCAAAGGTGTTCCGGCTCGTTGAGACAACAGCTTGGCTAAAGCCAGCCGAATTGAAAAATTAATCCGAAACGCCTCACCCCCAGAGTAATTCTCATAGGGTCTGGTGCCGTTGGCATCACCGATCGAGATCTCTAAAGTATCAATTAACTTAGCATTTTTCAGAGATTCTTTCTTGGATTTTGTGGCTTTTTTGGTATGTTTCTGAGTAACAAATTGAATGTGAAATTGGTTATTGCTCAAGCGCGAAAGAATATTATTGGCTTCCACCTCTACTTGAGGCAGCACGTTTTCTACAATTAATGCCTGAATGCCATTCTTCCCAAAGGCTTTAGTGAGTTCGTCATAAACCAACTGCTGCTGTTTCGCAGCAGCTAATTTTTCGCGCTCATTACTTAAGTTAGCCTGAATTTGCTGAAGCTGCTGTAGTTTCTCGGTAATCTGTCCCAACTCCGATAGCTGCCGATCGATCTGCTGGCGACGTTCTGCCACCTGCTGCTCTAATTCCTGAATCTTTTGCGATCCGTCGGGCAACGCCGCTAACTGCTCTCTAATTCCCCCACAATCAGCAATGACCTGCTGTTGAATTAAAAGTTTTTGCTGCTGAGTGGTTTGCAGCTCCTGAAGTCTGGCGACTATCTGGGGATGGTCGGTAATTGCTTGCTGCCACTGTTGATATTCTAACCGACAATCTGAAGCTGATCGCAGTGAAGCTTGCACTAACTTTTGCTGATCAGGATCGTAGCCCACCGCAGTAAGCTGAGTTTGAATTTCTTGCAGAGCTTGCTGTAGTTGTTGTGCCGTAGTGATGGCTGCCAGCCGATCGGCTTGCAGTTGACTATCAATTTGAGTTTGCTGCTGCAACAACTGCTGAAGCTTTATCTCAGCTTTTTTCAAATCACTATGTTTAATCTCTGCCCAGCGGTAGCGATCGACTTCACTCTGTGCCAAAGCCCGATTTTTGTCATCATAGCCCAGCTCCGCCAACATCTCATCTAGCTCTTGAAGTTCACTAATAAAATCGGCAGCATAGTGACGATGTTCGATCGATGCCAACAAAGTAGCCTGTTCAGTTTGCAGTTGTGCCAATCGATCAGCGGCATTCATCAGCGCCGCTAAATTAGAGCTAATCCGCCCTTTTTCTTCTCGCAACTGCTCATAGCCCGCCAGCTCAGCCTTAATATCTTTAAATTCTTGCCGCAGCTCTGCTAATTCGCGGTTCGTCGCAATTTCTGCCGCTTGACAATCATCTATTTGCTCTTTGAGAGCTGCCTGATCGGCAGTATTACTGGCCAAAAAATGATCCCAATGCTCACCACTCAAAGGATGCTGACAAAGAGGGCAATCTTCATCGGCGCTCAAAGTCTCTAGCTTTTTAGCTAGTTCCTGCTGACGCAATACGTAGCCTTGGCGCTGAGCCTGTAATCCGGCTAAGCGACTTTTAGATTCTTGGCCTTTATCTTGAACACGTTCTTGATAGTTGCGGCGGTTATCTAGCAAAGTTATTTTATCTTCGATCGACTGTAATTGAATCGCCAACTGCTCCCGCGCCGCTAACTGCTGCTCAAGCTGCTGGATATTATTGTTAGTTTGTTCTAGTCTGGCTTGCTCCTGAGCGGTCATTTTGTCAATATGGCTCTGAATTTCTTGACGACGCTTGCTCAAGCCACTGCTTTGCTGATACAGGTCATCGAGCTGACGCAGGTGCTGACGATGTTCTTGCAGTAAGGCCAAGTGGCGATCGACTTCTGGCGCGGTAGCTAACTGTTCTTGGAGTTCTTGCTGACGCTGCTGAATTGTCGTTAGCTCGTTTTCTAATTTAGCCAGGGCAATCTGAGTCTGGCGATCGGAGCGCTCGATGTGAATTTCTTGGGCTTGGAGTTGGCTTTGAAGTTGCTGATGCTGATGGGCTTTTTCTTCCCAGATACTAGCAGCGGTGGCCAAGGCTTGATATTGACTGTAAGCAGCTTGGATTTCGCTGCCTCGATCGATCAACTTAGCTAAGGTATCAGCAGCAACCTGACTACGGGCAGTATCTTGGCGAATTTGCTCTAGGTCTATGACTAGTTCTTGCTGACGTTGCTCTGACCACTGGATTTGCTGTTGGTATGTGGCGCGTTGTTGAGCTGTGGTTTTGAGGGTTTCTAATAGCTGTCGATCGGTCTGTTCAGCGGCTTGCAGCAGGTCAATTTGCCCTTGGGCAGTAGCTATATCTGTTGTTAGGGTAGGGATAGCAGTGATTCTTTCTAAATCTCTTGCACACTGCTGCTCGATCATCGCAGCCTGGGCTTTATAGGCAGCGGCGACTTTTTTGGCTTGCTCGGAGAGCACTTCGTACTGGTCGAGTTTGAGCAGGTCAGCAAGGATTTGCTTGCGCTCACTGGGCTTTTTCATCATGAACTCATCGGCTTTCCCCTGGCGCAGATAAGCAGAGTTGGTGAAAGTGTCGTAGTCGATTTTGAGGTACTGGTCGATCAGTTTTTGGGTGTCTTTGATGCCTTTTTGGGTGAGTGATTTAAAATCTCGATCGGCCATCACCTGTAATTCTAAGGTGCCCGGGCCGCTGCGCTGCCGACTGCGGATCACTCGATAGATATCCCCATGAAGCTGAAAGGTAAAATCTACCCGCATGTCGATCGCTCCATTGCTGATAGCATCTTCTTCACTAGCCGCCCGACTTTTGCCCCAAATCGACCAAGTGATCGCTTCTAGTAAAGAAGATTTTCCGGCTCCGTTGGCTCCACAAATGCAGGCGGTATGGAGTCCAGAAAAATCTACGCTGGCTGCGCGGTAGCTGAGGAAGTTTTTGAGGGTAAGCTGGAGAGGAATCATGCAGAGTACTTCCGGGAAAGTATTTATGTACTTGCTGATCATCATAGACTACTTTCACTCAGCTTAGGCAACAAGACTGTCGCACCTACCCGATAGAAATGCCTACTTTACATACTTGCCAATCAACAAACTCAGCTTTTCTTTGGTTGTCGGATTCATCCCCGCAGGCGGCGTGATAATGGCATATTGCAAAGCGCTGTGGGCGATCGATTCAAAAGGCTTGGCGGCAATGCGCTTTACCGTTTCTTGAATCACCCGCTGGGCATTCACTGCATTTTTACCCAAATTAGCAATCACCATTTCTACCGTTACGCTGTCATGATCCGGATGCCAACAGTCATAATCCGTCGAAAGCGCCAAAGTGGCATAGGCAATCTCTGCTTCCCGCGCCAGCTTGGCCTCCGGTAAATTAGTCATGCCAATGATCGTACCGCCCAACTGGCGATACATATTCGATTCAGCCTTAGTTGAAAAAGCTGGGCCTTCCATGCATATATAAGTGCCATTCTTATGACAAGTGATCTCCGGCAGATTTAAAGCATCGATCGAATCCGCCAAAACTTGTTGCAACTGCGGACAAATCGGATCACCAAAAGAAATATGGGCGACAACTCCTTCCCCAAAAAAACTCGCAGCCCGGCCTTTGGTGCGATCGATAAACTGATCAGGCAATACCAAATCCAATGGCTTCACCTCTGCCCGCAACGAACCCACCGCCGAAGCCGAAATCAAATATTCCACACCCATTTGCTTCATGGCATGAACGTTGGCACGATAGGGCACTTCGCTAGGAGTCAGGTGATGATTGCGCCCATGTCGAGGGATAAACACCACCTTCACACCATCAATCTCGCCAGTAATTAACGCATCTGAAGGATCACCAAAAGGAGTCTGCACCTGGACTTCGGCGACATTTTGCAGCGCCTCCATTTTGTAAAGACCGCTGCCACCAATAATGCCAATTTTGATATCTGTCATGAGTGTAAAATGCTAAGAGCCGATCGACTTCAAAATTATAGTCGATTGGCTCCCTTCTAAGACCCTAGTTTAACCTAGTTCTAAGTTTCGCCTAGCACTTCATCAAACTTGCTGGGGTCAATGACCACCTCACCATCGATCGGGTCTTCGCCAGGAACTCTAGCCATAAACCACAGAGCAAATAAGGGCACCACACCGAGAGCCAGACCCAACAGAATGGGAATCCAAATGTTGCCCCCAATACTCAAGACCATGGCAAATACAAAGTTGCCTAAATACATTGCCATTGGTAAATTGAGCTGCGATCGATCCAAAGTAATTCTTTCTTTTGGCCACAGCAGAGCGGCCACCGACATAAAGACTGCTCCAGTTTCCATCCAGCCAGCAAAATTCAGGTAAGGCATCCCAAAAAATGGCCCAGGAGTTTTCCACTCCCAAAAAGGCACTGCCGTTTGGCTCATGGCTGGATCTAAGACAAAATCCCAAGAAGTCAGCAACAAGGCTCCAAAAAAAATTGAGCCACTGTGGCGTAACCAATTGGGCAAATTGGTGTTGTCAAAGCCCGCACGCGCCACAATGTAACAAGAAAAACCTAAGTAAAACCAAGATAGCGGAATGGTAAAGGGCACTAAGCCAGCAATTTTGTATCCCAGGCCGCTCAGATAGCCATAGTCACCAAAAGGTAAACCGGTGCTAGTACCTAACAGCTCGCTACTCAAAGATAAGACGATCGCAGGCACCATAAAACTCAGCCATTGCCACCAGCCCAACATCCGATAGGCATAGGCCGAGACGGCGATTGTCCCCAGCACAATATAAAGCACTCCACCATTGGCCATCGAGAGCTGAAAAACGCTCTGACCAAAAGGTGGTAATTGTAAAATCAAATCAGCATGGGGCAACACAATCAACAACCCAGCGAGGCCAAATGCCATCGACACCAAATGTCCGATTAGGCTCCAGCGTTCTATTTTCTTCAGCTCCATGCATTTCTCCAAGGAAAGGTGATGACAATTTTGATTAATATTTCTTCATATTCTACCGAATTTCTACAGACTTTCTTGGGCTTCTACTGGTTCCTTCTGGGTTTATTAGATATCTCACCTGTAAGTTAGCCAAATTTTTCTGCTCAAAGATAAATACTGCTTCAAAACCACTCGATTTCGATTTTACTAATGATGAATTTGAACAAACGTTCGTTCGTATTCCAAAGTAAGTTTTTTGTATCAAGTGTTACCGTTAGATATGATGCATTGAGCTAACATACATCTATTGTGATTAGTACTAAATTCAAAGCTGTCACATTAAACATTTGAACTAAAACATTATGAGCTAAGATTTGTTCAAGCCACACGGGAAAAATTTTCACAAATTAATTAATGAATAAGAATCACTTGATTCTTTTTAATATTAATGAAATTGAGTATTATTGTTTGTATTTAGCATAAACTTAACTCAATATACTGCTATGGCGACAGTGCATCTATTTTTACTTAGTTAAAGAATGTCATGCTAAATATTTTTAAGGTAGAAACTTATAGATAAATATCTAGGAGGTAACGTATGAATCCTAACAACATTGTCGATATTTTAAAGTATAGAGCAACTTACGAAGGAAAGAATAATGCATACACTTTTTTAAAAGCGCATGGTCAAGCAGAAGATACTTTATCGTATGGTGAGTTGCATTCTTGTGCGCAGAAGATTGCTGTAATGCTTCAATCTACGGTAGAGAAAGGCGATAAAGTCGTTTTAGTATATCAGCCTGGATTAGAATTTGTATCAGCTTTTTTTGGTTGTTTATATGCTGGAGTCATTGCGGTTCCTGCATATCCGCCACGTCGTAATCATTCTTTATCCAGACTTCAACTAATAATATCAAGTTCTGAGTCTTCTGCTGTTCTTACAACTACAGATATTACGTCTACATTAGGGAGCAAAAGGGATAAACTTTTTCAGGTTGAATTAGCCAATTCAAATCTTAGGTGGTTAACAACAGATAATTTACAAGGAGTTTCATCATCAGATTGGCAAGA
Source organism: Synechococcales cyanobacterium bin59.metabat.ball.084 (assembly GCA_013297675.1). GTDB lineage: Bacteria > Cyanobacteriota > Cyanobacteriia > Cyanobacteriales > Chamaesiphonaceae > JAAFHZ01. The sequence continues at coordinate 37,018 of JAAFHZ010000006.1, read as the reverse complement.
GCCATTTATTAGCCACAATACGATAGCTTGTATACAGTATACATCTGGCTCGACTGGAGCACCAAAAGGTGTAATGCTAAGTCATGGTAATTTGTATCATAATTCTACTTTGATACAGCAATGTTTCGAGCACTCGCCGAAAAGCAAAGGTTTTATTTGGTTGCCTCCATATCATGACATGGGACTAATAGGAGGAATAATACAACCTCTGTTCTGCGGTTTTCCTGTAATTCTTATGTCGCCAATGGATTTTTTACAGAACCCATTTAAATGGTTACAATCAATTTCTACATACAATGCTACGACAAGTGGTGGGCCTAATTTTGCTTATGATTTGTGTGTTCAGAAAGTTACAGATGAAGAAAAAGCGTCTTTAGACCTTAGTAGTTGGGATTTAGCTTTTACAGGGGCTGAGCCTGTTCGGGCTGAGACCATAGATGCATTTTCAAATGCTTTTGCTGTTTGCGGCTTTCGGAGAGAATCTTTCTACCCTTGCTATGGAATGGCAGAAACAACTCTGATTGCTTCCGGAGGGGTAAAGAAATCTTTACCAATCTTAAAGAAATTTTGCAAGAACTCTTTGGAGATAAATAAGGTGCTCCCAGTATTACAGGGTGATGATAGAGGTCAAACCTTAGTCAGCTGTGGACGCAGTAAACTAAACCAACAGATTGTTATTGCACATCCAAAGAATTTGACTAGATCTTTACCTGATGAGGTAGGGGAGATTTGGGTTTCTGGGGATAGTGTAGCCCAAGGTTATTATTCTCTACCTAATGAAACAGAGATTGCTTTCCACGCCCAATTGAAAGATTTGAAAGAAGATCGGTTTTTACGGACAGGTGATCTGGGATTTGTACATGATGGTGAGTTATTTATCACAGGTCGTCTAAAAGATTTAATAATAGTTCGAGGTTGTAACTATTATCCCCAAGATATTGAAAAGGTTGCTGAGAAAAGCCACTTAGCATTAAGAGAGAATCATGGGGCGGTCTTCGCAGTTGATTCAGGTGGACAGGACAAAGTAGTGGTTGCCTATGAAATAAAGCGCAGCTACTTACGAAACCTAAATGCTGAAGAAGTAATAAAAGCGATATATCACGCAGTGGTGGAGCATAATGGAGTTCAGTTAAGCTCTATTGTGTTACTCAAGACTGGAAGCATATTAAAAACCTCTAGTGGCAAAATTCAACGTGGTGATTGTCGGACGAGGTATTTAAATGAAAATCTGGAGGTGATTTCGGGGTGGAGTGCTGCTAGCTCAGAGGAAGAGGCAAAAATATTTGAAAGAAATAATGAATTGCAGAGATTTTGCTCAGCTATACAAATCAATGATAGTATGTCCGCAGAGAATTTGGTTGATCAACAAGAATCTTCTGAAAGTGTAAAATCTATTCAACGTTGGCTAATAGCAACAATCGTAGAACACCTGAAATCTAATTTCAACGAAGTGAATCCTGAAGCAATCAGCACTACTAAATCTTTGAGCAGTTATGGATTTGATTCTTTGGCAATGGCTGAGTTGTTGAATAGTATTGAGAGGCAGTTTGGGTGTATTCTTTCTCCTAGTGTATTTGATGACTATCCGGATATTGAGTCTATTTCTAGACACTTATCGCTACTAAGAGTACAAAAAATTGCATCTGAGGTTGACTCTCTCTCGGAGCATGAAGTTGATATTTTACTGCAAAAATTATCGAGCCAAGGAGATTAAAATGATTAATACATCGCAACAAGACAAGAATATATTTAGCATTTCTTCATCAGAGAAGCGTGCGTTGTTAATAAAGCTAATTCAAGAGAAATCTGAGGAGTCCATGCTTGCTGGTGCTGATATTGTGAAAAACGTTTTGTGTGATTTAAACCGCACAGTAGAAGATATCCCAGTTGCTCACTATAGTTTTCATTTATATCCTGAATACCTTAAGCTACAGCAACAGATGCAATCCGTAAAGGGTAGTGGATATCTTAATCCATATTTTACATTGCATTCAGGTGTTAACGGCAGCCTCTCTACTATTAATAGTGTTGATTTCATAAACTATTCTAGTTATAATTACCTCGGAATGTCTGGCGAATCCACAGTATCTTTTTCTGCTAAGGAAGCTATTGATTGTTATGGAACGTCTGTGTCGGCAAGTAGAGTAGTATCTGGTGAAATACCATTACATCGAGAATTAGAGAAAGAAATTTCAGATTTTATTGGAACTGAGGATTGCATTGTCTATGTTGGTGGTCATCCCACAAATGTTACAACTATTGGTCACTTATTTGGAAAGGATGATCTTATCTTACATGATGAATTTATTCACAACAGTGCATCAGAAGGCTGCAAATTATCTGGAGCTAAAAGACTATCATTTCCACATAATGATTGGCATAAAGTGAATCAGATACTGAATGACCAACGCCATAGATACAGGCGTGTACTTATTATCATTGAAGGTGTTTATAGTATGGATGGAGACATCCCAGATTTAGTAGAGTTTATAAAAATCAAAAAGCATCATAAGGTTTTTCTGATGGTTGATGAAGCTCACTCCATAGGTGTTTTAGGAAATCATGGTCGCGGCATTGGAGAATATTTTAATGTCAATCACAGCGATGTGGATATTTGGATGGGGACTCTTAGTAAGGCATTTGCCAGTTGCGGTGGATATATAGCAGGGTGTAAGGAATTAGTCGAGTATCTCAAATACACTGCACCAGGGTTTGTTTATAGTGTTGGAATCTCTCCATCAAATGCAGCAGCAGCACTAGCAGCACTTCGATTGCTGAGGAAAGAACCGAGTCGAGTTCGACGACTACACGAAAGGTCAAAGCTCTTTTTAGATCTATGCCTTGAGAAAGGATTAGATACAGGCATGAGTAAAAATACTCCAGTGGTGCCTGTTATTATAGGAAACTCTGCACAATGTATAGAATTGTCTGAAGCACTATTTAGGAAAGGAGTTAACGTAAGACCAATAATATACCCAGCCGTTCAAGAGGAATCATCACGCTTACGTTTTTTTATAACTTCTGAACACACTGAAGAACAAATTTATTTCACAGTAAATGCACTTGCTGATGAGCTAGTCAAAGTTCGATTACACCATGCTACGAAAACTAGTTAACACAAAAAACTAGATTCTAATACAAAAGTTATTCCCAAACAATACTCCAAGGTACACAGATGAATTCCGCACTAAATTTGCCTAAGCTTATTTACAGAACACTCTCATTAAAGCTGAGTAAAAATAAGTCAAACCCGACAACCGATTATAATCTGATATCTACATCCTATGATGAATACTATTCAAGGTATCTGGGCAAGGCAGCCTTGGAATTATTAGAAAAACTACCGGTTAATCCCGATCAATGCATTCTTGATTTAGCTTGCGGCACTGGCTTTTTCACTCATCCCTTGGCTGAAAAAGTTGGTAAGAATGGTAAAGTATTTGCTGTAGATCTTTCTTCTGGTATGTTGGAATGCAATCAAAAAAATGCATTGCTAAAGCAATTATCAAATATTATGTTTGTTGAGTCAGACGCACTCCTATTTATGGATGGAATTGCGAATGAATCATTAGATGGTATTGTATGTGGCTGGGGAATTTGCTATATGGATCATGTAAAGTTATTACAAAGTATGGAGAGAATAGTTAAGCCTGGTGGTTTTATAGGGATAATAGAAAATAGGTCTTCTTCCTTAAAAGCAGTTTCTGATATGTTTATGAAAGCTCTAGTAACTCATCCAAATGCTATGATAAAAAACACCGAAATTCATTTACCGAAAGACAAAGATTATCTTGTGAAAACTTTCACAAAAAGGGGTATAGTTGCTGAAAGTGCTTGGAATGGAAAGGTCACAATCCCTTGTAAGAGTGGTGATGAAGTGGCTGAATATATGCTTAAGTCCGGAGCATCAGCTGGATTTTTGGATGCGCTAGACAAAAATTTACTACCTGAAGTCATGAAGTCGTTTGTCATTCACATAGACAAAAGCATGGCGAATGGACAGAGTATTCCTGTTAATCATGAATACTGTGCTCTAGTTGCTACTAAATCAGTATAGTTACTGACTGGTGATTTCCAGGTTTCAGCTCAGGATCAAATATGTGAATGCTTAAAGTTTAGTGGGGATTTATTTTTATGAGTTACCTAGCAATTCTGAACTTGACATATTATAATCCGTGAGCTGAAATCGCTGTAAAAACTTTTAGAAAATTTATCACATTAATCCAAATGAGTCCATTTTTTTTGTTGTTAGCAATAATTTCCGAGGTAATGGGAACAACTTGTATGAAGTTATCCATTGGGTTTACTCGCTTATTGCCTTCCGTTTTAATGGTTACTTTTTATATTGTTAGCCTCGGTTCGCTGACACTAGCACTTAAGAAAATTGAAGTTGGAATTGCTTATGCTACATGGTCTGGAGTGGGAACTGCCTTGATTTCAGGTATCGGTATTTTATGGTTTCAGGAATCAGTTAGCATGTTAAAAGTAGTTTCTCTATGTTTGGTAGTCACTGGTGTGATTGGATTAAATCTTAGTGGTGGAAATCATTGATTTTATAGTTATAAATTATCTTAGGTCAGCACAAAAATGCGCAAGCAATATGACTGAATTCAAGGCATTTTCAGTCGCTATGGTTGTTTTATGCAAGCTCATGCTATGCTCCATGTGATTTTTTCGGCTTATCCTATGAGCATTTTTTACTCTTTCAGGTATTGATAAATGAATGGAATAGGTACAGTATTCTCGCTTGAAGCTACAAAAAAACGACGTGTTGATTTCCCAGATGGTTTACGCGCTATTGCCGCCCTGTTTGTGTTATTCAGCCACATTTGGTATCAGGTTTGGCCCGCTGTACTTCCTCCATTTGGATATGGAAAGCGTCCTAGTGGGCTTATGTTATCCATAACAAGCTGGCTTTATTATGGGCATTTCGCTGTTGTTGTTTTTATAGTGCTATCAGGTTTTTGTTTAATGTTACCGATAGTTCGCAATAATGGTATTTTACGAGGTGGGACACTTAAATTCTTTAAAAGGCGAGTAAGGCGTATTTTGCCACCCTATTACTTTGCTATGGTTTTGTCTCTTCTGCTTATCAATTTTGTAATTAGTGATAAAACAGGAACCCAGTGGGATATAAGCTTACCTGTAACCGTAGAGGGAATAATTACTCATCTTTTTATGTTTCAGGATATCGCAACCTCTACTCAGATAAATTACGTTTTTTGGTCTATCGCATTAGAGTTCCATTTGTATATTTTCTTTCCTATACTTGTGTTCTTATGGCAATACCTTGGAGGAATTAAAACAACACTTTTATCGGGGGTTTTTATTTACGGCATCATAATTTTATTGGAGGCTATGCATCTTAAAGAAGTACCACCTCAATTTATAGGGCTGTGTTTTTATTTCGTATTAGGAATGCTTGGTACTAGTATAGTACTTTCACAGAATGGGCCTCTGCTTTTAGTTCTCAGGTATGCCCCTTGGCGTATCATATTCACACTATCAATAGCGTGTATCATCTACTATTGTTATGTGTGGGGTTTTGATGTTGTTGAAGAACGATTTGCTTTTTTAGATACTTTTTGTGCGTTGGCTACTTTATCATTATTAGTCACTGCATCTAGCTCAGGGGAAAATATAATTCGAGATTTTTTGAGTTCTAAAATTCTTGTAAATATTGGTACTTTTTCCTACAGCATTTACCTGATCCACGCTCCTATTTTGCAATGCATCTGGAAATACATGATACATCCACTTCATTTAAATGAAAATCAAGATTTTATATTGCTAAGTTTGTCGAGCTTACCAACAATAATTATTCTTTCATATGTCTTTTACTTGTACTGTGAACGTCCATTCTTAAACCCATCTGTCACGACTTCTTCCCACAGAAGTAAGTGAGAAGACTTGATGATTCCGTGAATAAAAGTACTTTTTTGTTGAAATTTGACTTTGATCCTCATACCTAAAGAAAGGGAATAAGTGCTACTATGATTGGAGGCTAGATAGAAATCACCTCAATCACTCTCAACATTTTCATCTCTCTATTAATCTGTGACATAGTACCAGCCAAGAATTCCGCAAAGATTTATTTTCTTTGATACTCCATGTGATAGCTTTAGCCATTTCTAGTTTCAATTCTAACAAATATGAAAACATTAAAATTATTCTTTGTTTTTACTGATATTGGGTTTATTTTGTATTGGATAGTGACTTTGTTTCACATAATACCAAAAGAATATCTTTTTAATGATTACAGCAACCCCATACTAGTCGCATGGAATTTTTCTTTTCTTCCATTAGATTTACTAATATCATTTACAGGGCTATCAAGCTTATTTCTTTACCGAAAAGGTATAGAGTATTGGAATCAGGTTGCACTGGTATCGCTGGTCTTAACTTTTTGCTCTGGCTTACAAGCTATAGTCTTTTGGATAATAAGGCTAGATTTTGATTTGACCTGGTGGCTACCAAACTTATTTTTACTTGTTTACCCTATGTTTTTCATTCCTCGTATGATTTTGAAAAAATGAGTAGTAGTTTAATACCGTTAAAATACTGTTTGCTAAATTAATTCTTTTACTTGCAAATCAACAAATTCAGCTTCTCTTTAGAGTATGTCTGAAAAATTATATTTACGTCTGTATCACTTTGCTAGGAGCCATCTGATGACTGTGCCCAAGTCGAGGGATAAACGCCACCTTCACACCATTAATTTCTTCTCCAGTAATTAACGCATCAGAAGGATCACCAAAAGGGGTTTTTACCTAGACTTTAGTTATATTTTGTAAAAATTGTAAAGATCACTGCCACTAAATAACGTCAGTTCGGGATAAGGTTTAAAGCAAAAAAGGAGCAAAACAGGTAATGTGGAGTTGCGAAACAACCATTCAACCTGGATTGCCTTACGCTCAATTTAGAAGAACTTTTCTGCTCCGTCGATGATTTCTGCCAAGTTTTTGAACCCCAGTGGCAGCGTCAACTGCTTGGGCACCATTTACAAATACGAAAACGTAAACGCAGTCTGTGTTTGAGTGAGGTCATGACCATCCTTATAGGTTTCCATCAGTCTTATTATCGAAATTTCAAAAAGTATTATGAGGAGAAAGTCCACCTTCATTGGCAGCAATATTTTCCAAAACTGGTTAGTTACAATCGTTTCGTAGAGTGAATTTCTGATACATTGATACCTCTGTGCGCCTATCTTCGCTCCTGTTTTGGCACTTGCACTGGTATTAGCTTCATGGATTCTACCAGCTTAAAAGTTTGTCACAATCGCCGTATTAGTCAGCATAAAGTGTTTAAAGACGTAGCTGCCCGTGGTAAAACATCCATAGATTGGTTCTTTGGTTTGAAATTGCATCTCGTTGTCAACGATAAAGGCGAGTTACTCAACTTTCAAGTTACTTCTGGTAATGTGAACGATTGCAAACCTGTTCCTGATTTGCTTCAAAAGCTGTTCGGTAAAGTTTTTGCAGATAAGGGTTACATCTCTCAAAAAATGTTCAAGGAATTGCTGGAAAGCGTTGGTGTACAAGTTGTGACAAAGCTCAAACGTAATATGAAACAACGTTTGATGCCTTTTGCTGATCGATTGCTTTTAAGAAAACGTGCTGTTGTTGAGACAGTGATTGACCAACTTAAAAATAGGGTGCGTGTGACTTTCTGAAAATAAAAATCAGACAGGCCGATCAAGGCTAGCAGCACCAACGGAAAATAGAGACTGGTAAATTTTCTCCTTAGAAAGTCACACGCACCCTAAAAAATATTTCTTAGATTGAGCATTCCCGGCACCGCTTTCCTGTTAACTGTTTTGTCAACATTCTCTGTGGGTTGATTGCTTATTGCCATCAACCCAAAAAGCCAGGAATTGCTATGGATCAAAACTTGCTATGTTCTGCTTAACCCGAACTGACGTTAAATAATTGTCAATTTTAATATCTGTCATGATTTTAAGATACTAAGAGCCGATCGACTGTAATTTTGAAGTCGCTCGGCTCTATTTACGGACTCTAATCCTAGGTTTCGCTTAGTACTTCATCAAACTTGGTGGAATCAATTACCACCTCACCATCGAGTGGTTTATCGCCAGGGACTCTGGCCATAAACCACATGGAAAACAACGGCACAATGCCCAACGCTAGACCCAGTAGCATCGGAATCCAAATATTGCCGGCGATACTAAGTACCGCAGCAAAGAAGAAGTTACCTATGTACATAGCCATTGGCAAGGTGAGCTGCGATCGATCCAAAGTAATTCTTTCTTTCGGCCACAGCAGAGCGGCCACCGACATAAAGACTGCTCCAGTTTCCATCCAGCCAGCAAAATTCAGGTAAGGCATCCCAAAAAATGGCCCAGGAGTTTTCCACTCCCAAAAAGGCACTGCCGTTTGGCTCATGGCTGGATCTAAGACAAAATCCCAAGAAGTCAGCAACAAGGCTCCAAAAAAAATTGAGCCACTGTGGCGTAACCAATTGGGCAAATTGGTGTTGTCAAAGCCCGCACGCGCCACAATGTAACAAGAAAAACCTAAGTAAAACCAAGATAGCGGAATGGTAAAGGGCACTAAGCCAGCAATTTTGTATCCCAGGCCGCTCAGATAGCCATAGTCACCAAAAGGTAAACCGGTGCTAGTACCTAACAGCTCGCTACTCAAAGATAAGACGATCGCAGGCACCATAAAACTCAGCCATTGCCACCAGCCCAACATCCGATAGGCATAGGCCGAGACGGCGATTGTCCCCAGCACAATATAAAGCACTCCACCATTGGCCATCGAGAGCTGAAAAACGCTCTGACCAAAAGGTGGTAATTGTAAAATCAAATCAGCATGGGGCAACACAATCAACAACCCAGCGAGGCCAAATGCCATCGACACCAAATGTCCGATTAGGCTCCAGCGTTCTATTTTCTTCAGCTCCATGCATTTCTCCAAGGAAGGGCGACGACAATTTGGTTAATATTTCTTCATATTCTACCGAATTTCCACAGACTTTCTGAGGTTTCCTCCGGTTTTCCTGTTGGTTTGCTCTGGGTTTGTTGAATATCTCACCTACAAATTTGTCTAAACTTGGTGATGTGTTGACTAAGCAAGGCCAAAAATTCTCCGAATTTTCATCAGATTTTCGGGGTAGACTATGGTGAAGCTCCAGACCACGCCCATCTGCCCCCAGTATTTCCCCCAAAAACATGAAGCTGAAGTACATCAAAAGAGATCGCGCCCTGCTGCTGACCAGTATTTTGTTGATGTTGATGCTGGCTGCCGGATTATTTAGCGGCATCATTGGCTTTACCCTAGGACATGCCGCGCTGAAAGGCGTAACCCAGCCAGATATTCGCCGCAGTAACAAAGGCACTACCGAAAACACCAAAACTCGGGGATTAGAAGTACTGCCCGAGAAGCAGTTGATTGCCGATGCCCAAGATATTATGGGAATCGATCGCAAAGCAGAAGCGGCCAAGTTTAAGACCGACGAAAAAGCTGCTTTGGTTTTCCCGATCGAAAGCAAAGATCAGGGCATTACCATGATCATCAAATCAGCCAAGTTAGAAGGAACTAATTTAAAGCTAGATGTTGCCCTCAGCAACCAAGGTAGCCAGCCGATCAAGTTCAACCAAGGTGTTTTAACCATTGTGGGAGACAAAGAGCAAAACGTTCCGTTTAGCGTCGCAGGCATTCCCCCCTCGTTAGCTGCTAATGGCAAAGAAGTGGGTGTAAAAGTATTGATAGCCAAAACTGCCATCCCTACCGGCAGTAATCTGACCCTGCGCTTAACCGATACCGATCGGAAACTGCAAATCGAGGCCAAAGATGTACCGGTAAGTGCCGCAGTTGCCAAACCTCCGATCAAAATCAGTATTCCTGACGGTCAGCTCAGCACCACCGAAGACAAAGAAGAGAAAGCCAAAACAGAACAACCAGAGAAGCCCAGCGCTGCACCGACTCCTAAAACAACTCCCAAATCTACAGCAACCCCGAGCACCAAAGCTACTCCTAGTAAGCCTCCGGCTCCAAATCCTAACAGTGCCAATGTGGCACCGGCTAATCCTCCAGCCCCAATTGAAGTTCCACCAGTTGAAGCTCCTAGTCCAGTGGCTCCAACTGGTGAGGGCAGCCAACAGCAGTAGTTATTTGAACCTATATATAGAGGACTATTGAGCTCGTCAGAAATTGCACTGCGGTTAGCAGTGGTGTTTATTTTGATTGCCATCAACGGTTTTTTTGTAACCGCAGAGTTTGCTGTGGTTTCGGTGCGCCGTTCTAGAATCAATCAACTAGTAGTAGATGGAGACTTGCAATCTCGCAGTGTCCAGCGTTTACAGAACCAAATAGATCAATTACTATCTACCACCCAACTAGGTATCACTTTATCTAGTTTGGCTTTGGGTTGGCTGGGCGAACGCACCGTATTGCAGTTGATTGCTCCGCTATTTTCTCGTTGGCTGGGCATCAAGTATTTGCCCACAGCCAATTTGCTGGCAATTGTTTTTACTTTTATACTGCTAGCTTATCTCCAAATTGTCTTAGGCGAACTAATTCCCAAGTCCTTAGCCTTGGCCTATGCCGAGCGCATTGCTAGAGTTCTAGCTCCGCCCAGCTTGGTGATTGCCAAAATTTTTCAGCCCCTAATTTGGATTCTGAATCAGTCTACTAACCTTTTTTTAAGAGCTTTTGGCATTGATGATAACCGACACAATCGCCATCAGCTCTCCTCTCAAGAATTACAGCTCCTGATCGCCACCGAACCGATCGGACTCCAAAGCAACCAGCGCCAAATTATCGATAAAGTCTTTGCTCTCAGCACCGTCACCCTAACCGAAGTGATGGTGCCCAAGCCCCAAATGGAAACCGTGCCCATGGATGCCACCTGGCGGATGGTCTTAGAGCGAGTAGCAGCCACCAATTTTTCTCGTTACCCAGTTACCGGTCGATCGAGCGACGAAATAGTCGGCACCATTCACTATCGCGACTTGGCTAAGCCCATGGCGGCTGGACGCTTAAATTTGGATAGCCCGATCAGAAGCTGCATTCGCCCCCTACATTTGTTTTTTGAATCAGTCTCGATCGATGAAGTTCTTTTACCCATGCAGGCCGCAGGGATTGCCATGGCCATGGTAGTCAATGAATATGGCGGCATGGTGGGGTTAATTACTCGCAAAGATGTAATTGCCGAGATTTTAGGCAAGCAAAAAGAAGACTACCCGCGCTTAGAACCGATCGTCTCCACCGGTCGAGATACTTTTTTGGTACAGGCGCAAATTTCGGTCAGCGAACTAAATACAGCTCTTGATATTACTCTGCCGCTCATTGAGGAATATCAGACTCTGGGGGGCTTTTTGCTTTACAAATGGCAACAAATGCCGATCGTCGGGGAACCCTATAGGTATCAAAACCTAGACTTTACGGTCAGCAGCATGGATGGTAATCGCCTCGATCGAGTGCTAATTCATCGCCACCCGCTGCCGCTGATTCCCTTGGATGTTTAGGTTTACCGATAAACCACCGGATCGACCAAGCCTAACTCGGCAAAAGCGGCCAAGCGCAGTTGGCAAGAGTCACAAACTCCACAAGCCAGCTCACCGCCATCATAGCAAGACCAAGTATCTGCCCAAGATACCCCCAAGCGGTTGCCGAGCTGAATAATTTCAGTTTTGTGTAGATTGATTAAAGGAGCGGCAATTTGAATGCCGTTGCCACTCAATCCTTGTTTAGTGCCCAAGTCAAAGACCTGCTGCATCGCCGTGATGTATGCTGGTCGGCAGTCTGGGTAGCCAGAATAATCTAGGGCATTGACCCCCAGATAAACTCGGCTGGCCTGCATCGCCTCGGCATAGGCCAAGGCAAAACTCAAAAAGATCGTGTTGCGAGCAGGGACATAAGTCACAGGAATTTCCTGCGCCATTTGTCTTATTTCTCGTTCGATCGGTAAATCGATCGAGCTATCGGTGAGCGCTGACCCGCCCCAAGAGCGCAGGTCAAAAGCCACGACGCGATGCTCAGATACCTGTGCCGCCTGGGCAACTTTCCGGGCAGCAGCCAACTCTTTTTGGTGGCGCTGCTGGTAGTCAAAAGACAGGGCATAACAATCGAACCCGTCAAACCGGGCTTGATACAAAACAGTGGTGGAATCCAATCCACCAGAAAGCAAAACAACAGCTTTGGGCATAAGTGAAAAAGCGCAGGAGAATCAATATTAATGAGGAATAGCTTTGCTTGCACTGGAAGTAATCAGTTACAATCAAGTGACACTACTTAACACTTTTAAACAATTCAGCATAAGTCAACACCGTTTCATCCCGGTCTACTGGAACATAAATTCAGTCTGACTGTCCCTGAATGTAAAGGCAACTGTGGTAGTATCTGGCAACAGATGGCTAACACTTCTAGTCACATTTCCGCAGTGATTGCTGTCTCAGCACATGATAGTTCTTACTTTCATTGGCGTAAAGACGACATTCTTAATCTCCGGCAAATTGACTGCTGTTAACCACTCTGCGGTGGAGGAGTAGATTCAGGTGAAATACAATATGTCGGCAAATAAAGTACAGGAAACTGTCATGCCTGCCAAGGCACCAAGACAGTTGCTGCGGGTCGGTTTAATTGGAGTCGGGAATATGGGTCAACACCATGCCCGAGTACTCAGTTTAATTAAAGATGTCAAGTTCATCGGTATTGCCGATGTAAATGTAGAACAGGGTCTGGAAACTGCTAGTAAGTACCGAGCCCGTTTTTTTGAAGATTTTCGCGAACTCATTCAGCATGTAGATGCAGTGTGTATCGCCGTGCCTACTCGCTTGCACTACGAAGTAGGAATTGCCTGCCTGAAAGCAGGAATACATGTATTGATCGAAAAACCAATTGCAGCCACGATCGAGGAAGCCGAGCAGTTAGTTAACGCCGCTGCCGAAAGTCAGTCGATTTTGCAGGTTGGTCATATTGAACGTTTCAACCCGGTGTTCCAAGAACTCAGCCAGGTACTCAAAACCGAAAAGGTCTTGGCTTTAGAAGCTCATCGGATGAGTCCTTACAGCAATCGTGCTAACGATGTGTCGGTGGTTTTAGATCTGATGATTCATGACATCGACCTGTTGATGGAGCTAGCGGGGGCAACGGTAGTTGGTCTGACCGCCAGCGGTAGCCGCAGTGGAGAGTCCTCTAAATACTTAGACTATGTAACAGCCACTTTGGGGTTTGCAAACGGTGTGGTGGCCACTTTAACCGCCAGTAAGGTGACTCATCGCAAAACCCGCAGCATTGATGCTCATTGCCGTCATTCTCTGACTCGCGCTAACTTCTTGAACAACGAGATTTCGATTCACCGTCACAACGGAGACAAGCTCAACGATTTTCAGCAGGGTCTGTATCGTCAAGATGGCCTAATCGAAAAGGTTTACACCAGCAGCGTTGAGCCGCTATATGCCGAGCTAGAGCACTTTGTAAACTGTGTGCGCTGTGGTAATCAGCCTTCTGTTGGTGGAGAACAGGCGCTCAAGGCTTTGCGACTGGCGATCGATATCGAGCAAATGGCTTTAGATGGCAAAGTTTGGCAGCCTTCGATGGTGCTGACTGAAGTTTAGAAATGTGTGTCAACAAAAAAGCCCTGCGACCGCAGGGCTTTTTTGTTTTATCTGAACAATTTAGAATTAGATCTTCTGAGAAACAGTGGTGTTTAAACGATCGATCGAGCTAATTAGCTGTTGCTGAACGGCGATCGGATCAGCAGCTTCAGCGGCCATTGCTTCTTGACGAGACATTTTTCTCTTGGCAGTTTCAAAGCTTCTAACCATTAAGAAAATTACTGCTGCAATTAGTAAGAAATTGATCAAAGCGGAGAGAAACAGCCCATACTTAATACCGTTGAACTCCAGCAAGTTAATGTCCTTAACCGGTAAGCTTGCCAAAATTGGAGATAAAACTGCGGGAGTGATGATGTCTTTAATTAGAGATTCTACAATCTTGGCGAATGCGCCACCCAAGATTACAGCAACGGCCAAATCCAGCACGTTGCCTTTCATGATAAAGTTTTTAAAATCGCCCAAAAGGCTACTTTGTGCTGCGGCCATGATTATCTTCCTGTTATCGAAATATTATTTGATAACAGATTCTAGCACTGCTTTTCTCTCTCGGGAAGTACTAAAGACTTTTTTCTTGATATCCTCGTACATTTAGCCGATGACATCCTTTTAAATACTAATTGGATAAAGGTTGTGAATCAGCAGTTTTAGCATGTAACATCGCTTGTAAATCTTGCAACACATCAGCGGCTCTTTGATAGCGCTGCTGATATTGATATGCCACCATTTTATTAATGATAGTCTTTAGTTCGGCACTGAGTGGCGCTAAGTCTTCCCAGTCTAAGCTGCCAGTTTTTTCGTTTTGAGGTATGTCGCGGGGGTTAGTATTAGTGGCAGCTTCAATGGCAATCATCCCCAGAGCATAGACATCACTAGCAAAGCGCGGGAAACCAGCGTATTGCTCGGCAGGAGTGTAGCCTCGGGTACCAATGGCGATCGTGTTGGCATCGGGCAGTTGAGGATTAATTTCTTTCACGGCTCCAAAATCGATCAAAACAAATATACTGTCTCTGCCGCGACGAATAATATTGCTGGGCTTAATATCGCGGTGAATCACCCCGCGCTCGTGGATGTATTCCAAAACTGGCAGCATTTGCTGCAATAAATTCACCACCTTTTTTTCCGTCCAAGGTTCGGCAGTGTCATCCAGTTCTTGATCGAGACATTTACCTTCAATTAGTTCTTGGACTAAATAAAACTCACCATTTTGTTCAAAGTAAGCCAGCAAATTAGGAATTTGTTCGTGAGTCCCCAGTCGCTCTAAAATAGCCGCTTCGGTGTTAAATAATCGCCGTGCCATGTCCACAAAAGCCGCATCGCGGCGTGCGGGAGTGAGGTGCTTAATCGCGCAGCGGGGCTTACTAGGCTTGTTGTTATCTTCGGCTAAATAGGTGGTGGCAAAGCCTCCGGCACCCAAAATATCGATAGTTTGATAGCGATCACCCAACAGTCGCTGCTCAGGAATGGCGGTAGTTGCAGGCATCTGCTGCTGGGACATATTTTGAGTGGGAATACCAGTAATTGGCTGCTGACTCAAAATTTGTTTGAGAGCTTCGATGGTCTGCTCTTGATTACGCGCTAGTGACTGCATTTTTTGCTGCTCTCGATCGACCCCATAATTACGCCAACCATAGGCCGCCAAAGCAGCACCACCCAGACCCAACAAGGGCGAGATCACCGGAATCCACACTGAGTTAGCAAACAATAAACCAAAAGCCCCGATCGACCCGGTTCCCGCCAAAGTCAAAGAACCCAATAGTTTGCCGGGATGACGCACAAACCAGGCCAAGCCTCCCCCCACCAGCGACCAACCAAATAGCCACAGCCCCTCAGTGGGTTCTGACCAAGCTCTAATCAAAGGACGCTTATCTAAAGCGAGACTAATTAGTTGACTAGCCGCTTGTGCATGTACATTCACTCCTAACATTCTTTGATCTTCAGCTCCGTTGGGGCTAAAAGGAGTGCGTACATCATCTTTATCACCACCTGAAATCCTGTAATCAGCACCAATTAACACAACGCGGTCTTTAATATTTTTAACTTTGTCAGTAAGAACATCGCTTAAGGTGACTGTTTCAAAACCCTTATGTCGATATCTCAGCATAATTGGATACCCTTTCATATCAGCATTTTGGTAGCCACCAAACTTGTTTGACAAATTGGGAACGGTTAAATCGCCAAGTTTATAAAGGTTAGATGTTTCATCAAAACCAGATTCAATTTTTTTGACTTGCTTTAAATACCCATGAGCTATACTTTCGCCCAAGGAGGATGGTGCCGCACAGCCGGAATTGGGATCAGTACCGCCAAACACTAATGAATATCTGCGTACCACTCCATCTAGATCTAATGGGAAATCAGCGAACCCAACT
This sequence comes from Synechococcales cyanobacterium bin59.metabat.ball.084, assembly GCA_013297675.1. Taxonomy (GTDB): domain Bacteria; phylum Cyanobacteriota; class Cyanobacteriia; order Cyanobacteriales; family Chamaesiphonaceae; genus JAAFHZ01. The sequence goes on along the minus strand of JAAFHZ010000006.1, from coordinate 21,067 downwards.
TTCCCAGAAAATTCTTCATCATCCATACCGGGTGGACTTTTGATGGTTTCTGATGGCTTTCGACCATGGGCGCAAATGGCTAATATTTGATTGTCTGCTTTAAGGGTTTCGAGTAACTCGCCTTTGGTGACATCTTTAATTAAATCTAACCCAATAATTGCAGCATCAGCAGTAACAAGCTTATTCAATGCCTGACTAATAATGGGATCAGGAACTGGCAAGCCATACTTACCGACATCTTTGGTGGTGATTAACACGACTAAAATTCGGGGGTCAGTTGGCTCGGCAGGCATGAGGCGAGTCGCCTGATCATAAGCATCTAACTCTCGCTGTTGCAGCCAGCCCAATTCTTTTACGCCTACCACCAATCCCGTAACGGCTAAGCCTGCTAATAACGGCACCGAGAACGAGCGAGCTGCACGGGAAAGTCGTTCGCGTAGCGTCTCTGTAGGAGAATCGATCATGACAAGAAAACCTGTTTTTAAAAGTTGATTGGGTTAAAACTTGAGCAAACTAGCTGCTGCTGCGTCTAACAGCAGTGTAGCCTGGGACTGTCTACGCAGTATAGTAGCAGGCAGGCTGGGGGCGATCGGCTGTTGCAAAAACTGGTTCACAATATTGGCTTTACGCTGACCAGTGGCCAAACAGTAGATCTGTTCTGCCCGACAAATACTAGAAATGGTCATGGTCATGGCGTATTGGGGTACCTGGGCAATATCCGAAAAAAAGCCCACATCTACTTGCTGCTGGCGAGATTTTTCGGCTAGTTTGACAATTTTGACTGGTTCTGGGTCGGTGAAGTCGGCCACCAATGGGTCATTAAAGGCAATGTGGCCGTTGTCTCCGATGCCTAATAGGCAGAGATCGATCGGCTGGGCACTTACTAAGGCACCATAGCGGCGGCATTCTTGGATTGGTTGCAGGGTGCTGCTATCTAAGAAATGGAATTTTTTCAGGGGTACTCGATCGGCGACCAGTTCTTGCATATAGCGCTGAAAACTGGCCGGATGGCTGGCTTCGATGCCCAGATATTCATCTAGATGGAAGCAGGTGATTTTTGACCAGTCGAGTTTTTGGTTAGGCTGCTGATTGGTGGTGAAAGTTTTGAGAAACTGGGTATAGGAGCTACCAGAAGCCAAAATGATTGTGGCTTGGCCCTGTTGAGCAATTTTTTGCTGGAGATATTGGTGTAATCGATCGACGGTATGTTCGATCAGGGTGGTGAGATCTGGGTAGATCTGGATGGTGAGGTCTTCGACTTTCTGGGTGACTGGTTGCATTGTAGGCTGCTGCGCAAAACTTCCCCAATATCATAGCGGGGTGACTCTCCTTTGTAGTCCAGTGAATCGAGACTGTCTACAAATATGAGCGGTCGCTCTAGAAAAAACTACTGTCCATGCATTGCTTTTTGATTTTTTAAACACATGAGCTAAAAATTTTAGCCAGATTAAAAATTATCACCGCTCCAGACAGAAACTAGAAAACTCGCTATCCTGGGAGTTAAGCATTTTTAACAATCCTTCTCATAAATCTAGATAGTGCAAGAAGATTTTCGGTTAATCGTTGACCTGTTTTCAGTGCTAGCTGCCGCCGCCGTTGGCGGTGTGCTAGCCGGACTCTGCCGTCAACCCGCCCTCTTGGGCTACATTATCGGCGGCATGATCGTTGGGCCAGCCGGTTTAGGGCTGATCAAAGAATTGATTCAGGTAGAGACCCTGGCGCAGTTTGGAGCCGCATTTTTGTTATTTGCTCTAGGAGTAGAGTTTTCGTTTGGAGAACTCAAAAAAGTTCAAAATATCAGCTTGGGTGGCGGGGGCTTACAGATTCTGCTAACCATTTTGGTAACAGCAGTTATTTCCGTCGCGGTGGGCTGGGTGACAACGCCTCAGCAAGGGATATTTTTGGGTGCTATTCTCTCCTTGTCTTCTACTGCTGTGGTGCTGAAATGCCTGATGGAAGCCAATGAGACGGAGACTCAGCACGGCCAGGTGATGCTAGGGATCTTGGTGGTGCAAGATTTGGCCTTGGGCTTAATGCTAGCAATTTTGCCTGCGCTGGATCAGCCCCCGGCAGAAATTGGGGCTGCCTTGTTGCAGGCGGGTATTAAGATTGCGGTGTTTGCAGGCGGTGCGATCGTGGCCGGGATTTGGGTGGTACCAAGATTTTTGCGGCTGCTGGCCAAAACCGAAAGCCGTGAATTATTTTTACTGGGGGTTGTTACGCTCTGCCTGAGCATTGCGCTGTTGACCGAACAATTGGGGCTATCGATCGAGATGGGAGCCTTTGTGGCTGGTTTGATGATCTCGGAGGTAGAGTACGCTGACCAAACCCTGACTTATGTAGAGCCGATTCGAGATGTATTTGCGGCTTTGTTTTTTGCTTCGATCGGCATGTTGATTGACCCGCTGTTTCTGTGGCAGAATTGGCAGCTCATTTTGGGGCTGGTTTGTTTGGTGCTGATTGGCAAATGGTCGATCATCACTCCCCTGGTGCGGCTCTTTGGTTATCCCCTCAAGACCGCGATTACTGTGGGTTTAGGACTGGCACAGATTGGAGAATTCTCGTTTGTATTGGCCAGCGAAGGCCAAAGCCTGGGTTTCGTTTCTCGGCCAGTGTATTTGCTGCTGCTAGGTACTACGGCGGTAACGCTGGTGGTTACTCCTTTTGTATTGCAGCTCACTCCTAAGCTGTTTAGCTGGCTGGAGAGCTTCGCGCCGATGCGGGCTTTATTGGAACCAGCCGAAATGCCGCTAGATTCGGCAGTAGACGAAGAAATCAGTGGTCATATTGTAATTTGCGGCTACGGTCGCACCGGCCAGAATTTATTGCACCTGATGCAGCCCCACGGTGCGCCAGTGGTGGTAGTAGAACAATCCGAAGCCGCCATTCAGAAGATTCGGGACTTGGGCATTGCTTATGTCTATGGTAATGCTGCCAGCCTGCATGTACTGGCGAAGGCCAATTTGACCCAAGCTAAAACCATGGTAATTAATCTACCCGATGCCATGAGCACTCGGCTTTGCTTGAAGCGAGCCTTAGAACTGGCCCCAGATCTAGATGTGGTAGTGCGGGCTAACCAGTTCCAAGATATCGAAATGCTCTATCAGCTTGGCGGTAAGGAGGTCGTGCAGCCAGAGTTTGAGGCCAGTTTAGAAATGGCTAGCCACCTGTTGAATCGGTTAGGACTCAAAGAAAACGCGGTGCGCAAAGAAATTTCCCAGATTCGGGATTCGCACTATTTAGAATTACGCTCCTCTTCTCGTACCGATAAGCTCGATTTAGCGGCGGCAATGGTGGGGATGAATACTCGGTGGTACAACATTCCAGCAATTTCGCCTCTGGGGGGCATGTCGATCGAAGAGGCCAATATTCGCTCGTTAACTGGGGTGACTATTTTGTCGATCGAGCGCGAGTGCGGCGAAGAAATCACTTATCCCGATGGCAGTGCTTTCTTATTAGATGGCGATCGCTGTTTGGTGGTGGGTTCTCCTGAAGAAAAAGTAGCTTTTGAACAGCTTATTCGCGGTGAAATTGCTCTGCCCGCAACCACCACTCCCTGCCAGTGGCTGGTGATTCCCCCAGACAGTCTGGTAGTGGGCGAATCGCTGCAAGATTTAGATTTTTCTCGGCAGTATGGTGTTACCTTGCGGGCACTACGGCGGGATGGCAAGCTAACCAGCGAAATTGAGTTTAATACCAAGTTGGAAGTGGGCGATCGGCTGCTGCTGTGCGGCGGTCAATATCCCCTGCGGAAACTTCAGCAGCGCCTAGCTCCTAGCCTCACTGTAGTTTCTTCAACGGCGACTGTCAGAACAGATGCTTCTTAGAGCCAATATCTGGGTGTCCCCATCTGAGATTTTCGTGTAAACTTAATTATCAGGTTTTAATATAAGTATAGGAGCAAGCTCTATGTCTGGAGGAACCACCGGTGAACGGCCATTTTCCGATATCGTCACCAGTATTCGCTATTGGGTCATTCACAGTCTAACCATTCCAGCTCTATTCATTGCTGGCTGGCTGTTTGTATCTACAGGTCTCGCTTACGATGCCTTTGGTACTCCCCGTCCCAACGAGTATTTCAACACTAACCGTCAGAGTCTACCGATCGTCTCCGATCGCTTTGAATCTAAAGACCAAATTCAGAAGTTCCTTAAGTAAATATTATCAGGAGAATATATGGCCACCACTGGCAATCAGCCTATTACCTACCCCATTTTTACTGTTAGATGGTTAGCAGTACATTCTTTGGGCGTACCAACTGTATTTTTTATCGGTGCAATTGCAGCAATGCAGTTCATCCAAAGATAGGTATTAATCATGGAAAGAAATCCTAACCCCAATAGTCAGCCAGTGGAGCTAAACAGATCTTCTCTGTTCCTTGGTCTTCTGCTAGTTTTCACTTTGGGTATTCTATTTACCAGCTATTTCTTTAACTAGAATTAATCTTCTAGTAGAAAGTAGCCAAAATCATATAAAAATTGTCCGTTAAGAGGTATTGATCATGTCTGAACCAGGAAGAATCCCCCTATGGTTGGTTGGAACCATCGCTGGCTTCGGCGTAATCGGTGTAGTTAGCCTGTTCTTCTACGGCGCTTATGCTGGCTTAGGTTCTTCGATGTAAGTCGAATTAATTAAGCATATTGAATGAAAAAAGCTGGGTTATCCCAGCTTTTTTCATGATTCAAATTTGATTAACCTGTATCAGTTAAGCCGCAGCATCGCTTTCAATGTACAAAAACAAGAAAGCCATCGCCAAAGCCGGAAATACCAGACCTACTAGAGGAACTAGGATCTGAGGAAGAAAAGAAGCAACCATCTTTAAAAATTCCTGGATATTAAAATTCTCTCCAGATCTTACCCAATTAAGGTGGCTGTGCAGCTTACGAAATGTTAACTAGGTCGATCGGTATTGATTTGGAGTAAAAATAGAACGTTTGTTTTTCTAGAGAAGCACTTGGGGAAGTACTGTGGCCAAGCGTAGAGATGCAGATTCGCCCTGGAAGCAGATTTTGCGAGGTTACTTGCCTGATGCGTTCGCGGAGCGTCTCTGAAAGAGAATTGAGTTTTTCTTTCCTGAGATCGGTGAATTAATTGATTGGCAATATCCGCCGGTTTTCTTGGACAAGGAGCTGGAGCAGCTCAACCCAGATGACAAGATCGGTAAGCGGTATGCTGATCAGTTGGTGGAGGTGAGATTTAAGGGGGGAGAATCCAAAATTCTCTTGTTGCACATTGAGATTCAAGCTAGCAAGGATCAGAATTTCGAGGAGAGGATGTTGATTTATGCCATCCGCATCTACAGCCGGTTTAAGCAGCTTCCTGCTAGTTTGGCGATTCTCTGTGATTCTAATAAGGATTGGCAGCCTAATGAGTGGCGTTTGACTTCACCTAGCTCGGGTTTGGATTTTCGTTTCACGTCTGTGAAGCTGATAGATTATGAGCGGCAGTGGGATTGGTTGGAGTCTAGCCAGAACCCTTTTGCCGTGGTCGTTATGGCGCATTTGAAGGCTGAGGAGCTAAAGAGGCAGGCCAAGGAGCGGAAAAATTGGAAGTTTTTGCTTGTGCGAGGATTATATGAGAAGGGTTACAATGGTGAGCAGGTCAGGGATCTTTACAGATTCGTTGATTGGATCATGGTTTTGCCAGATAAGTTGGACGACACTTTTTGGAATAAATTAAAAGCTTTTGAGCAGGAGAAAAATATGACTTTTATTACTACCGGTGAAAGAATCGGTTTTAAGCGTGCCCAAAAAGAAATGGCACTAAAGTTGCTGCAAAGAGGAATGTCTTTGGAAGAGATTGCCTCAATTACAGAATTGTCGATTAAGGACATTAATGCAATTCAATCTCAACAGAAAGAGTAAACATCTTTCATAAAATTATGATCAGGAATAAAATATGACTTTTATTACTACCGGTGAAAGAATTGGCATCAGAAAAGGCAGAGAAGAACTCCAAAAGATTGTTATGTCAATGTTGAGCAAAGGATTTTCCCTGGAAGATACTGCTCTAGCCACAGATTTATCGATCGAACAAATTAGTAAAATTCAGTCTCAGTAGAAAGCCTAAAATAACCTTTGTCAGTGTGAAATCAAGATCTATTTGCTGGGTGGCAGAAATAGTTGTGTCAACGCTCCAGACTGTAATAATGATTGTGAATCTGTGTATATGCCAAGGAGTGAACCAAAAGTTAAAAATACATTGAATAATTTTTTTAGAATAGGTTTTTCACGGTCTTCTGCGCTAATTCCTGCACTTTTCAGAATCATGCCACCAATGTTTGCTTCCACTACTTTTTGCAAGCGTTCTGATCCACCAATTGAGTAGTTACGAATTGCGCTGCATACCTCTTCAAGGCGTACAATTAAAAAAGTCTTTAGATCATCTGCTAATTCAGACGTTGCTATTTCTGATAAAAGATCTTCACATTTTGATAAGTAATCAGCAAGCTCTTGTTCGCTAAGATTAGCTTGTTTGAATTCTAAGGCTATAAAATTTGCACAAGCATCAAGAATTAAAATTAGATTTCCATTTGTAATTAAATTTTTAATACTTGACCAATGGTCAGTACGAAGATTATGAGAAAATAACATAGTTTGAAAGTGTCGAATATTTTTTATGTACTCGGTTTTCTTGGGGACATTTTTTAGGAGCAAAACTGATTGCTCTACTTCCGCAATCAGTGCAAAAAAATTTGTCATGAAGCATCTGTCACTAATATCCTCAATACCCATTGCTCTGCCAATTACAGCAGTGGTATCTTGTTCTGGATTCTCTATAGCCACAGCTTTTTCGAGAATAGCACATAGTCTATGAGCGGAATTATTGTGGTTCATAAAATTATGGAAGCTGGATGATTTTCTGATTTCTATACCATACTTATAAAAGTGTACCCTTAATAAATAAATTTCTCGAATTTCCTCATAGATAAATTTTCTTTAATCTTGAACGAAATATTTTTTGCTCAGCACGCCAGATTCTCTGCCATCCCAACAAAACAATCCCAATCAATCTGAATTTTTGATTTACCTCCACGACAAGGATGAATGACCGGAAACATATCACTGCTGATGATCGACCAGACGAAAAACCAAGGATACTAACTTCTTGAAAACCCCTCTGGAAAAGACATTCTCAATATCAGTGCACCTGAGATGAGTTTTAAGATTCCATGCCGATCGGTTGTGCGCGGGTTCAGCAATTCCAAATTCAAAACCATTCAACAGTGTTGTTGCGCAGTCGCGGGAGTTAACACGACTTGATCTGAATCAATAAAGACAACGCGGCAAGATCACCCCCCACATCCGGGTTTTTCAGAATTTGGAGTTGTTGCACCATTTAACTTTGGGGAACTTCGTCTATCAAAGATGCATCCAGCCCGTAAGAGCGATCGCCAGCGCATCTGCCGCATCATCGGGTCGCGGAATATAATCCAAAGCCAACTCTCGGGCAACCGCCGATTGTACATCCTCCTTGGTGGCATTTCCGTAACCAGCGATCGATTGTTTTATTTGCGCCGGGGTAAACTCCACATAGGGGAGATTATTTTCTGCTAACACTAGCAAGATTACCCCCCGCGCTTGAGCTACCAGAATAGTATTGGCCATGCGATAGAAAAAAAACTTTTCGATCGCCACCAACTCTGGCTGATACTCTTGCACCACGCTCGTTAAGTCTTCATGAATAGTCTTGAGGCGTTGGCCAATTTCCACCCCAGCCTTGGTTTGGATAATGCCAAAATCTAGCAGCGTCAATGGCACCTTGCTGTGCGGCTCATTGGTATCGATCGCTCCAAAGCCGATCGTCGCCAAGCCTGGATCTAACCCTAAAATTCTTTTTTTTCTCACAGGAAGATTATTTACCGGTTAACGATATATTAATAAATGGTACTTATGCTTAACATCGTATTAACATTGGGTCAGTATTATTGGGAATATTCTGTCCGTGTTTCAACTAACAGCGTTTTCCTGTCCAGTGTTTTCGTAGTGTGTTTTCTTGGTTACTAGCTTCGTCTCTATTCCTCACCGCCGTTTGCGTACTTTAGTTTCTTCGCTTCCCGTAACTTCCCCGGCTACACACTATGGTTAATATAGTCCAAAATGCTTTAAACCGACTGCAAAAGCACCAGTCCAATGGCGATGAACGACATGCTCATCAGACCGGAATTGTCAAAAAATCAGTGCAGTGGCTAGCTCCCGGCCTATTTGTTAAACGTTGGTTTATGGTGACGCTAGCCGGAGTGGTGTTGATTGCTCTGGGTTTGGCGATTTGGGTGAGATTAATGCCCGTGCGATCATTAGTAGAATTTGCCGATAATGGTCTGAAGAACGTTGCCCAAGTAGTACCCAATCGTGTATCTGGTCCGATCGTTTTAGCTTCGGGCTTTTTCTTGTTGTTTTGGGGACAAATGCGATCGCTGAAAGCGGTAAGTGGCGCACTCAGCCCCCAAGGCGATAAAACTCTACTAGAAATGTTGATCAGCAAACGTCGGCGCAGCAGAGGGCCAAAGATTGTGGCGATCGGCGGTGGAACTGGTCTATCTACGCTGTTGCGTGGTTTGAAGACCTACAGCGCCAATATTACCGCCGTGGTGACAGTGGCCGATGATGGTGGTTCATCAGGCAAGCTGCGCCGAGATTTTGGCGTATTGCCTCCCGGAGATATTCGCAACTGTATTGCGGCCTTAGCCGACGAAGAAAAGCTGTTGACAGAGCTGTTTCAATATCGGTTTTCGGCAGGTGAGGGCTTAGAAGGCCATAGCTTTGGCAATTTGTTTTTAACCGCTATGTCAGACATTACCGGAGACCTAGAGCAAGGTATTGCTGCTAGCTCCAAAGTTTTGGCGATTCAGGGGCGAGTATTGCCCGCCACCCTTTGCCACGTAGACCTGTGGGCAGAAATGGCCGATGGGCGCACTATTCGCGGTGAATCGCGGATTACCGAAGCCGATGGCCAAATTGTGAAAATTGGCTGTATCCCAGAAAATCCGCCAGCTTTACCGGCGGTAATTAAAGCGATCGAAGAGGCCGATTTTATTATTATTGGTCCGGGCAGCTTGTATACCAGCGTGATTCCAAACTTGCTGGTACCCGAAATTGCCAGGGCGATCGACCGCAGTAAGGTTCCTTGCGTGTACATCTGCAACATCATGACCCAGCCCGGAGAAACCACTGGCTATCATGTTAGCGATCATATTAAGGCGATCGATCACGCCTGTAGCAAGAGACTCTTTGATGCGGTGCTGGTAGAAAAAAATCATCCATCTCCTCGATCGACTGAACGCTACCGCCAAGAACATGCCACCTATGTAGAAATCGATGCCGAAGCCATCCAACGCCTCCGACGGCAGATTGTGCCCGTAAATGTGATGGAAGAAGATGAGCAGGGCTATTTGCGTCATAATTCGCGCAAATTAGCTCGGGCTTTGATGCTTTGGTATCGTCAAAACAAAGCTGAAGCCAAAGATGCGAAAGATGTTCGTCGATCGGCTTAAGATCAGGTTTTGGTGGGGTGAGAACTGACCACTATTTAGGTATCAAGGCGCGTGAACAATATTGATGATTGGCTAAACAACCCTGAAGTTTTTTTGGCAGATGTGGCTGCCACCCATCAGTTTGGCTGCGACTTAAGCAATAAATTAACTGCGGGGACAGTGCTACTGCTGGTCGGTGATTTGGGCAGCGGTAAGACTTCTTTGGTGCAGGGGTTAGCGGCTGGATTAGGAGTAACTGAGTCCATTACCAGCCCAACTTTTACCTTGATTAATGAGTATTTGGCCGGTAGCTGTCCGCTCTATCATCTAGACCTCTATCGATTAACCTCCGACGAAGTGGCAGCTTTGCATCTAGAGCAATATTGGGAGGGCTGGGAAGTAGAGCCAGGGATTGTGGCGATCGAATGGCCAGAGCGCTTGCCCGATCGACCTGCTGAGTATTGGCAAATTGAACTAACCCATCACCCAATAGCCGGTCGGTTAGCTAAAATCACCAAAATTCAAGAATTTCGTTCTTCTATGACTTTTTAGCATGAAGCAATTTCATTTTTAGCATTAATTGCAATAAATCGTAGCTTTAGATACGAATCGATGCAGTAGATAGACCTACTGTGTTTTCTTGGTAGTGAATATTTTCTAGTTTTAACTTCCTACTAGTTGTTTTGCAAGATTGCTATGTTGAAAAATCTCTGGTCTTTTCGTGATCCTTATCGAATTTTGCACCTTACGTGGTTCGCATTTTTCTTAAGCTTCGTCTGTTGGTTTAACTTTTCACCTTTTGCGACAGTCATTGGTAAAGAGTTGAATTTAACCGACCCACAGTTAAAAACCATTGTCACCTGCAACTTAGCAGTCACCATTCCGGCTCGGATTGTAATTGGCGCTTTGCTCGATCGATTTGGCCCTCGGGTTACTTATTCAACCCTGTTAATTTTCGCTTTAGTACCTTGCTTGATCACTGCTACCGCCCATGACTTTAACCAAGTCGTAATGGGACGGTTGTTAATGGGTATTGTTGGTTCTGGCTTCGTAGTTGGCATTCGGATGGTCGCTGAATGGTTTCCACCCAAAGATATTGGTTTAGCACAGGGTATCTACGGTGGTTGGGGCAACTTTGGTGCCTTTGCAGCCAACTTTGGTTTACCCTTGGTAGCCGCTGGTATTGTTTTGGTTGCAGGTGGTCAGTCACACTGGCGCGAAACCATTATTTTTACAGGTATTGTTGCTGCCGTTTATGGGGTTATTTATTATTCTAGTGTGACTGATACACCACCAGGGAAAGAATACAAACGGCCTAAAAAATATGGATCGATGCAGGTAACTTCACCGATCGGTTTTTGGGGATTACTGTTGATGAACTTGTTTTTAATTGGTTCTTTGGGTGTGATTGCTTGGCAATTGGCACAGCCAAAAACTGCTTTCTTAGATATCACTCAGATGTACATTGTTTGGGCTTTGGTAGCCGCTTTATATGCCTATCAAACCTATCAGGCTTGGCAGGTCAATAAAGATGTGGTGTTGGGCAAAACGACTTTTGGTGCCAACGATCGCTACGAATTTCGGCAAGTTGCTCTTTTGCAATTTGCCTATTCCACCACTTTTGGTGCTGAATTAACCGCTATATCAATGCTACCGCTCTTTTTTAAAGAAACCTTTGGCTTGAGCGCTATGTATGCGCCCATGATTGCTTCGGCCTATTCTCTGTTGAATTTATTCTCTCGTCCCAGCGGCGGAATTATTTCAGATAGATTTGGCAGTCGAAAATGGACAATGGCAATTTTGGCGGCTGGGATTGGGGTTGGATATTTAACGGCTAGCCTAATCCGTCCTAGCTGGGCTTTACCAGCAGCCATGTTGGTCATTATGATATCTGGTTTGTGTGCTCAGGCTGGCTCTGGCAGCACTTTTGCCATCGTGCCACTAGTCAGACCCGAAATGACTGGTCAGATTGCAGGCAATGTGGGAGCCTATGGCAACTTTGGTGGTGTGCTGTATCTGACTGTATATAGTCTGACTAATAGTTCGACACTCTTTATCACCATGGGTCTGATTTCATTAGTTTGTGCTTCTTGTTGTGCTTTTTTCTTAAAAGAACCACGCAACTCTTTTGGTACAGATACTGCTGGAGAGTCTTTAACTGGCACAGCTCAAATCTAAATTCAGCTAAACTAAGCCCCGATGATGGGGCTTAATCAGTATCTAGTAGTAAATGATACAGAATACCACTTACCTCCTGAGCCAATCTAAGACCTTCAGCACTTTCGTTCATCATCATGAGTGATTCCACCAAAACCCTTTGTCCTTACTGCGGCGTGGGCTGTGGCCTAGAGGTTTCTCCTCCTGCCCGCCCCGGAAAACCGGTGAATCGTGATAGCCAGGGTCGCCCTATTTGGCGGGTGATGGGAGACAAAACTCATCCTTCTAGCGAAGGAATGGTTTGTGTTAAAGGGGCAACTATTGCAGAGTCTTTAGACGAAGGCAGGCTCACACATCCGATGATGCGCGATCGGTTAGATCAGCCTTTTCAACAAGTAAGTTGGGATGTAGCTCTGGACAAAATCGCCGCCGAAATCCGTAAAACCATGATGGAGATTGGTGGCGATGGCATTTGCATGTATGGCTCTGGCCAGTTTCAGACCGAAGACTACTATATTGCTCAGAAGCTGCTGAAAGGCTGTTTGAGTACTAATAACTTTGATGCCAATTCTAGGCTCTGCATGTCTTCAGCCGTATCTGGCTACATTCAAAGCTTTGGAGCCGATGGCCCTCCTTGCTGTTACGAAGATGTGGATCAGACGGACTTTGCTTTTATCATTGGAGCCAATGCGGCTGATTGTCATCCGGTGTTATTCAACCGGTTGCGCAAGCGTCATAAAAAAGAGAAGAAAGTGAAAATGGTGGTAGTAGATCCCCGCCGCACGGCGACTGCTGAAGTCGCTGATTTGCATTTGGCAATTAAGCCTGGGACAGATATTGATTTGTTAAACGGCATTGCTCATTTGTTAATTAAATGGGATAAGTTTGATCGGCAGTTTATCGACCAACATACCGATAACTTCGAGGCTTTCACTGAGGTAGCTAGTCATTACACCCCCCAAAGAGTGGCTGTCACCTGTGGCATTGCCCCAGAAGATCTAGAAACTGCCGCTCACTGGTGGGCAGATTCTAAGAAAGTACTTTCTCTGTGGTCGATGGGTGTAAATCAGTCCAGCGAGGGGACTGCTAAGGTGCGTCATATCATTAATTTGCACCTTATGACTAAGCAGTTGGGTAAACCAGGAGCAGGGCCTTTCTCCTTGACTGGTCAGCCTAATGCCATGGGTGGCCGCGAAGCTGGTGGGTTGTCTCACATTCTTCCCGGCTACCGAGTGGTAAAAAATCCCCAGCATCGAGCAGAAATCGAAGAGTTTTGGGGAATGCCTGCGGGCAAAATCTGTGATACCCCTGGCCGCACAGTGGGCGAAATGATTACTGGTCTAGAGCGGGGTGAAATTGGGGTGTTTTGGGTGGCGGCAACCAATCCTGCTGTCAGTTTGCCAGATTTGGAGCGGACTAAGGCCGCTTTGAGCAAATCACCGTTTACAGTGTACCAAGATGCCTACTATCCTACCGAGACTGCCAAGTATGCCCATGTCCTGTTACCAGCGGCACAGTGGAGCGAAAAAACTGGGGTCATGACTAACTCAGAGCGCGTAGTTACCATTTGTCCAGCTTTTAGATTGGCTCCGGGCGAAGCGAGAGCTGACTGGGCAATTTTTGCCGAAGTGGGGCGAAGACTGGGTTTTACTAAGCAATTTAACTTTGGCAACAGTGCGGAGGTCTATCGAGAATTTACTCAAATCACCCGTGGTCGTCCCTGTGATGTGACGGGGTTAAGTTATCGAGAATTATCTGAAAATGGTCCCACCCAATGGCCTTTTGCTGAGCATACTAGTAAGCGCTTAGGTAAGCGCCTGTACACCGATTATCGTTTTCATACTCCCAACAAAAAAGCTCAGTTTGCAGCCTTTCATGCCCGAGGTTTAGCAGAACCAGCAAACCCGGAATATCCGCTGATTTTAACCACTGGTCGCCTATATGGTCACTGGCACACTCAAACCCGCACCGGGCGGATTCCCAAGATCAAACAAATGCATCCCCGCCCGTTTATTGAGATTCACCCCAAAGATGCCCGATCGCTCTCTATTCAAAACGATGACATGGTAGAAGTTCGATCGGCGCGAGGCAAAGCTCAGTTTCCAGCTCTCATCACCGAATATATTGCCCCCGGTACAGTGTTTGTGCCTATGCATTGGGGTGAACTATGGGCCGATCGAGCAGAAGCTAATGCGATGACTCACAATCATTGCTGCCCCGATTCTAAGCAGCCTGAGTTAAAAGCCTGTGCGGTGAGTTTATGTAAATTAGCTGTTCCTTTTCCTGCTGTAGAGGCTGTAGGCGATCGGGTGGCTGAAAAGGAGCTGGTTCCTGTTTTGGCGACAGTGCTTAGTTCCTGATAATTTTGGTGCCGATCAGGCAGTTTACTGGTCAGGTTTCGATGATTATGAGTTGTGAGAGCGGAATTCTTCTGATGGGAATGCTCGGATAAGTTAATGGTGAGGTTCTGCATGAATCCTGGTTTGAACAAGGGTGAATTAATAAAATGGAATGATGACAGGGGCTTTGGATTTATCCAACCTAGTGAAGGTGCTAAAGAAGTCTTTTTGCACATTAGTGCAGTCAAAACACTAGGTCGTCGCCCAAAAGTGGGAGACATCATTTTCTACGAGTTAGTTACTGGGACAGATGGGAAAAATCGTGCTTCCAGTGCTTCAATTCAAGGTGTTGTTTCTCAATCTTCAACTACACGAACAATAAAGACTGCAACAGTCAAGCAGAAAATCAAGAAACGTGGATTACTGGAAACCATCTTTGGTACCGGGATTCTTGCCACCATTGTGCTATTTCAAATGCAGTTCAGCCCTAGTCGCTCACCTACGCCAATCGCAGCAATTACGAAACCAGGCTGTGTTGTCAAAGGCAATATCTCAATTGCTACGGGAGCCAAGCTTTACCATGTTCTAGGAATGGAAGACTATGATGGAACTATCATTGATTCTTCAAAGGGGGAAAGGTGGTTTTGCTCAGAATCAGAAGCGGTTGCAGCAGGATGGCACAGAGCACCAAGGTAGCGACACCAGCCCAACAATTCGGTTGAAACGGACGGTCGAAAGCCACTCGTGAGGTTGCAGTTACTTTATGGAATATCCCGATTTGAAATGCATTGACCAAACATCTTATGCAAGAGTCTGAAGTATGATAGGTATACTTCACCATCAAATAGCATCGCAATGTCATCCTTGTCTATGAAACTGAACAAGTTAGGAAACCTTAAGACATATGACTTCCTGGACATTGACAATCACTACTGAACGGCTAATCCTTCGTCCTCAAGAACTCACTGACTATGAGCATTGGTACGCTGGGTTTGCTGAACGCATGAAAAGTCAGCATCAATACGATGACGGGTTCGTAAGTTTGGAGCATTGCGATCGGGCGTGGTTTGCAAATCTATGTCGGCGACATCAACAAGAAGCCCTAGCGGATCTATTATTTGTATTTGGAATTTTTGATCGCAATACAGGAGAGCATTTTGGCAATATTAATTTCTCAACAATCAAACGAGAAAATTGTCAATGGGCAGTGATTGGATACGAAATTCATAATCAACATTGGAGAAAAGGTATTGGAAAGGAATCAGTTCGAGCTGCTCTAGTAGCAGGAATTGAGTCGCTTGGCTATCACCGTATCGAAGCCGTTATTAATGTTGATAACCAAGCCTCTATTGCCCTAGCTGAAAGCGTCGGGATGCAAAAGGAATGTGTTCGTTACGGCTTTCTATACGAAAATGAACAATGGGTCGATCAACTCATTTATGTTGCCTCGCCTCATAATGTGAATTTGGTCGAAAACCCACCAGTAATCGCTATATAACACGCTGTTACACACTGGCCATACAGATCTTCTTAATTAGATTTGAATTAGCGGTTTTTAACCACCAACTACCGAGAGATGATAAGGCCGGTCAAAATACTTAATAGCCACATCTTCAATTTGATGGGTGGTCAAAGCATTAATCGATTTACTCAAAGTTTGGTCAAAATCCCAGCCTAAACCCAAAGACTCATACCAACCATAAATATATGCTAATTGACCATTGGTTTGCTTGCTCAGCGCGTATTTACCCAGGAGCTTAGTTTTGGTGTCAGTCAGTTCCTCTTCACTTAACCTGGCCACACAAAGTCGTGCTAACTCCCCCTGTAAACCATTGATGGCCATTGAGACTTTTTCATTAGCAGTGCCCATATACACCGCAAAAATCGATCGATCAATTTTGGTCGAAAACACGCTGGCAACCTCGTAGGCCAAGCCCCGCTTTTCGCGCAGCTCCACAAATAGCCGACTAGATAAACCGCTGCCCAAATAAGAATCGATCGCCCGCAGCGCAAAATAATCTGGGTCAGTAGCCGCGACACTCAGATGACCGAGCATCACGATCGACTGCTTGGTGTCTTTGGCCAACGTTTGCCGTTGGGCAGGAGCCTCAATTATGTGAGGTGTGATTGTTGGTGCCGCAGATGCTGGTAAAAACCAATCGATAAAGACTTCATCTATTAACTGCTCTACCGTTGCCAAGTCCACGTTGCCAGCAATACTAATGGTTACTAGGTCTGGTCGAAAGTAAGTCTGATGAAAACTTACCAACTCTTGGCGATCGATATGCATCACGTTACTGGTTATGCCCAGCAGTGGACGAGCATAGGGATGACTGTGGTAAACGCTTTCGCGCAGTAATTGAAATGCCAGGGTCAACGGTCGCTCTGATTGAGAGCGAATTCGTTCCACCACCAATTTTTTTTCTAACGCCACCTGCTCTGCCGGAAAAGCTGGGTTCCGAATGATTTCTCCCACTAGGCGCAGAATCTGGGCAAAGTCGGTAGTGACGCTCTTAAAGCTGACTTCGATATGGTCATTGTTGGCCTCGGCACTGACTCCAGCACCTACCGATTCAATCTGGCTGGCAATCTCCATGGCTGAAAGCTCTGTGGTGCCCTTAGTCAGCAAAGCGGCTACTAGGTTGCTGATGCCCGATCGATCAACCGGGTCAAAGTAGCTACCCGCCTTAATAAAAATCCTACCGGCAACGATATCTGTTGTGTTACTAGGCGTAACAATCAGGGTGATCCCATTAGGCAGTCGCTGGCAGTGAGGGATAGCTGGCATAAATAAGCAGGCAAATGACCAATTAATTATAGGTGATCGATATCACTTGCGCTCACGGCAGCTAAATCGCTTGTAATACTTGTCACATAAAGGTTTCACAAATTACAAAAAAAACTTTTGCCAAACCCCTTGCCAATCTTTTTGTACTATAGTACTCTTTAACCATGAATGAAATTAAGCACTAACGAACTACTTCATCGGAAGTCTTCTCTGTACTCAATTAATTCTTTTCACTTAGCAACCCAAGGAATATTACAATGACCACCCTGCAAACTGTCTCAACTCCCATAACTCTCGATCGCTTTGCTAGCCCAGAGTATACCGATCCACAAGCCCGTTTACCTCGTATCCAAGCCCTACGCGGCGAAAAAGGTGATATCGACTGCGGTTATTTTATTACCGAAGCCGAAATGGAAAAAGCAGGCTGGCATTCTTTTAAGGTCAAAGATCTGGTTACATACCAGTACAACAGCGGTGGCCAAGAAAAAGGTCTGTTGCTGAAAAATCCTCGGATGCTGGTAGTCCAAAGATCACCGATATTTGCCTTCGATCGCCAAGCCTCTGTCCAAGAAAAACGGATGATCGTCAGCGGAGCCTATTCTCGCCAAGCCCATAACGAACGGGAAAAGTATGGATTGGGTCAATACTATGAAGTATTGCTGTTGGATGCAAACAATGAACCACTCCATGAACTCTCTCTGGGCTATTTGGCCAAGGGTGCCAACCAAGCCAGCTTTAGCAGCCATTGGCAACAGTTGGTAAATGAAATTACTCGCTTCCACGCCCAAGCCAACCAAATTCCGGCACGCCCCAAGAATTCGATGTTTACCAGCCTCTGCGTGTTTCAGTTCTCAGTGAAGCGCGAACTGGCCGGTACTTCTCTGAAGTCTTATGCTTGCAAGGTGGATGGTCATGTGTCGCCTACTGCTGCCAACTGGGAAAGTTTCTTTTTGGGGCGCAACAATGCAACAGCCGATCGATTCCTCCAGCTCATGGCTCCTACGGCTGAACTAAGCCTGATCATGCCCGAACAAAACCTGGAAGAAAGCGCCTAAATATATTGTTTAAACTGTAATTAGGATGATTAGCTAATGGACTATGATTATTATCAGTGAGGAATCATAGTCTATCCATCCATCCGATAAATCACATTATGATGATGCCGACTTCCCGATCGAACTTGAGTAACTCCAAGCTTTGATCGCCATAGACATCTTCTATTTGCTGATGACAGCAGTCGATCGCAAAATCTTCTAGATCTTCAGGCTCAATGCCAAACATGGTCTGAAAGGTGTCGGCCTGCACCCGGCAAAAATCTGGTCGATCGGCGTAAATGTTACAGTCTCGATCGGTCTTATTAAAATTCACACACCAGCCATCTTCTCCCACCATGCTCATGTAAAGTGCTAGCTGGTCAGGATTCAGATAGGCATCTAGGTCAGGGCGGCTCTCTGGATCGAGGTTACAGCAAGCACCACAGCCACTTACGCATTTCCACTTATTCATAGATTAAACTTTTGTAAAGGTTTGTAACAAAGACTCAGCTTAGCAGCTTGCTGATAGGTACGATGATATGGCAGGATCTATAAAAATATTCTAAATTAATATCTCGGAGAAACTATGGACATGATTACCGGCGCAGTGGGCGCAATTAACTGGGAAGTAGTTGCCCAGCTCTCGATGGTCGGCTTGATCATGGTCGCCGGACCAGTGGTAATTTTTGTACTCGCGGCTGTTCGCGGCAATATGTAACATTGCGTATCTTAACTCGCCAAGCCCTCACCATAGATAGGTGAGGGCTTGGTTATTAGTAAAATCCTACGAGAGCTGCATTCCGAGTTGGATTTTGACAATGCGCTCGATCGACCTTATTTCTTCTTCTGATACTGCACCCAGTTTACTTACCAGCCGCTCCTTAGATGCTGTTGTCAATTGATCAGCCATTGCTTTGCTCTCTTTGCCATCGACTATTACTATTGCCTCACTGGGATATAATCGACCAGTGTTTTTCGTGAGTGGTATAACTTGAACTCGGTTTAGCGCCGAATTGGCAGCGTTGTTGCTAATAATTATTGCCGGTCTAGTTTTCCGAATTTCTCCACCCACCGCTGGGTCAAAATCTACCCACCAGATTTCACCCCTCAGCATCCTTAATGCTCCCAATGAGTCCGTTACTCCACTCTAATGCTGCGAGTTCTCGCTCGGTGTCGGCGGCCATTGCTTGGTAGGCAGAGGCTAAGTCTTCTTTTAACACATGGGGACGTGCCAAGTTTTCTAAGAATTTACTGATATTACCTTTGCCTACAACCCGATAAAGCGCATCGTAGACTTCTTTATCGATCGTAATGGTCATTTTTTGTTGCATGACATTTTTACCCAATCTTTTATTGGATCTTAGCACGTACACGTATTCGTGTGAGGCTAAGTTGCACTAGTTTTATATTGCAAGGTTGCAATATAATTGTATCTATTGATTAGCAGACCATCCACAAAGAATATTGCTGTGAACAAAATCCTGATTCTCACCGCCAATCCCGAAAACACCGACCGAATTCGTTTGGATGAGGAAGTTCGTGAAATTCAGGAGGGCTTAATGCTATTTATGGGGTTGCTTTTAGTCCTGACGGTAAAACTATTGTTAGTGGTAGTCTAGATCAAACAATCCGATTCTGGGATGTGAACAGGGGTAATTAAATAAAAAAACTTGAAGGTCATAAATCCGTAGTTTACCGAGTCGTATATAGTCCTGATGGTAAAAAGATCATTAGTAGTAGTAGAGATGGCGTAATCCGCTTATGGGATGCTCAAACAAAAAAACAAATAGGGCATCCATTTAGAGAGCACAAAGATGCCGTATACTCAGTTGCTTTCAAACCTGAAGATAAAGGTAAAGATAATAAAACTATTGTCAGTGGTAGTGAAGATAGTAGTGGTGACTTGTTACTATGGACGCTTCCTGATGATAAACAGCTAAACTTACAATTAAATCTTTGCCAGAAATTAAAAAATCACAATCTTCTCAAATATCCACAAACTGATAATGCAAAAGAAGCGAAGAAATACTGTGATAAAATCATTGTCGAGAATGATCGAGATTCAGGTAAGCAGTGAAGATTATTAAAGATGATGAAGCCGCACCCAAAATAAAAAATGTCTTGGAGAGCTACTGGTTAATTAGTCAATCCTCCCAGCCAAAACCCCGGGAATCGAGTCTCTCGATCGGCTCACACTTGCTATAATGATGCCGGAATAACTGTCGAAAGGTGCCGTCAATGTTTAAAAATATTTTCCGTGAACAAAGTCCAGAAAACCCCCTCATTGCAGAATACAAAAAATATCGCAACGAAGCTAAAAAATTAAGTGACGTAATATTAAAGCAATATACTGACGAGCAAAGCCTAGACACAATTACCAGACTCATGGGCATCAGACATGGTAAATCTGTCATAGTGGAATCCGATGAAGAAGTGAACTTTATCATGGATTTTGGCTTGTATGAATACCGATTTGATGGTCAAAACTTTGTCGAGAGATACCAAGCCAGCAATCCGACCTTAAGCCAAAATGAAACCAAAATTATTGCCGCAAAACTTTTGGCCTACACATCTTTATTCAAAATAATTGACGCCAACCCATCGAATTCTACTGTTCTGTTAAGCGACTTATTAAATAATAAACAAAAAGTAGAAATGATGGATATCAACCTTAGTATTACGGCTAAGCTGGGGTATTTAATGTTTACCAGACTTGTGCCATTTGAAAATATGAATATGTCTTCTGGAATGTTTTGTGTTTTCCCTCAAAGCTATGAAATAGCCTTACTCAAAGAATACAAAAGCAAAATGAAAAAGGTTAAATCAGATATTGAATCACAACAAAAATTTATAGCTTTCTACAAACTCAGTAAAACCAAGGGTATTGCCACCATGACAACTTCCTACTGAGCATTTGAAGTACAATCAGCATAAATTGAATCGAGCGATCGTCGTGAAAGAAACCCGCTATGCAAATTTGGGAGTTTTGCTTCAACTCTCTCTCCCACTACGTGAATAACCATCGTGACATCTCCCAACACCTCCCTTTCGGGTAGGTGTGGGCTTCTCGTCAGAGACCCCGCAGGATCTGTACGACTTCCTTAGAGGTAACATCGGTAATAGAACCAACTATTTCGATGTTACCTTGACAGCGTTTTATAGTGGGGAACATGTCCAGCCCCACTCTCTTGATATTGATACCAGCGTTAATATCGCGGTCAACCAAGAGCTTTAAATCTTCATCCCAATACTCTCGAATACTTGTGTTCGTAAATAC
>JAAFHZ010000059.1:2056-26150 GCA_013297675.1 Synechococcales cyanobacterium bin59.metabat.ball.084 | reverse complement strand
TTGCCAGCGGTAATCGATCGACAGACAGAGCACTGACCGCAGGGTTCC
Source organism: Synechococcales cyanobacterium bin59.metabat.ball.084 (assembly GCA_013297675.1). GTDB lineage: Bacteria > Cyanobacteriota > Cyanobacteriia > Cyanobacteriales > Chamaesiphonaceae > JAAFHZ01. The sequence continues at coordinate 26,102 of JAAFHZ010000059.1, read as the reverse complement.
GCTGTGGGTACCGCACTCGCGGTACAATTGAGAGACTTGGCAAAAATCCGGGCGCTGGAAGTTTTACCAGTGCCGCGCGGCCCCGTAAACAGATAGGCTGGTGCCACTTTCCCCAAGCGTAAGGCATTGGTTAGAGTCGCCGCGATCGCCTCTTGACCGACTAAATCGGCAAAGGTCTGCGGTCTATACTTATGATGGAAAGGAAGGTAACTCATCTGGGGATCAATATTTAAAGTCTAACCTGTAGCTAGTTATCCCCTTTTGGGATAGTTAAATTGGAGGGGATGCTTCCCGAAGGTCATCGAATCTTAGCCCAAAATATGAAGAGCAATGTGCTTAATTTGGTCACTCTTGCTTACTATATTAAAGGCATTTCCAGCTAAAATAAAAAACCCGTGTACTACTACAGCTCAAGGATATCGGTAAATGTTTAAAGGAATTTGGCGGCCAGTCTCACAATGGTGGCAATCCCTGGTGGGCACCACCCCCCAAAAAGCTCTGGCAGCCAGCGCCGATCTACCGCCGCTCACCGATCCAGATTATGAGTACCTGTTTATGCAGTTGCTAGAAGGAGTCTCTCATGGCTGGCAGCAGCCCAGGGCGATCGAGTTTTTCCGCAAAATTAGGCAGCGTGCCCCCAAGTCTCAGTGGATAGTCTGGATGAATGCCTTTGGCGATCGGGCGTTGAATTCCCCCAATCCCAATGAAGAGCTAGCTCGGCGAATGATTCAGCTCAGTGACCTGGACTGTAGCGAAGTCACCAGCTTAGCGGGCGACTATGGCCATCAAATTTTGGGCAAAATTTACGGCAACATTAGCAATGAAGATTATCTGACCGCGATGATGGCTCAGGAAATGGCTGAGATATCTGATCAGGAGTTTGTAGCCAATAATTCTCTAGAGGAATCTGCTGATGATGACTCAGTATCTGATGACCTGACTGGTTTTGGATTTGGCGGCGGCTTTAACCCCGAGTTACCAGCGGCCCAGGTGGTCTCTAACCCGCCGCTGGAGTTACCATTTGATTTGCCACACCCAGCCGAAATCATTGGCGAAGATCTTGAGGTGGTCACAGCAAAAAAACAAGAAGATGAGTTTGTTTTACCCGAACCCATGTACAAATCTCGCCAGCCTTTGGCAAATTTGGTAGAGGTAGAAGATGATTTTCCGACTTTTGGCGAAGTTCCTGCCGATCTGCGCTTGGATAGTACTCCGAAAAAAGCCGTGTCACCGCCGCCGCCCCCATCTGGTTTTTTACAGCCGATCGAGCTAGAAGAAGCCCAAGCCCCAGAGCCTGCGGTAGAGCAGCAAGAAATCAGCATCGAAGAATTTGCCGCGATGCTACGCAGTGACCCGGATTTAGTCCGAGATATTGCTCAACAGTTGGGCATTGAAACCACCGATCCACAGGTGATCGTAGATACGGTCATCGCTCAAATGCAAGAACAAATTAGCGGTCAAACCTAATGGTTGAAATTCAGAGTCTCTACGGTGATGGTGCTTGTAAGGGCAATCCTGGTACAGGTGGCTGGGGGGCGGTGGCCTATTTTACTGATGGTTCGGTGGCTGAACTTGGTGGCCAAGAGCGAGATACCACCAATAATCGGATGGAAATGCAGGCAGCGATCGAAGCAATGAAGTTTTTCATTCGATCGGGTCAAACCACCCCATGTACTCTGTATACCGACAGCGAATATGTAATTAAGGGGGTCACAAGCTGGCTGAAAGGCTGGAAAAGCCGGGGCTGGAAGACAGCCGCCGGTAAACCGGTACTCAACCAAGATCTGTGGGAAACTTTAGATGAGCTGAGTAGTACTATCCGCTCACAAGCTAAGGGGAAACCTTTAAAATGGGAGCATGTCAAAGGCCATGCTGGTAATGTGGGCAACGAGCGTTGTGATGTCATTGCTAGTTCTTTTGCCCAGGGCAAGCCAGTCTCTTTACGTCAACCAGCCTTAAAATCTTCAGCTCCAGCGGTGCCCTCTTCACCTGCTCAACTTTCTCTTGTTCCAGAACCAAATATTGATCCTGTGCAAAACTCTACGATGCCAAATTCTACTATTTCACCCCATGCTACTTCTGCCAAAATTACCGAAGAGCATCACTCTCACCATAGCGACAGCGAAAATTTGCCTCGGGAAGAACGAGTTGCCCATCTTAATTACATGATCGATACGCTGCATATTGCCGATAAGATTGCCGCAGAGGGATATTTTATTACTAGCTCGGAGTTGGCAGATTTAATGGATATCAATGCTGGTGCAGTAACCAGCCGTGGTGATCACTGGATCTGGCGCAACTGGATTGTTTCGCGTGCGCGGAAGGAAGGCAATCAAATTCTGTGGCAGCTCGAAAGAGTAGATTTTCCGAGTGAAAGTTCAACAAAGTCGGAGTAAGCTGCTTGGGCGGTCAATTTATTGATCGGTGATGGCACCTAGCACTTGAATAAGAATACGCAGCTATTTTTAGCTTGATGTTAAACTGGGTATAACTCTCGCTATTGTTGACGGGTCGTGTTCACAGCGGCATTTGCACCAAATTAAGTTATAGTGCAAAGCAGTACAAATGATTTAGAGGTTGCTATGTTTTCACCCCTACCGCCTGTTAATCTACCGACAATGTACGATTTGCCCAGTGAAGATCCAGAGGAGAGCGGCTTGCCGGATGAATTTCATGGTTTGCAACCACGTTTGCTGACCGAAACTTGCTTGCTGCTAGGGCAAGAGCCTTATTTTACAGCGGCTGACCTGAACTTTTACTATGACCTAGAGAACACTAATTGGTACAAGCGACCAGACTGGTTTCTGGTGATGGGAGTGGCAGCGAGTAGATCGCAGGCGGAGTTGCGCTGGAGTTATGTCCTATGGCAAGAAGGAGTCTCGCCCTTTTTAGTGGTGGAGTTACTATCACCAGGAACAGAAGCTGAAGATCTAGGGCAAACCCTGAGAGTGCTGGGTAGACCCCCGACAAAGTGGCAGGTGTATGAGCAGGTGCTAGCTGTACCTAACTACGTAATCTATGACCGTACCAACAACCACTTTCGTCTGTTTCAACTGCGGAGTGGAAGATACCAAGAGATGAGCTTAGGTGCTGAGGGGGTGTGGTTGCCAGAGTTGGCAGTGGGTTTAAGAGTTTGGCAAGGCACTTATCAAGGGGTCGATGGCCAATGGTTGCGTTGGGTCGATCAACAAGGCCAATGGATACCTACTGAAGCAGAGAGAGCTGAACAGGAATTTCAACGGGCTGAACAAGAATCTCAACGGGCTGAACAGGAATCTCAACGGGCGGAGCGCCTAGCGGCACAGTTGCGGGCACTGGGGATTGAAGCCGAGTGAGATTGGGTGTGGCATTCTAGATGAGAGATGTGGTACTGCAAAGCAGACGCTATACGATTCTCTTATTGTCGTTGGTGATTACTGGGACTTTGTACTAACTGGTCTGGCTGTGCGGTTGATTCTGCTTGGTCAGGTGGAAATCTGGGGACTGATGTATTTTTTGATTTGGGTTCGATAGCTTCGCTTGCGCCAAAGGCGATCGAGTGGTGAACTGTCAGAGGTGCGTTCACCGTAGGTGTAAGTGAAGCTATAGCGGAGCGTTGCCGCAGGAAAATCGATTATTAGGCATCAATGTTCTTAGCGATCAATAGCCCGAGTCGCCTGCAAGGAGATACGCAAAGACTAGTTGGTGTTAATAAACCAAGGGCGTGAGTAGATTTCCCTGATTATCTATTAACAATTCTAACCAAGCCATTGCCGTACCAGATGCCGTCAGAATATCATGATGGCTATAAGTAATTAGAAAATTCAGATCTTCGTCAATAAAATACACATCGGAGAATGAAGACTCATGCAGAACACTTACTATGTCTTTTCCACTGGAAAAGCAAAAAAATCTGGGGCAATCAGATTTATTGAAAAACATGTATGTTTTTTGCTCTTTGATAAAATCATCTAACAGTAGCCAAGAGTTATCGTCACGACAAAATACAGAATTCTCTTCTAGCAGGCTAGACCAGATGAAGTTGTCATCACCACAACCATTTGTGAATTTTTCTAGAACTTTTGCTCTTAAGCCTTTGCTCACTTCACTTGACATTTCTTCAACTGCAATGTTTTTTTCTAGTGAAATTTTTAGAAGTTGATTTTTCACACTATTAGAATTGTCTACCATCTCTAATCACCAATTTGTTATTTTAAATTTAAGTTGCAGTTCGAGTATTATGGTGTCGGCAACAGAAAGGCTTTCATGTACCTGAATTCACCTCACATACGCTGCTATAGCTCAAATACATACGGAAAGTTTTATTCATCAGGATTTCCATCTTTACCAGTTCTTCCCCCAGGAACCATGTCAATATTAGTTTACCTCCATCAGAGTTTACGCTGTTGCTGATGGATTTGAGTCGGGAGGAGCTGATTGATCGATTTACTGACCAGACTGCTGATCGATGGTGGAAATTGTCTTTTCGGTGACTCTGGTTCAATAGCTCGATCGAGTATCATTGGCTCAGTAAAATCTAATTTATTGGTAGTATTCTTACTCTCGATCGCAAAGTATCTAATGTAATCAAGGCTCCTGTTTCAAGCTGAGAATTAAATTGAGCTATGGCTGAAACTACCAATTCACCGATCATCGCGGGTAATAAGTCTTGGGTACGCACCTGAATAACGCTTGGTATATCTGCTTGCGTAATGGCGAGTAAAATTCCAAAATCCAAATCGTTTGTAAACACAACATAATTGTTGGCTTTAGCGTATGCCATGATGGTGCTGTCAGGCGCTGCTTGATCGCCAATTGATGACCAATGAGCTGATTCTATTCCTGCTGTTGTGAATGTTGTTACCCAGGTAGGGGAAAGATTCATGTCGATGAGAATTTTCATGCGAAGGCTAGAGGGATTTCAATTTCTTCAACGCGCCAAGCTGCATAGGTTAGTGCTTCGTAGATATCCAATAGCTCTAGGTATGGATAAGCGGTTAAGATTTCTTCTGGTGTGCGTCCAGAGGCCATGAGTCCGACGATGGTTCCGACTGTGACACGCAAACCACGGATACAAGGTTTTCCACCCATTACTGCGGGGTTGAATGTGATGCGGGCTAGTTGTTTCATGGCTGATCACAGGATAATTTGATGCTTTTAGTTTAGCTTATGCTGTGGAGGAGGGACGATCGAACAGTATCGTTTAAGACTATTGGGCACGGTAAGGTGCAGCCGATGTTGTTGATGGATTGGGGGGGGTGATCGATTTACTGACCGGGCTGCTGATTGTTGATGAAGATTGTCTTTTTGGTTACTCTGGCTCAATGGCTCGATCGAGTAGTGTTAGATCTGGTGAATTGGTGGGGGTTCTTTCACCGGAGGTGTAAGCGAAGCTATCGCGGAGCGTTGACGCAGGAAAATCGATTATCTGGTTGTTTGGTGGGCGGAGTTTATTATGGTTTTTTCTGACTACTCTGCCGACTCACAATTATCTAGATTTCGTTGAGGTTGTGGGGATGTTAAATCTCCAAAGGTGCCAATGCGAAACCAGCTTGAGTGAAGTGTCGATCGAAGCTTAGAGCCATAGATATTTGCTGGTCTGCCATGACGACAAAAGATAGACAATCTATTAGACCCCAGGTTTTATCTTGATAAACTGGTATAAAGATGCAGCGCAGAGGCAAATAGTGATGGAGTAAGGGATACAATCGTCACTTCGGGAGCAGTCTGGAAATATTCAATTATTTTAACTGCCTCTGGTCGTGCTATGCGGGATAGAGCATTGCCGATTTCCAAAAGTACAGCATCGGTAGTAATCACCGGATGACTATCGTATTTTTTAGCCCAATATAAGGCTTGTGAGTGGTATTGGTCGTTGTGGTTGATGAGGGCGATGACATAGCCGGTATCAACAAATAAGGGGCTAGGCATTATTTTCTTTGTTTAGGTAAGCATCTATGTTTTCAGTAAAATCTGCTGGAGCAGATATTTTGATTTGGGAAAGACGTGAAAATAGAGATTCGGTCAAATCTGTGGAAGTAACAAGATTTTCGGGTTCATCTTCGGTTAGGACGATTACTCGAATATGTTTGCCTTCCCATTGGGGGGAATATTGCTCAGGGATTGTGACGGTGCCGTTTTGGAGGATGGTTTGGAATTCGATCGCCTGCATAGTCAATGTCCTTATGAGTATTTTGGCTGGGTATTATTGATTGTATCTTGAGTTGAGGGGTGCAATACGAACTTTTTGGCCTTCTGTGATTTGGGGGTCGATAGCTTATTTCGACCCTGCTCAGCATGAGTTGCTTGCACCGGGGGCGATCGATGAATGAGTTTTGGCCGATGCTGGCAGTTGGGCTAATTTTCTGGTTGGTGTTAAACTGGTTGTAACTCTTGCTGTCAGATGTTATGCCCCCAACTACAGAGTCCGAAATAAAAGAGCTTAGAGATTTGGTTATTGGCCTCCGGGAAGAAATCCGGGTAGGTTTTGCGAACAACAATACCAAGTTTGCTGAAATTAGAGGTGAGATTCAGAAGGTGCAGGCTGAGCTAAAGGGCGAAATTCTGAGAGTGGAAGCCAAGACTGATGCTAAATTTGCTGAGATAAAAGCTGAGTTTAAGGAAGAGATTCAGCAAGTTGAAGTTAAGCTTAAGGAGGAGATTCAGCGAGTGGAGGTTAAGACTGATGAAAAGTTGGCCGAAATCAAGGGGCAGGTGGATGTTCTGGATGAACGTACCAAAATTGGTTTTTGGGGGTTTATTTGGCGGGCGTTGATTAGTGGGACTTTGCTGCTATTCATGGGTCTGGCTGTGCGGTATTTGTTGCTTGGTAAGTTAGAGATCTAAGAAGTTTACAGATCGGATACCATCTGGGCTAGTACTTTCATTCATGCTGCTAAGTCAGATGAGCTAAATATGGATTATGAAGCTAAGAAGAATCAACCACGCATTAAGATTGAAGAGCTGGTGAATAGTGCGATCGAAAATGCTGAAGCCAGAAGATTATCTAATAGTGAGCTGAATGGGATCAGTGGTGGAATTAATTCGCCAATAGTAGCTGGGGGCATTAGACCTCCACTCGTTACAGGAAAGATTTTTTGTCCAATAACTGTGGGGCTGATTGCTGGAGATCCACCTGATCAACAGTCTCCGATCGCCTAAATAGTTTTGGGTAGTTGTTTTTTGCAAGATTCCTTAGCAGCTAGTTTTTAGCTGCTGGTCTGTGTTGAGTTGTCACGACTTTTGCTCACCTAAACTAATGTTGTGGTTTTTTGCTTCGTAGTTAATGTGTTTAATTGGAGGTTAAGGTTATGGCAGATTCGCGTAAAACTGATGGTGTAACTCTGTGCCCCAGTGCTCGATCGGATTGGGAAGATAGTCGGGTGTTTGGTGTAATTGGTGGCACGGTGGAGACTCCGGTAGTGAGGTATTTGAAGCAGCCGCTCAGCCTGGGATAGTCAAGTCACTTATTTGAAAGTGCTTTTCAGGATTAAGAAAAGGCTGGATCAGATTGAGGGCCTACAGTAATTTTAACAGCCACAGCTAACCAAACAAAAAAACATAATTCGTCACACTCCATAATAGACCTCCAGCGAAAGTATTTTGTCGATCCTTTGACCACCTCTAGTTCAGCCGTTATTAACAAAATAATAAAAGATTGGCCAGGTAGACTGAAGATTATCGCTTCTGGAGATCAGGTAATGACTTTCACCGGAGGTCTAATAAATTTTTCTTTGTTTTTGGGTGTAACATTTACTTTCTAGGGAATCGGAATAAATTTAAGATTATTCTTATATAGCAATCCGGTCTCATTTGTGAGAAAATGATAAAGGATTTCTCATGTATCATTTAGAATTTTTATATACGCAAATATTTATGGACATATCATTGTCTGCTGCCCAATGCAAATTCTCCGACTGATGTTTCAGAGTAGTAGTTGCATCCTGCTATCTTTGAAAATAGATCTGAGTTACCTCTCCCTATGCCACAGGGAGCAAGCTTCATTGCTGTTGCAACCAAGTACATTGTTTGATAAAGCACCCCAACATGCTCAAGTACTAAAGAATATGCTATGCTCTCATACTTCCATGATACACGCTGAAAACGAGCTGTCATAATGATAATAACTTGAGGAATATCTTGTTCTCCTAATGATTGTGAAGCTGTCTTAACAAGAGCATCTAATGTTTTCATGTTTTCAGAAATGAGAGATAGTTGATGATTTAAAGGACAATAATGATACATTCCAGAAGAAATATCTTCACATTGATTAATAACAGGATATAATTCTAGCTCGTAAAGTGAACCTGCGCTTGGATAAGGACAACTCATTATTTCTCCTCGTTGGGTTTGTATAATTTCCTTAACTCTAGCTGATCTGTAAAGAAATTCTCCTAATTGTTGAACTGTAATGGGATTCTCTCCATATTTTCGAATAGATCTTCTTTCTTCTAAAACCTTTGTAAAAGAATCATCTGTATTTTTTAAGTTTTCTAAATCTGGCTTAAATAATTTGATTATATTATCTGACATCTTGGGCTTAATAGCTGGTAATGGATCAATTTTATCCAAGAAGCGATATGTTCCTCCTACACGCTTAGAATGCCTTCCCATTCGACTACATGTGTGGAACAATAAATCGTGAAACTCCCATTGCTCTAATGAGAGATCTTCTTGTTCTACAATGTTACTAGCAATAGATACTTCTGAAATCATCTGAGTGTTAATTAATAAATCAAGAAAATGCTTTGCAGTATTAATAGATAAATTAGGTATCTGAGATACTAAATCTAAATAAGTACAAGGAGTTGCTAGTTGATTAATAATAGCAATTCCTTGCCAACTAAATAATCGTATTTGCATTTTTGAGAGCGGTGACTCCAAAACAATTTTTTCATCAACTAGATGAAGATAAGCAAAGCGAGAGAGCAGATACCTGGATTCTGTAAAGATTTGAGTATTAGCAAACTGGGTGTTTTTGCAAAGCGGCACAGCTATAGCTATAAGATTGTTTTCTGCAAAAACCGAATAATAAAGCCAACCAAGTTGCGAGAACTTTTGCAAGTATACATTTAGCTTTAGCTCTGCTAATATTCCTTCATCTATTTCAAGAAAATCGTGAAGCTGTTTAATATCGGCACCCTCTTTAATTAGACTATAGAGTACCTTTTTCATACCTGGTTTAATTGAATGAAAAGTTATCTTGTAATTCGGTGAAAAAAGAGTAGCTGTTTGAGTATTTACTTCCTCAACAAGAGTTATGTTTTTGCACAAAGAAAGAACTAAATGCTGTGACATAATTTATGTAACCTTAGATAAATATTGGTATTGGGTTAAGTTCTTCTTCCTTCGTTGGTTCTGATAGCCAACCCATCTTAACTGGAACGTCGTAAAGTCTTCCTGGTGCAAATCGCGGCCAAAAATGACGTAATCCAGGAACTATTACTTTAACAACATTTAGTTGAATGTCTGGTCGAGTTTGATCTAGAACAAGAATTTCCATTCCGTGAGAAGCAGTAATTTCAACACATTTAAGAACATCTTGCTTTAGATCATGACTCGAGTATTTATCATAGTCAGTAAAAACCTTCAACGAAGAATCTTTGCTCGGAATAAGATAAGGCTGATTTTTCACAGTTGCATTTTTCATCCAGTATTCTGTATCAGGATCAGAATAAACTTGCTTGTCACCATGCAGCAAGTTTATTGCCAACATCTGATTCAATTCAGTAACTGCTCGCATAATACCAATTGCAGGGTCGAAGTGAGTCCCGAAACCCAGCATTATTTTCTCCTTTGGCTTATTGATTTGACGAACAATAGCAACAAAGGAGGGAATATTAAAATCATTAGTAATATCTAGTACCCAAAGCTCGCAATCTTGCTCTTTAATAAAAACCAATAAGTTTTCCAGATAAGGATCGTTGAAGCTATGCAAATCTACAGCACGTCGCGGCAGACGATTGTACCACCATATTGCCACACAATCTCTTTCCACTAGTTCCATAAAACCCTGAAGAATTGCTTCTTCTAGAGTATTGCCAGCAGCACAGCCGTTTGAATCTCCTCTGCAAAACTGATGCCCCTCATTAACAGGAAAACCATAGTAACAAAAGGCGGTAGGTAGATATTTGAAAGTTTTATTAGTTAGTGACCATACTGGTGTCCATCCTATTTCTTCTTCTTCTTTAAATGGTTCAGCTATCCAGGCATAACTACCATGCAATGAGTTAAAGTTTTCACGATTCTCATACTGTTTGTTACTGTAGTTTAATAAGTAATTAGGATGAATGGCTTCAGTTTTAATTCGAGAAAAAGATGTGGTGATATAATAATCATCCTTTGTAAAAAGACCAGAGTAGTGTTCAATCGCTTCGCAAAAAGCACTGATTTTGGATTGCAAATCGGTTTTACCTTTTCCTGCACTTGTAACCCCTAGACCCTGACGAAGACTATTTAAACTATCAGGTTTACTACCAAATTGATGAGTAGCAGTATAAACATGAATTAAATTTTCATGAGACTTCACCTTTGTTAAAGCCCCAACTATTCCTGTAATTGGACTAATATGATGTTTGTATTTTTGCAGCGTTTCTTCAGCGGAATAGCAGCGATCTCCATTGTCATTAGTATTTTTTTTTGCTCGGCTTTGAAGCATTATTGGCTGTGGTTTTTGTGTCGTAAATGGTACTCCACAAGTATTGCAACGTGTTTGTTTAATTAATATGTGTCTTTCGATTGCTGATGTTACTGTATCAAATGTCATTAATCTACCTTCTAGTTGCTGATATTCATCCAGAACTAACCATTTCGCAACTTCTATTGCCGCTAAATTGGCAGCTATATGAAGAATAGATGGAAGCGTTGCACGAGAAATAGTAAACGGAGTAGTAATTCCTTTTTGATTTCCAATAAATGTTTCCACTTGACGATTTGCACGTAGGCGTTGAGCTAAACACTCCCAGCACCCTGTTGCTCCAGGAATAAAAAGAGGCCCTATCCATATTACAGAGCCAACTGGTTTAATGAGTAACCAAGGCTTTTTAGTTGACTCTGCATGATGATTAAACTGCTCCAGACCAACTTGTAAGTAATCGTCAGTTAAAACAACTGTTAGATCACCTACTTCATCAATTTTCACTTTCAAAGATTCTAAAGCATGAATAAAAATGTTATTATTAACTGAACCAAAAGACTTAATGGCAACTTTTTTTCTAGCTAATTTGCTTGATGCGGCTTTACAATCAACGCCTTGTAAGCTCCAGAATGCTGCTTCTTGTAATAACAAAATACCTTCGCCTTCAGCAATATAGCCTTGCTTTTCTAGTCGTAAAATAGCATCATTTACTTTTTCATGTGATATTTTAGACTGTAACATTGAAGCAATTTCAACAACAGTATATTGGCCATTTAAGAATGGTGCTATTAATGAATAAGCCTGACCTTTTAGTATAGAATGCCCCCTCTCACTTAACAAGTATACTGTATCCGGCTCTATTATTTCGGCATGAAAATGTTGTTTGAATGTAGGCTTCCTTAACATTAATATTCTCCACTTAAAATATCCGAAAATTTACATCTTAAAAGCATACACTCAAGAAACATAGCAATATACCACACAAGTATATCTAGTTAGTAATTTTAGACAATTTACTAAATTCAGTTGATCATAAAATCCTATATGTCAACAAACTGAATTAGAGACTTACTTAAAGCTGCTTGGCAGCTTTATTCTTAACAAAATAGGAACTATAGGATTTTAAATTAACCCAAACAGAATTTTAAAATACTTCATTCAACCCGAAGCTTTTGTAGCCTCAGGTTGAATGAATTCGGACTAATTTTTACTACAGACTAATGAATGTTTTAGTCTCAAGACACTAGATTGTGTAATATTTAAAATCAGTATCTTTGAGATTTGCTGAAAAATAGGATGATAAACAACTTGAGCTTTTATGCAACTACCTCGCACCCAATTATTCCACAACAATCATTTATCGAATCTGAATTTTGATTAGGAGAAAAAGCATCTTCTGCTTCATAATTTAATGGATGAGGGGTTGCAGATGGTTCTATATTATCCAAATCCAATGGTGAAGATTCTTCATCTACCCAAATTAGCCCACCTCTGGTTATTAAGTCTATATGAGTCCTACAATCGTAAAATAACTTACCACCTTGATTATGCTGTCCAAACCCTAAGTGAACTCCTGGACGCCTTTCATTTATATGAGAATTCTGTGGAGCAACATCATTGATACAGTAGTTTGTGCCGAACCCTAGCTCTCCAACATTTATACCGTTAGGATTTTCAAAGCATGTTGCGACCAGATTATATATTTCTTTGTTGTCGCATTCGAAGTGAGTAGCTTTTCCATTTTCAACAAAAACTTTAACTGGATTAGTTTTGAGATCAACATTATTATCTGTAGGAAGATTTAGATTGAACGCAAAATTTGCAACAAGAACTCCTTCAATGTTTTCTGGATAAGTTGCTACTTCCCCAGCAGGAAGAATCATAGCATCACCCTGCCTACAGATTCCACTATTACTTATCCATCTGAAACGTTCTGAATCTAAACTCACTTTTAAATCAGTTCCTGCTGGACTTGTTATTCGGATTTTTTTCGCTCGCATACATCTTTGAAGAATGGTTGCATTACGCGCCAATAATTGAGTGGGATCAGCATGTAGTGCGTAAGAGAACAGTTCAGGATGTGCACTTATTAAACGGACAACAAAATATTTGTCTTTGTCATATATGGATAGGGCTTGTCTAATATCATTTGTGTGTGATAAGGTGTCAGCTTCTAATGTCACTACATGAAGTTTTCTTTCTTCAGTAAGTTCCTTTTCACCAGGAAGAATATTTTTAAATCTGTCAAAAAAGCCGACATCTTTCAACGGCTTCATCCAAATTAAATCTACCTCTACGTTTCGAAGCTCGAGAGCATAGCTTACCCATGCAGCAGGCTCTCTACTATCTTTCGTATAAGTAATAATAACCTTGTCTTCTTGCTTTACATTGATATAATTATCAATCAAAAAATTAACGCCTTGCCATATTTTTTCGTCAATCATGATTATCTCCAATATTCAAAAAACATATTGAACAATAGCCCGAAGGACTATTGTTCATAAAAATAGTTGTCTTTTCAACACTTACTTAGTTCAATAAGGAGTATTGAAGAAGAGATTTCAATCGACAGCAACAAAACAACTATTGCTCATTTACTAAGTCGGTGGTTGCAATTACACATAAGATGCTTTGTAGGATGAAAACTCCTCAATACAAGGATTTTAGGCAACCCCTATGTGCTAAATAACTGCGCCGACCTACTTAGAAGAGGTTTCATACGAAACACACGCTGATATCTTATAGCCAGCACGGCCACCATCAACATCGTCTAAATCAGTTTCAGAGAGTTCGATCTCTAGACCTTCAGATTCTTTCATACGAGATACTTTGGCTTGGATTCGATCCCCAAGTGTTGCGGTATCTATTTCTTCGGATATTTTTTGCTCTTCAGACATGAGATAATTCTCTCCTACTACGGTTTTTTTGAATACCTCTTAACAATAAACTTGAGAATAAATATCTGCAATCACATATCTTTTGGTGAAACGATCTTTTTTTTGTTTCCTGACAGCAGAGCTTATCAGCAATAAATTACGCATTAGAGCCACCGACAGCAAAGGTTCGACTAAACTCGATGACTGAAAATAAAGGGATACGAATATTGCATTAAGAATTGTAAAACTCAGCAGGTATTGCAGTTGCACTATGATACCTTTACATCATTTATTATATTAGTAAGCCCTACTTAGAGTTCTCAACCCTCTTGCCTTGGTTCCAAGTCGGGTAAGTTGCAAGTATCCTTTGCCTGTAAAGGCTTAGAGATGTCTAAATTCATTGTTAAAGGTTGTGATTGATAAAAGTGGTAATACTTTTATTCTGTAAAGAATCAAGTGTAATATATCCAAATAAAGCCAATGTCAAAACCGATGGGACTTCTTCACTTAAACCTACATGTTACCAATATTGATATATCCCAGCATTTTTACCAGCAAGTATTTGGCTATGTGATGATTACAGAAGTAAGTGACAAGATACTGCTTCATGGACATCCTGTCTTTATGAAACAAGTTATTATGGGTATTCCTGGTGCGAGTGATTTATTAACATTGAGCGAATTCGCTGGTCAGTCAGTGAGAGAAAAAGGACTAGGACATTTTGGAATTGTTGTAGATGATGATCAAGTGGCAACTCTGACGGAAAAAGTCGAGTCTTTTGGGGGTGCTATTCTTCACCAGGGAGTCCGAAAAGTAAAAGATATTCGAGAATCTTTCACTTATGTAAGTGATCCAGATGGTTATGCAATTGAAATCTCCTCTTATAAAACCTTTTATGCTCAGGATTTGAGACAGTTGTTCATTGATAGTGCTTCTGGCTCGGATAGAATGAATTTAGGTGTTTAAAAGCCTGTCTAAGTAGAGATTGCTCACATCACACTCGAGTCAAGAACTATGAAAACTTTGAATGAAAACCTTGGTCAAATTTTGGTATTAAAGTAGCACCCAAACAGAAGTATTGGTTGAGAGCAAGAGTAGAAAAGTATCTCTAGTCACACAGCTTTACGATTCGTATAGATTGAATGATTTGGAATATTTTCAACTTTAATCATTAATAGTTTTATGACCAAATTAGTAGGCAGAAGTATGCTCAAATCAAAACGTAAAATATTTCGAAATGACTCATTAGAAAGACTCTCCTCTCCAGAAGCTCTCGATCAACTAATGAAGGTGATTAGCCCCAAAAGCCTATTGCCTCTAGCGGCCGTTGGCTTCATCACTATCACCGGCATAACATGGAGTTTTGTCGGTCGCATCCCCGTAACCGTCGAAGGCCAAGGCATCCTCATCCATCCCAGCAACATCATCCCCCTCCAACTCAAAAGCGCCGGACAACTCAGCACCCTCACCATCAAACCCAACGACATCGTTAAAAAAGGCCAGATTATTGGCTCGATCGATCAAACCGAACTGCGTAAACAGCTTCAACAACAGCAGACCAAACTCCAAGAACTCACCAGCCAAAACCTCGCCAGCAGCAGCCTCCAACAAAAAGGCATCACCCAAGAAAAACAAACCATCACCCAACAGCGCCAAAACGCCACCAACCGCATCCAAGAACTACAAAACCTCGCCCCCCTCCTCAAAAACAAAAGCCAACAATCCATCCAACAACAGCGCCAGCAAATTCAACAAAAAATTGTCGGCCTGCAAAACCTCGCCCCCATCCTCAAAGAAAAAAGCCGCGCCGCCCTCCAACAACAGCGCGTGAGCCTCAAACAACAAATCCAAACCGCCACCAGCCAGTTGCCTATTTTACAAACTCGATCGGGCAAACTCAAAAGCCTCTATGCCCAAGGCGTAATCACCCAAGAAGTATCCCTCCGCGCCGACCAAGAACACCAAAAAAAGCAAGAAGAAATCGCCCAATTTAACGCCCAGCTCAAAGAAATCGAAGTCAAAGAAAACGATAGCGAAGAACGCTACGTCAACAACCAAAACGAAATCACCAAACTCCAAGCCGAACTACAAAGGCTAGAACTTGAAGACACCAACACTCAAGAAGCCTACCTCAAAAACCAAAGCGAAATTGCCAAACTGCAAACCGAACTCAAAGATCTCAACAGCCGCGAAGCCAACCAATCTAAACAAAACTACCAAGACACCACCAGCCGCAGCAACCTAGTCGCCGAACTCCAGCGGGAAATCGCTAAAATCGAAGCCCAAATTGGCAACAGCAGCCAAATAATTAGCCAACAAAGCGGCAGAGTATTAGAAGTCACCCAAAGCCCTGGCCAGGTTCTCACTGCCGGGAGTCGCTTAGCCACGATCGAAGTGGAAACCCCCACCAAAGACCTAGTGGGCATCACCTACTTCTCGGTTGCCGAAGGCAAAAAAGTCCAACCCGGCATGTCCATTCAAATCACCCCCCAAACCGTCAAACGCGAACGCTTCGGCGGCGTAGTCGGCAAAGTCACCGAAGTATCGCGCTTCCCGATCACCAGCGAAACCGTCGCCCACGAAATCGGCAACGCCGAACTCGCCGATGCCCTCTCTAAAAAACGCGAAGGCTTAATTCAAGTCTCCGCCCAACTCGCCCTCGACCCCGCCACCCCCAGCGGCTACCAATGGTCATCCTCTACTGGTCCCACCAACAAAATCACTCCCGGCACCACTACCACCGTCAGGGTCAAAGTCGAAGAACGCGCCCCGATCACCTTTGTATTACCAATCTTGAGGTCAGTCAGTGGTTTGGACTAGTGCTGCCAGCTTAGCAATCAACACCAAAAAACTTTTACCCAAAACCAAACGGGTCAAAACCCCCACCGTTTTGCAAATGGAAGCTGTGGAGTGCGGAGCTGCCGCCTTGGGCAGCATCTTGGCCTACCATGGCCGCATCGTCCCCCTCACCGATCTGCGCCGGGACTGTGGCGTATCCCGCGATGGCAGTAAAGCCTCCAATATGGTCAAAGCCGCCAAAATGTACGGCATGGAAGCCAAGGGCTTCAAAAAAGAGCTGTCGCAACTCGCGGAACTAAAACCGCCCTATATCGTATTTTGGCATTTCAATCACTTTATAGTGGTAGATGGATTAAGAGCCGATCGAGCATACATCAATGATCCGGGCAGCGGTCCCCGCCAAGTTACCGCCGAGGAATTCGATGAAGGCTATACCGGCGTAGTGCTGACCTTTGAACCCGGTGCCGACTTCCAGAAAAAAGGCAGCAAGCCCAGCATGGCCGTCGCCCTCTGGAAGCGACTGAAAGGATCATCGGGTGCCCTAACCTACTGCATGGTCACAGGTTTATTTCTCACCCTGATTGGTCTAGTAATTCCAGTCTTCAGCCAAGTTTTTGTAGACGAAATATTAGTCCAAGGTCGTCGCGCTTGGCTCTTTCCCCTGCTCTGGTCAATGGGCTTAGCCGCCTTGCTGCAAGCCGCCATCACCCTGCTGCGCCTGCGCTATTTACGCAAACTCAAAGTCAAACTCAATGTGGGCATGTCTAGCCGTTTCCTCTGGCATATTTTGCGCTTGCCCATGAGCTTCTATGCCCAGCGCTACGCCGGAGAAATCAGCAACCGCGCCCACCTGAATGATTTTGTTGCCGATATTCTCTCTGGCAAACTGGCCACTACGGCGATCGACACCATCATGGTGATTTTCTACGCCGCGATTATGCTGCAATACGACTGGGTATTGACCTTGATGATCGTCGGCTTCGCCATCATTAACGTCATCGTTCTACAAAAAATCTCCCGCCAGCGGATCGATGCCAACCAACGATTAATGTTAGAGCAAGGCAAAGCTGTGGGAGTCTCGATCGCCGCCCTCCAAAGCATCGAAACCCTCAAAGCCTCCGCCCTCGAATCTGATTTCTTTTCTCGCTGGTCTGGCTACTACACCAAGGCTCTTAACTCCCAACAAACCCTCGAATCCACCAACCAAATCTTCTCAGTCTTACCAGTCCTGCTCTCCGCCCTCTCCTCCGCTGGTTTATTAGTAGTGGGTGGATTGCGAGTAATGGATGGCCATCTGAGTATCGGAATGCTCATTGCTTTTCAGGGCTTAATGCTGGGCTTTCAACAGCCCGTCAATAACCTGGTTAGCTTCGCCACTACATTACAAGAACTAGAAGGCGATTTAACCCGCCTCGATGACGTAATAAATAACCCCATAGACTCTCTGAATTCCAGCAAAGACCAAGCCCTCAGCTACCCCAGCGCCAAACTCCAAGGCCAAGTAGAAATCCGCCAGCTTACCTTCGGCTACAGCCGCCTCGCTCCACCCTTAATTACCGACTTCAACCTCTCTATCAAACCGGGCCAGCGCGTCGCCCTGGTCGGCGGCAGCGGCTCCGGTAAATCTACTATAGCTAAGCTAGTCAGCGGCTTATATCAACCCTGGTCTGGCGAAATATTATTTGATGGCCAACTCCGATCGACCATCCCCCATAATGTTTTGACCAACTCGATTTCTATGGTCGAACAAGAAATCGCCCTTTTTGGCGGCACCATCCGCGACAACCTCACCCTTTGGGATACCACTATTCCCCAAAAACAACTTAAATCAGCCTGTAGTGATGCGGCGATCGATGACACTATCTTAGCCCTCGCCGGAGGCTACGAAAGCCAACTTAGCGAAGGCGGCGTAAACCTCAGCGGCGGCCAGCGCCAGCGCTTAGAAATCGCCCGCGCCCTGGTCAACAATCCAGCAATCTTAGTGATGGACGAAGCTACTAGTGCCCTAGATGCCGAAACTGAACAGCTCATTGATGGTCATCTGCGACGGCGAGGCTGTACCTGCATTATTGTGGCGCACCGCCTCAGTACTATTCGTGATTGTGACGAAATTGTAGTGTTCGATCGGGGCAAAGTAGTCCAGCGTGGCACTCATCAAGATCTATGGTCTGTCCCTGGTGCTTATGCCAAACTAATTAGCACCGAAGGTGAGGCACTATAATTAATTCATAAAAGCAGTTGAAGAAAATATTAATTACGAAAAACACCCAAAGCTATATTGGAACAGTTGCTTCATGATGAATGCTTTAGAGTCTTTGAGGAGGTCAGAAGTAGGTTGGAAGAAGATGGTTCTGCCTAAATTCTACTCAAAAATAGTCAACATATTATTGCAAATAATATGTTGACGAAAATGGCTCGCCCATGATACTATTTTTAGAACTTTCATTGCTTTTTTAAAGCGCATTTATTCATGAAGCGTCGTATCATTCTGTATTTCTTTTCAGCCCTCTTAATTAGTCTAATTGGATTCGTTGGAATTGAAATATCTGCTGCACAGCCAGTAACATATCAGCATTACACAGATATAGCAGGCTTTGATGCTATCAGTAAAGCTAAGCTTATTACAGGTGATTTAAAGGGAAGAGTATATCTCACCCCAAATGAATATAGTGAAATAGAAGCTTTTAATGCTTTGTTTATTGGCAATCCCAAATACAAAGGAAAAGGAACTCATGTTTTCAAGTTGAAAATGAATCCTGATGTTAAGCTAGTACCAGGAACTCAACCAAATGAGGTGATATTTGAGGGAACCTTGCGTTTTGACAAACATGCAACGGTTGCTTATTCAGGCATAAATCCTAAAAAATAAACTTCTTGTAGTTTCGAGTAATTATAATGGCATTTTCAATTGACAATTATGATGAGTTGATGGCTCTTCACCGTGCTCTGATGGAAGCGAAATTCAGTGAGTCTCCAAACGATCTGGCAATCCAAGGCAGCTCACTACTATCCAAAATTGCTAACAATGTCGTTGAATCATTAACGGCTATGGATATGGAGAAAGAGGGTGAATCATCAATAGCCAAATGGCAAAAATGGAGGGAAATTATTCCTGAACGCAGGGAATATAAAATCGTACAAGCAAAACTCAAATCAGAATCTAGTTGGATTGAATGGAATCGTTCTAAACAGATTGAGTATGTGCAGAGTTTGTTTAGTCCTTTTCAAGCCAGCGAAGAAATTATTTGTGATTTGCTTAACTCTGTGAATACAAACAGGTAGCAAATCTGCCAAAATAGTCCTGGCTCTACCTGATTTAGTTGAAGAATTAGTGACGAGGAATATAGCTATTCATTGAGCCAGCAATCAACAAATTGTGCAACCAATTTTCATGAAGAATGTTGCCCTGGATGAAAACCAGACAAATACTAAGTCATTTGTCTGGCCATCAAGCGGGCAAATAAGCCGTTGGTATCGGTGGCTAACTCATTAAACTTGCCCTGTTGAATCATGTGGCCACCTTGCAGCACATAGATGCGATCGGCGTTTTGAATGGTGCTCAGGCGGTGGGCGATGACTACTCGGGTTACTTGCAATTGCTCTAAGCTTTTGCTGACAATTGCCTGAGTGGTGTTATCTAAAGCACTGGTGGCTTCATCAAATAAAAGAATTCTGGGCTTGTGTACCAGTGCCCTGGCAATCAATAACCGCTGACGTTGGCCGCCAGAAATATTGCCGCCGCCTTCGCTGACCATTGTGTGCATTTGCATCGGCATATTCTCAATATCTGCGGCCAATCCGGCCATACGTGCTGCTGCCCAGGCTTCATCAAGAGTAGTTAAGCCGCTACCAGTGATATTTTCGAAAATTGAAGCAGCGGTAAGTTGACCATTTTGGAGCACCACCCCAAACTGTCGTCTTACCGCATCTACATCTAAACCAGCTAAATCTTGGCCATCGTAAAAAACTGCACCGGTTTGGGGAGTCTCGAATCCTAAGAGTAAGCGTAGGATGGTCGATTTACCGCTGCCAGAAGCCCCTACGAGGGCGATAAATTCGCCCGGTGCAGCGTGGATACTGATGTTGTCTAAGATCAGTGGTGCATCGAGTTGATAGCGGAAAGTTACATGATCGATCGAAATTCTTCCGGTTAATCTACCCGGATCGGCCTTGGTTAAGTCAATTTCTGGCACTGACTGCAAAATTGGCTGAGTGCGCTGCCATTGGGGAATTACCTGCAATATTTCAGTCACGGTATTGCTGAGCAGCGTAGTACCCTGGGTAAATTTGCCAAAAGCCGCATTAAAAGCTAAGAATGTCCCTAGTGAAAAAGTGATGGCTTCGGCACCGGGAACTTGAGGGCGATCTAACATGCGGATCGCTAACCAAAACAGTAGACCAGAGGTAGCGATCGGCATCATGGTATTAAATAACACTACAAAATCTTCGATCGCCTGGGTGCTAAGTTCTAACTTAACCTGTTGGGCAAATTTTTTACTCCAAGCGGCAAAAGCCCGCTCCTCTGCTCCAGCAATATGTAGCTTGGCAATGCCATTGATTAACTGCACCGTCTGACCAAAGATTTCGCCTTTGATTTCGAGCAATGGGCGAACTTTCGAGAGCAATAAAACTCCGGCAATGGTAGTTACTGACAAAGTAACAATTGCTACGCCTACTGCCAGCAGCGCCAGCTCATAGCTATAGTAAAAAAGTTGTGCTAAGTAAAACAGCGTGAATACACTGCCCACTAAATTGATTAAGTTACGGCCACTGAGCTGGCGGCGAATCGCACTAACCGAAGATACCCGTGATTGTAAATCGCCAATAGTATATTCCCGAAAGAAAGATACCGGCAAGTTGAGCAACCGATCCCAAACTCCAGATTGGGTAGCATGATCGGTAGTGGTTTCCAGACGAAGCAACGAGAAGCCCTGGGCTAGTTGAAATAGTGCAGTTCCCACTGCTGTTACCAACAATCCTAAGCCAATTTGGAGCAGTAGCCCTCGATCGCTATCAGGAATAGCGCTATCCATAATAATGAGGGTAGCATGAGGAATGACTAACCCTAACAGCGCTACTGCAATACCAGTAAAAGCAATAGCTAGCAAATCTTTTTGTCGTCCCTGCAAACCAAACTTCAGAATATCGATCGCCCGCATTGCTCTTGTTGGCAAAGAGCGATAAAACATGTAAGCCACAGGAGAGATAGTGACAGCTACTTGTTCACTGACGGGCTGCAAATGCGGGAAATTAGGATTAAAAATTTCGTAGCTATGATTTTTAGTTGGCAGTAAGGCGATCGGCTGTTGATCGTCTTTGGTATAAGCCACTAAAGCACCGTTATCTTGTTTCCACCATTCACCGCGTAGCAACACCCGCCGTTTGCGCAGGCGGGATGCCCGCACAATGGCAGCTAAAGGATCTTGAGTAACTACGGCTCGATCAGAGATGGCCGGAGGGCGAATCTCCATCCCCAAAAATTGCCCCACTGCTTTCACTACTAATAGCAAAGGATCACCTACCCAGCCATAGCGCTGCTGGGCTGAGGGCAAAGTGCCCGCTAAAGTTTCTAAAGTAGCTAGAGTAAGCTGCTGATTTAATTGATCTCGATCGGCTAACCGCGCTAACTCTACCTGTTGCTGGCGCGTATTGCTGAGCTGAATGCTATGAAATAGGCAGGTATGAAAGCGCCCTAAACCCCTGAGTAGATCGGTGGCCGAAATTTGAGCAAGGGGGCGAGTGGCAATCTGGGTATCGCCGATAGCCGATAGCCACATGGTCGAAGGTAAGGGTAACGCCTCATCAGTCAAGGGCAGGTCGGTCATGCCTTGTAAGCAAGCAGTACCAGACTGCATTTCTACCCAGCACATTTCAGTGACTTGTAGGGTTTGCCGATCGACTAGGGAGTAGTGAGCAGTATTTTCGGTTTGGAGAGCGCTAGTCGGAAATGGCTGGGTAGCCACAATCGGGGTAAGGTAGCCCAGCCAGTTGTTTAGCCAGGTTTGAATACGTGGATCTTGCTGTTGGCAGAGGGTTTGCCAGCAATCTCGATCGAGTTCTAGTAAATCGGCTGTGCCCATGGGCACAGCCAAAAGCCGCTGCTGCTCATCAGCGGCTCCAAAGATGGCTTCGTTGGCGTTGATGGTGCAGAGATATTGACGCTGACCAGCTTGTTCTTGGTTGATTGTGACGACAAAA
This sequence comes from Synechococcales cyanobacterium bin59.metabat.ball.084, assembly GCA_013297675.1. Taxonomy (GTDB): domain Bacteria; phylum Cyanobacteriota; class Cyanobacteriia; order Cyanobacteriales; family Chamaesiphonaceae; genus JAAFHZ01. Next base: position 3,614 of record JAAFHZ010000059.1, on the reverse strand, counting down.
ATAGCAGCCGAGCCAGATTGGACAACCCAAACTTGCTGCGAATCATTGAGTTCGATCGGCTGGTGGCCATTCCGTGAGTAAGTTTTCCCTTGCAGATCGATCATATTGGATTACCCGTGGCGGTTTACGACGTAGCGTTTAGAGTAAGTCAGGATCTTCGCCCAACTCCCGTAGCCGAGCCGCTAATCGTTCGGCTCTCAACCGTTCTAATTCAGCTCGTTGGGCTTCTGATTCCGCGCGTTGGACTGCTGATTCAGCGCGTTGAGTTTCTGCTTCTGCCCGTTGGGCGGCTGATTCGGCTTGCTGCTGTGCTATTTCTTCTGGCAATAAAACCAAAGCACCGGTCGAGTCATAAAATCTGAGCCAGCTTAGTGTTTCTCGATCGATCGTGCCCTGCCAAGTGCCTAACCATAGCCCCAATTTCTCACACCACAACCAACCGCGCTCATCGGGAATAATCGATCGATAGGTGTCACCACGATGCCAGCCCAGCAGAGAATTAGGGTCAAAGGGATTATAAACAAAGTAATCTTGGGTTTTGAATACTTGATCATATAAATCTTTCTTGACTCCCAAGTCTACATTAGCAGTACTAGGCGACATCAGCTCGACAATCACATCAGGGTATCTTCCCCCTTCTTCCCAGACTACCCATCCTAGTCGATCGCTCTCGCCCTCAACATCTAATACTACAAAAAAGTCTGGGCCTCGAAAATCCCGATTTTTGGCTTGGGTGCTGCTGTAATAAATAAACATGTTGCCGCCGACATAAAAGTTGGTCTGGTCGGCACGATATTGCTGATAGGAGCGAATCAGCACATTCATCGCTACTCGATGTTGATTGGTTTCCAAGGATTCTCCGTCGTCGAAAATTAAGTCCGTAGGTGGCAAAGGAGGGTTCCAGCTATCGGGTTTGGCCTGCTGGGGAACAGTATTGATCATTATGCGTACCAACAAAAGAAAGACCGTAGTGAAATTTTATCGCCCATGAACCATAATTATCCAGGTTGGTCGGATTAAAAAATATTTAATTGCTGTGATTATTTGTAACAATTGCATTGCCTTCTGCTGAAGCAAGCTCATCGACAATAGTCGTAAATTCTTCAAGGACTACCAGACAAGCTTTTAAGCCAAAATGTTCACTTAATGGCCACCATCAATCACCCAGATGCTTAGCAAACATCTCTAATTACACAGCTAACTATTGCCTGCTGTAGTGAAATTAACAATAGCTATAGTTTCAACTGGCTGAGTTAACGCATTTATTTCATCAATCTACCGGCTACTTACCAGTATTTTTCTTCAGATTGTTCAACTCTTCTTCTGCTTCCCAGCGCAAAAACTGCGCATCTAGAGGGTCACTGGCATCTAAGCGAGTTTTTTGTTCACCCAAGGGAGTTGCTGGAGCTTGCCAAGCTGTATTGCTGGTAGCGGCAGCCTGTACTTCTGCGGCTTTCACCGCCAACTCCTGACGACGTAATTTAATATCCTCTAATAATTTTGTGCCCTGAGCAGTGCGGTCTTTGATCCCCTGCATCTTGCCCCAAAGCTGATTTCC
>JAAFHZ010000059.1:0-2046 GCA_013297675.1 Synechococcales cyanobacterium bin59.metabat.ball.084 | reverse complement strand
AGCCAAATCTTGCTTGCCCGCTGCCGTGGCCTTGCCTACGCGCTCATGCCAGCTCTTAATTTCTTGAGCCGTCGTTAACACCTCAGACTGAATCTGTTTTTCCTGCTGCCGCAAATCTAGCAGCAGATTTACCGTATCCGACTCCTGCTGCTGTAACTGTTCTTCCATCACCTGAATTTGCAGATGCGGATTCTTACTCATGAAGTCGTCTAACTGGGTTTCCAGAAACCGCTTCATGTCATCAAATAGTCCCATATTGGCTGCCTGTTAAAAACTTTGACCTACTTTTAAGCTGCGAATCTCACCATTATCTCGCTTGATAATCACCTCATTATCTACCGGATTGATTACTGTAGTCAGTGACCAGCCAGTATTGCCAATTTTGTCACCGCCCTTGAGCTGTTGCAACTTGCCCTCGATCGAGAACTCGGCCATTAATGGGCTGCCCTGAATCACCCGGGCCAAGCTAGCTGCTGCTGCGGTAGGAGCACTGGGCAGCGCGGCAGTTTGAGAAGGTGGATTGGGGATGGAAACTTGACCCCCAGCAGTGGCTTTGCTCTCTACTTTGCCGATTCCCCGCCGCAAATAGTCAGCAAACTGCACATCACCATTGGCTGCTGAGTTTAGCGAAGGCATAGTCGGTAAAGTTATCTTACCCTGACGAGCCAAGAACCATAAACCGCCACCGACGGCGATCGATAACAAGCCTAAACCAAATATCACTGGTCGCCAAGTATTCTTCTGGGGAGTAGGCGGCAAAGTCACAGCAGGAATCGGGGTGGGGTCTTCGCCATGTACCCGAATATCTGGGGGGAGCTGAGGATAAGTGGGATTGGGCTGAGTTGCGGTTTTACCAGCAGGCAAAGTAGCTGGCCGCTCCTGGGTATCCCCGCTGAGCAGTCCTTCAATATCTGCAAACAGCTCATCCATCACCCGATCGGCGTGGTTGCTCACAACTTTAGAAATACTTTTGGGGCTGTCGGTAGAGTCTACGGAGTTGGAAGACATAACAAATTAGTTCCTTGCAGATACATCCTGGCAATCTTTTACAAATGTTAGCGGAGATTCGATCGATCTTAAATATAGAGAAATTGCCGATCGATCTTTTATTTGTGAACTAAAATAGCCAAAAGCTGCTGTAGTCAACGATTAAGGCAGTAGCCGATCGAGTTTGCGTAAGACTAAAAACTTTACCAAATATCCCAAGCTAACCATGCCTCCCAAGGCACCAAGGGCAAAACATAAATAAGACCAGCCCACCGCAATCACTGGCCAAAATACCACTCCCGATCCAATCAAGGCCGCACCTAGCAATCCAGCAACCAAACTTTTAGCTGCGGTGATTTGGCGCTTGCGCCGCTTTAAATAAACTGAAGTAGGGTCAGGGAGACTCACCACATCCAATGGCTCTGGGTACTCCATGATGCTGGTCTGGCTAGATGGCCGATCTTGTTGACCAAAAGAACCGCGCACAAACTTTACTAGTTGCTGGCCAGCCCGCCGCATAATTGTTCCCCGCTCGGCGATCGCCACTCTGCGCACAAAAGGCTGAGCCGACTGCAACAGGTTATAGGCCGGATCTAAAGTGCGGGCAATGCCATCTAAGGTGGAGAGCGCTTTTAAAATTGCGGTCATTTCTGGCGGCAGCCGAAAGGGCTGCTGGCTATACATTGCACCTACTTCTGCTCGAATCAGCTCAAACTCTTGCAAATCTACCGGGCGCTCGGTAAACCGTTCTAACAAAAAACCAATCACCCTGCGCACTGGTCGCATGTCGGCGACTTCTACCAATAGCCCGATCGACTCCAATCCAGCCAAAACTCCATCAAGATCTTTGCGCAATATGGCCAAAAAGGTTTCCACCATTTGAGTACGAGCATTTCCCGGCAGCTCACTCATCATCCCAAAGTCATAGACAGCCAGCCGACCATCGGGAGTGATCGCCATGTTGCCGGGATGGGGATCGCCTTGAAAAAAACCATCGATCATCAACTGCTGGAGATAACAGCAAATGCCAATTTGATTGATTTTTTTGGGGTCAAAGCC
>JAAFHZ010000058.1 GCA_013297675.1 Synechococcales cyanobacterium bin59.metabat.ball.084 | reverse complement strand
ATTTTATGGTGTCGGTCATTAAACTTACCTTTGATTAATTCTTTGCGTACTTCTGGAGTAGCCGATCGAGTGCGCCTAATCTGCACACCCAAATACATCGCGTAAATACACATGCCCAAGAGCACCCACATCAGGGGTGGATGGACAAAATTTAAGTAGGGTTTGACCTCAGGAGCGAAAAAATCCATTGTCTCTCTGTATAATTGCGATAGTTAACATTTGTTTATAGAAACTAGCACACTTTCTTCGTGGTAACAGGCATGATCAGCAACAAACTTCGGCAAGAATCCATTCAAGCGGCGCGGTTTGGAGAAAAGGAACGATTGACCGCGCTGCTGGCCGAGGGAGCCGATGTAGATTGCCGAGATACCAATGGCACTACCGCATTGATGTTTGCCGCCAAGCAGGGATTCACCGCAATAGTCGAACTGCTACTGGCCAAAAAAGCCGACGTAAACCTAGCCCGAGGCAAATTTGGCACCACCGCACTTATGTTGGCAGCGGCCTCTGGTCACAGTGATATTGTGCAGCTCTTGTTGAGCCATCATGCCAACCCCAATGCCTTAAATAATGATGGCAGTACCGCGCTGATGGCCGCTGCGCTAGCCGGTTCACCAGAAACTGTGCAAATGTTGCTGGCTGCCGGGGCAGAGGTAAACGCGATCGATCAAGACCAAGATACTGCCCTCAATATTGCAATTGTCAAAAACCATGTAGCCATAGTAGAGTTACTGCTCTCTGCCGGAGCTGACCCGAACTTAGTTGGCAAACAACAGCGCACACCTTTGCTCTTAGTTCCGGCTCCTGGTGATGTGCAAATGATTAATAGCCTGATTAAAGCTGGTGCCCAGGTTAATGCTCAAGATACTGAAGGCAATACCTTCTTGTTGAATGCTGCTGAACAGGGTTATACCCCGTCAATTTTGGCTTTGCTACAAGCCGGAGCAGCGATCGACATTCCCAATCAAGATGGTTGGACACCTTTACTAGCAGCAGCAGCAGCAGGCCATGCTCAGATTGTGCAGCTTTTGCTGGCTCAAGGAGCAGATCCAAATGCGGCGACTCAAGAGGGCGATACTGCACTTCATTTGGCCGCAGTGGAAGGTCATCACGAAGTAGTCGCGGCTTTAAGTACTGCGAATAGCAATGCTACTAATGCTTTAGGTGATACTCCTCTGCTCTTAGCCGCTCTCCATGGTCATCGGTCGGTAGTCGAGCAGCTATTGCCCCTGATTGATCTCAGCCGCCATCGCCAAGGAGACAAAGCTGTAACCGTAGCCGGGTTAGCGAAGCATTACCCAGTAGTTGCGGTGTTATTACGAGCTGGAGTGAACCCCAATATTTTGGTACACCAAGAGCAGTCTTTGCTGGTGGTGGCGATTAAAAAAGACAATCCAGATTTGGTGCGCCAACTCATTGCCTACCATGTAGATTTAAACCACCAAGACAAAACCGGTGCCACCCCCTTAATGTGGGCTGCCAATCAGCGGCGGGTAGAAATTATTGAAATTTTAATGGAGGCTGGAGCCGATCGAACCATTCGCAACCAGGGAGGACTCACCGCCGCAGATATTGCTAAGCTCAGTGGCAATCGAGCGACGATCGCCTGCTTCGCCGCAGCCTAATCTTCTAAAAAATGACTCTCTGACAGTTGTTAAAGAGCCATTTTTTAGTTAAAAAAGCGGCAAGATCAAAGTAATAAAGTAATAGACAAAAGGAGCAGTAAAAATATAGCTGTCAGTCCGATCGAGCATTCCCCCGTGGCCAGGAATCAACCCGCTAGAATCTTTCACCCCGGCATCGCGCTTCATCAAAGACTCGGTTAAATCTCCAACCAAAGTAGAACAGCCAATCAAAATCCCCATAATTAGCCCGCTGACCAGCCACTGATGCCATTGTAAATAATAGGCTCCAGCCAAACTCATTAAGGTACTGCAAACCAGCCCTAACACAGCTCCTTCTAGGGTTTTCTTAGGACTGATGAGCGATAGCTTGGTTTTACCTAAAGACTTACCAAACATATACGCCCCAATATCTGCCGCCCAAATACACATAAAAACCAGCAGCGTATGAGAAAGCGTTGGTGGTAAATGTTGCCAATCAGACCAACTCATTGGCCAATAACCATAAAAAGGCAAATTACCAGTAGGCTGCATTCCCACCCGTAGCCGCACCCAGTAACTGGGCAAATAGCCACCGTAAAACAGACCCAAAATGGAAGTAGCAATATCGGCGATCGAGACCATCTGAGGCGCAAACAACATGGCAAAGCAGACCACAATTCCGGCGATGGGCAGCATGGTGTCAGCAAAGGCTGGAAACAGTGCCGTGACCACCAATAATACTTGGCTCAACACCAGCGTTGTTTTGATTGCAGGCTGAAAACCCTTCGCTAACACCAGCTGAAAATATTCTTGCTGACCCAAAAAAACTGCTATGCACAGCCCGAGGGTAAAGTACCAGCCACCTAAGAACAACATTCCCAAGGCTAAAATGATCGCCACGATGGCGCTAAGCAAGCGAGATAAAGACATTGGTACTTCGATCGAGTACCTTAGATTTTAACCAAATTTTTACCATTCGCCTTAAATTTAGCTTTTGCGGCGATTTCGTTCAGCCTAGGTCACGTCTTCGGCTGTTTGGCAATCTTCATTGATCAAAACATTACTCTCGTTTTGCACGGATAAATTTGCCAATAGATTAGAGATCACAAAAGGCAGATGAGCACCGCGCAAGCCTCTAGTCAAGCGCTGATCGCTGTCCGGGTACAGTACAAACAAAGGATATAGTCGATCGCTCCCTTCGGTCATAATTTGCCGGTAATAATTGGGGCGATGCCATTCATAATCGCAGTCCAAAATCACCTGAGTTTGCCGCCAGCGCCCCAGCAGCTCCGAAAAACATTCATCGGGGCGCTGAATCAACACAATAATTTCCCCACCCATTTTGATTTTCCACTCTGGGTCACAGAGTAAATAAGCCAAATCACAGGGCAAAACTACCGAGCCACTGCCCCGGATTTTCACCGCAGGCAATGGCAGAGTCAGAATACTTTCGCGAGAGCGGCGGATACTGGGCACCATTTCCATGTAGGGGCGGTGCTGCTGCAAAAGCAGCAGCGCCATTTCATGATTGCTATACTCCGCGAGGAGAGTTTCGTACATATCGATAGCAGTTAAGCTGGTCATTAGGCCAGTTTTTCGAATACCTTAAACATGGGTAGGTACATGGCCAGCAAGATTACTGCTACCATTCCCGCCAAAAATACCATCATAATTGGCTCCAACACGCTGGTAAGCGCTTTGACCGACTGCTCTACTTCATCTTCATAGAAGTCGGCAACTTTCATCATCATCGCGTCGATTTCACCAGTTTCTTCGCCAATGCTAATCATTTGAATAGCCAAAGGAGGGAATACCCGCTCTCGCTGTAGAGCCAAGCTGAGCATTCCGCCCTGCTGCACTTCATATTTAGATTTCTCGATCGCGTTAGCAATTACTTTATTGCCCGCAGTATCTCGCACGATGTCTAGAGAGCTGAGAATCGGCACACCAGAGCGAGTCAGAGTACCGAAAATGCGACAGAATCTGGCCACTGCCGATTTTTCGTTCAAATCGCCAACAATTGGCATTTTTAGCAGCAAGCGATCGATGGTTAATCTGCCTACATTGGTTTTGTAGTATTGACGAAAAGCAAAGACAACACTACAAATTACTGCAACTGGAATAATTGCTCTCCAGCTAGTCAGCACCCCGCTGACATCTAACATAAACTGAGTCAAGGCCGGTAATTCAGAACCCAGATCCTGAAAGATTTTGGCAAAGATAGGAATCAAGAAAATAGTCATGGCCAAAAACACTAAAGTAGCCAAAACACCTACTGCTACCGGGTATGCCATGGCACCCTTAATTTGGTTTTTCAATCTGGCCATATCTTCTAGCACTTTCGCTAGGCGATTGAGTACTTCATCGAGTACCCCACCCACTTCACCAGCCTGAATCATGCTGACATACAAATTATCAAAACACTCCGGCTGGCGACGCATGGCATCGGAGAGATTCGTCCCCTGTTGAACCTCTACACTAATTGCCGCCAGAGCCTTTTTCATGCGAGGATTAGCCGACTGTTCACCCAGAATACTCAAGCAACGCACCATTGCGACTCCAGCATTTACCATGGCTGCAAACTGTCTCGAAAAAACGGCTCGATCTTTGACGCTAACTGGACTCAATGCGGCTTCAATATCTTGGACATTGATTTTAGTGATCTGAGTAAAATCAAAGCCCTTTTCTTGGCGAACATTTTTGACAAATTGATATTTTTGTTTGAGTTGGGTTTGAGCAACTTTGGCCGATTTGGCAGAGATCTTTTCTTGGCGGGTGTTACCGTGATTATCTCGGACTTCAGCAGTAAATGTAGGCATGATTCAACTTGGATTGTAGTACTTATAAGGAACAGGGGAATTTGGGGCAAGTTAGCGACGGCCATTGACCAGTGCGGGGTTGGTGGCAACCAGTCGCTCTAACTCATCTGGCTTAGCCGCCTTGGTCATGGCAGATTCCAGGCTGATTGAACCATTGCGGACGTAGTTAGCCAAAGTGGTTTCTAGGGTATTCATCCCCAATTTGCCTCCGGTTTGAATGGCACCATACATTTGGGCAGTTTTGCCTTCCCGAATGAGGTTGGCGATCGCTGGAGTCACAATCATGATTTCTTGTGCCAGTACCCGGCCATATTCGCCCGGTTTGGGGTTTTTCTTTTGCACCAAACACTGGCTGAATACGGCAATTAGTGAGTTAGAGAGCTGAGCGCGGATTTGGGGCTGCTGCTCGGGGGGAAATACATCTAGCATCCGATCGACCGTTTGAGCAGCGGAGCTAGTGTGCAGAGTACCAAAAACCAAGTGACCTGTTTCAGCGGCAGTAATGGCCAAGCTGATTGTTTCCAAATCGCGCATTTCTCCAACCAAAATTACGTCGGGGTCTTCCCGTAAAGCAGCGCGTAAGGCGTTACTAAAGCTCTTGGTATCTTCGCCTTTTTGGCGTTGGTGAATCAGACTGAGATGATTAGGAAAAACATACTCGATCGGATCTTCGATGGTCAGAATATGTTCGGCGCGGGTGCGGTTGATCAAATCGATCATCGCTGCCATAGTAGTGGTCTTACCAGAGCCGGTAGGCCCTGTGACCAGCACCAAGCCCCGAGGCTTTTTGGAGGTTTCTCGCACAATTTCGGGTAAGCCGAGCTGTTCAAACTGGGGGATTTTAGAGGCCAAGGCCCGCAGGCAGGCGGCATAACAGCCGCGCTCCCGATAGACATTCACCCGAAAACGGGCTAAGCCTTTTACGCCATAAGAGCAATCTAGTTCCCAGCCCTGCTCAAGCTCTTTGCGCTGGGTGTTGTTCAGCATACTGAAAATCAGCTTCTGACAATCTTGAGGCGAAAGAATTTCATCATCGATCGCCGCTAATTTACCACTTACTCGAAAGTAGACTGGTGCCCCCGCTTGGATATGCATGTCAGAACCGCCCATTTCTACGAGCTGCTCCATCAAATCCTCAATCAATAATTCTGCCATGATAGTTTATACATCCTGATGTCAATCAAATTAGTTTTCAAAGCGGGGAGTCATGCAGTAGGGGCAATCTAGCCATTCAGGCTTAAGATCTGCTTGGCAACAGCTACAGGTCAGCGAAGTTTTTCGTTTGGCCCGCAGCTCCGATTCCAATCCAGAATCGGTAAATGTCACCCGTTCAACCTCGTCTAAAGTAGTATGCCCTTCTTGCACCAGTTGCAAACTATAGGACAGTAAAGTTTTCATGCCTTGCTGCACTGCGGTTTCTTTAATCATGGCCGTGGGGGCACGTTGGTTAATCAAAGAAGCAATTTCGTCGGTAACTTGCATTACTTCATAAACACCAACTCGACCTTTGTAGCCGATGCCGTTGCAAGTGCGACAGAGAGTAGAGTTTGCCCGAGCTGGTTCGATTTCTTCGGGCGGTAAAGAGTTGGAACGGTAAAAGGTGATAATGCCCGAGCCAGAAGACGTTAAGCCGAAGCGAGCTAATTCTTCGCGGGAGGGATTGTAGGCAATGCGGCATTCCGCACATACGCGACGAACCAGACGTTGAGCAACTACACCCAACAGGGCTGCCGATGCCATAAATGGCTCTACACCCATTTCATCCAGACGGGCGATCGATCCAGCCGCATCGTTGGTGTGCAGAGTTGTCATTACCAAGTGACCAGTGAGGGCTGCTTCCATGGAAGTCTTGGCGGTTTCTTTATCGCGGGTCTCACCTACTAGAATAATGTCTGGATCTTGACGCATAAAGGCGCGTAGAATCGAGGGAAAATCTACGCCTTTATCGCGAATAACTTGGACTTGGTTAATGCCGGGTAAGGCGTATTCGATCGGATCTTCGGCGGTACTAATGTTCACACCAGGATCATTGCGTTCGGCTAGTAAAGAATACAAAGTAGTCGATTTACCCGAACCGGTCGGCCCAGTTACCAAAATCAATCCAAAAGGTTTAGCCCCCATGCTCCGCACGATGTCGAGGGTGGGCATGTCGCTAATCAGCTTATCTAAGCCGAGCTGAGTTGAGGAGTTATCCAAGATCCGCATACAGACTTTTTCACCATAGCGGCTGGGCAGAGTACTCATCCGAAAATCTACTTTTCGGCCTTCATAAGTACGGCGAATTCTGCCATCTTGGGGTTTGCGACGCTCGGCAATATCTAAATCAGCAATAATTTTAAAGCGGGATGTAATAGCCGGAATAATATGTTTAGGTAAAATTGGAAAGGCCATCCGCAATACGCCATCTTTGCGGAAGCGAATGCGCAAACCTTCTTCTTGGGGTTCAACGTGAATATCAGAAACTTTTTCTAAGAGGGCTTTGGCGAGTATTTGGTTTACTAATTTAACTACTGGTGCCGCTTCGGCTCCTTCGATATCAATTTCGTCGTCAATTTCATCATCTAAAGTATGCAAATCACCATTTTCAATGTCGGCGAGTACTTCTTGCACATCCAAGCGCTTCATCGAAGCATTGGCTTCTTCTAGTTGGACTTTTTCATCCAAATAGTTATCCAGCAACTGCTGGTAGTCTTCGAGCGGAATAACCCGCGCTTTCCAAGAGATATTGTGCTTGCGCAATATTTTATCGAGGTCGTTACAAACTTCCAAATCGCTGGGGTTAACCATGGCGATTTCTAGTTCGGTATCATTTAGCGACAGGGGTAAGATTTTGAGCTGACGACAACTATCTACCGAAACATAATTAGTAATTAGGGTGCGCACTAATCCTTGGTCGATTTTGTTGGCAACCAGATCAAGACTAGGTAGACCGTAGAGCACTTTCAGCTCAAAAAGCTGCTGCTTGCGATATTGCTCGCGCAACTCCACTGGCAAGGATTTGCCAGTCATTTCCTCCAAGGTCTCCATCAGAGACTTGTTGGCATTGCGACTGTCTACCAATGCCTGTTTCATTTGATCGGAATTGACGTAGCCAGACTGAACTAGTTTGTTGCCGAACGGAGAGAAATCGTTGCGGACAATAAGGGCGCGTTTGGGAGATGAAGATTGAGTCATGGATGCTCGAGATATCGCTATCTTCTAAAGCATTCCCAGATTTCGCGCCAAAACACCTAATGCAAAATATGGCGTTATACTTTTCAAGGGCAAAATATGACATTTGAGTATGAAAGAACTGGCTCTTTTTTGGCATCGACGAGACTTGCGGCTAGAAGATAATTTGGGATTAACGGCAGCTTACGGTGCTGGTAATTTAGTATTGGGAGTTTTTTGTTTTGACCCGATCGAGTTCCATCCCAGCAAAATTGCCCCGGCTAGTGTGAGCTATGTTTTAGATTCTTTACGGCTACTACAGCAGGCTTACCGAGCACAGGGCAGTGATTTGATTGTGGTACAGGGCGATCCCCGCCAGCAAATTCCTCGTTTAGCTCAGGCTCTAAATATTCAAGCCATACATTGCAATGAGCTGGTCGAACCCAGTCGTCGTCAAGTAGATCAAGATCTGGCCAAGCAGCTTCAATCACTGGGGATCTCTTTGCAGCGCCATTGGGATGCTTTGCTACATGCACCCGACACCATCTATAGCGGCAGTAGTACTCCCTATACCGTTTACACGCCCTATTGGCGTAATTGGCTGGGTCGAACCAAGCCAGAACCTGTGAGTGTTCCAGACTTGATGCCAGTGGCTTCGACAGATTTTCAGCAGCCGCTGCCCACTTTGGCAGATTTGGGTTTTGTTTGGGATGCTCCACATTTTTTGGCTCCAGGAACTGCGGCGGCTATGGCGAGGTTAGAGTTATTTGCTAGTAGAGCGATCGAACGCTATGAGACCGATCGCAATTTCCCGGCAGTAGATGGCACTTCTAGTCTCAGTCCGGCTTTGGCCTGGGGGACTTTGGGCATTCGCACGGTGTGGCAAACGACCGTGCAGGCCATGGAGCAGGCCAATGGTCCTGATGCCCAAGCGGGGATCACCACCTGGCAACAAGAGCTGGCTTGGCGAGAGTTTTATTGGCAGGCCATGTATCATTTTCCTAGTTTGATTGACGGGCCTTACCGATCGCTGTGGCAGCGGTTTCCTTGGTCAGATGATCGATCGCGCTTTGCGGCTTGGTGTGCGGGCAAAACTGGTTATCCAATTGTGGATGCTGCCATGCGCCAGTTAAACGAAACCGGCTGGATGCACAACCGCTGCCGGATGATTGTAGCCAGCTTTTTGACCAAAGATTTAATCATCAATTGGCAGTGGGGGGAGCAATACTTTATGCAAACCCTGGTGGATGGTGATCCGGCAGCCAACAATGGCGGTTGGCAATGGAGTGCTTCCAGCGGCATGGACCCGAAGCCGTTACGGATTTTTAATCCTTATACTCAGGCGCAAAAATTCGATCGAGACGCTGAATACATTAGACAGTGGTTGCCAGAACTAAAGTCGGTGTCTGCTGCTGATCTGGTTAATGGCAAAATTGCCCCGCTCTGGCGATCAAAGAGTAATTATCCCGAGCCGATCGTGGATCATGCGATTCAACAGCGGGAGTTTAAGCGGTTGTATCAAGACCTCAAGGCGGCAATTGGTGACTAAACTAGCGGCTGAATTAAGGATTCAAGTTAGGCAACTCACCGGCCAAAAGCCACGCTAGTATTTACCGCTTAGTTTCCTGAGGTTGCTCAGCCAATTTAACAAAACTTAATACTTTCATGGCATAATTTGAAAAAGCAAAGTACCTAGAGCCAAACCTGCGCCCATGAGCGACCAAGAACCAGAAAATTTAGAAAGCCTGGAATCTGCGCCTGCCGAGCAGGCCGCTCCAGTTAAGGTAGATACCTCACTCATCGATTGCTTTGAGTGTCGTTCTTGTGGTTATACCTACGAACCAGTCAAGGGTGATCCTAAAAATGGCATCCCCGCCAATACCGCATTTGACGACATCAGTATTGTGTGGCGCTGTCCGGTGTGTAGCGCCAAAAAATCGGCGTTTAACAATGTGGGTCCTAAATATACAGCCTCTGGCTTTAAAGAAAATCTAGGTTATGGCTTGGGTGTAAATACCATGACCCCCAGCCAAAAGAACGTGCTGATTTTCACTGCTTTAGCCTTGGGTGTGGTGTTCTTCCTCAGTTTGTATACCCTCAATTGATGAGCTGTCCACCAAAAAATTTCTAAAATTACTTTATATATGACTTCTCTCAAGCAATATTTTAAACAGATCGCCATGCTGCTAGTTGTAGCGCTGCTTTGTGTTTCCTGTGTCAAAACTCCGGCGATGAGCAGCAGCCCCTGGCGATCGCTGCAATTGCCCACCGAATCTAACCTCCAAGATTTGGCCTTCAGCGACAAGCAGCACGGCTGGGTAGTGGGTAGCGATGCCACTCTGCTAGAAACCACCGATGGTGGTAACACCTGGGAAAATCGTAAACTAGAGCTGGGCAACCAAAAATATCGCTTCAACTCCATTAGCTTTAAAGGCGATGAAGGCTGGATCATTGGTGAGCCAGCTTTGATGTTGCACACCACTGATGCGGGCAAAAACTGGTCTAATTTACCATTGAGTTCCAAACTGCCTGGTGCTCCTAGCACGATCGTGGCTTTAGGTAAAAACAGCGCCGAAATGACCACGAATGTTGGGGCTATTTATCGCACCGAAGACGGTGGTAAAAATTGGAAATCTTTGGTCAACGATGCGGTAGGTTTGTTTAGAACCATTAATCGATCGGTTGATGGCAAATATGTAGCAGTATCGGCCAAAGGCAACTTTTACTCAGTATGGAAACCTGGAAATGAATCGTGGGAACCCCATAACCGCAACAGCTCTCGTCGAGTTTCTACTATGGGCTTTACCCGTGATGGCAGTGGTTTATGGATGTTGGCACGGGGTGGCCAACTGCAATTCAGTGACGATACCGGGGCTGAAGAATGGAAAGAAGCTGAGTTTCCTGGCAAAAAAGACAATATTGGTCTGTTAGACCTGGCTTACCGCACTCCCGAAGAAATCTGGGTTTCTGGTGGCAGCAGCGACTTAATGCGCAGCATCGATGGCGGTAAAACTTGGGAAAAAGATTACGCTATCCAAAGCGTACCTTCCAATTTGTACAAGATCCTGTTCTTATCTGAGGATCAAGGCTTCATCATTGGTCAACGGGGCATTTTACTGAAATATGATGCCAGTGCTTCAGCTCCAGCAGCTTAGAGTCAAATTTATTTGCAAAAATCCCAGCTTTAAGCTGGGATTTTCTTTTATCTAAATTGAGGATATTGCATAGATGAGGCGGGTTAGATATCAGATAGAGTTTTAATTTGTAAGCACGGTTGCTCAGGCAATTTGGATGTAGTCGATCGGAGGCGCAGAGACCAGTAAGCATCCTTAACCTAATTTTGGGGTTGGCGAGAAGAATCGATCGGCTCGAAGAAAAAGTGATCGATCATTGCAGCATTCATCAATTATTTTCGTAGAGAGTAGTAGGTGGAGCTATCGTATACTTAATGACACTGCCATAACAATGTCATAGGTTTATGGATGAACTCAACCAAGAATTGCTGACCCAGATTGATGTGGCTTGTAGTCACCCACCAAATAGTCCAGAGCACCGTAAAGCACTTAATACTCTTTTCCGCATTGTTCTGAAATCAGGACGGGTGAGGAGGGATATTAGCGAGCTTTATGAGGAGGCTTTATCTGAAACCATGATGTTTGTCAGTCAACAACTATGCCAAAAGTACGATCCCAGTCGTGGTAACTTCTTGGCGTGGTTCAATACCTGTCTGTACAACAAGTACAAAGATAAAATTCGTGCTGAACGTCGCAGTTCTGGACAAATATACAGAGGTGAATTTGATCTATTAGCGGTGGCTGCGGCCAAAATTGATGCTGGCTTGCTACTAGGTACTTGGGATTCTTTTACCGAATGGATTGAGGAAGATCAAGATGGTGTTTTATCACATTGTCATATTGCAGGCCATCCGCAAGCAAGCTGTCAATCGTTGGCGAGGCTAAGGGTGTTAGCTGGTAGAGAATGGCAAGAAATTGCTGAGGAAGTAGGGGTGAGCCGGAGTACCATTACTGCCCATTGGTGCCGAAAGTGCCAGCCTTTGTTGCAAGCATGGTTAGATCAAAATCAGCGACTTTTTGGAGAAAATTTTCATGAATGATAAGTTGCAAATTTTATGGGATTTAGCGATGCCATTTCCTGTTACTTCTCTATGTCGGCAACAGGCCAAGGACTATGCTGAGCAATATTTAGCGCCTAGTACTCAGAGAGAGATTTATGTCAATACTCTTAGTTTGTTAGTGGCTGATGCCTATTTTCGCTTACTAAATTTTCAGACAGATTTGGGGATGGCAAAAAGATGGAATGCTGCTTTTCGCTTATGGACTAGTGCTACAGAATTGGGGCTAGGGGAGTTGGGTAAAATAGAATGTCGAGCTATTTCAGCCGCTCAGAAGTTTGTTGTGTTGCCGCCAGAAGCTGTGTACGGCGATCGAATTGGCTATTTATTTATTGAAATTGATGATTCCGAAAAAATGGCTCGGCTGTTGGGATTTCTACCAACAATCCCTGATGGGGTTGACCCAGTAGAAATTTTGCTGGAAGATCTCATGTCTATGGATGAGATGATTGATTATTTGGCTGAGCTAGAAAGTTATTGTGTAAATAAAGTAGCAACTGTAGATGAATTGTCTCAAGAATTTGCTGCGCAAAAATTAATCTACTTGAGAGAGTGGTTGAACAATGCCTATATTGATGGCTGGCAGCCGGTAATGCGCAGATTGAATACTATCACTGGTCAAAAAACAATCCCATTAGCAGGTCATTTATTTGATCTGCAAATGGCGATGTCTATAGACAGCAATGAATCTACATTAGTTCGCTTAACTGTGCGGAATGTTGTGGGTTTATTACCAAAAGGAATGATGGTATTAGTGCCAGATGAAGAGGAAATCTATGCCGAAACAGTTAGTGAACCGGTTGATTTGGTGACAATTCCGATGGAGTTTCCTAAAGGTGCCACATTCTGGGTGGAGTTACGACTGAATGAGGATTTTATTAGAGAATATTTTGTTACTTAAAAAGTCTTAATCATTGTTTTCAGGTATTAGGAAATGGCTTTTAAGATTTTTTTTAAAATCAGTGGTAGAGTTTGGCTGAACCGGGTTGAGGTTTTGCCGGTGACACTGGCGTTCTACGATCGAGAGGGTCAAATAGCAGAGCTGGTTTCTTTTTTGGCTCCCATGCCACATTCTTTAGAAGATAAGTTTGCTTTGTGGGAGCAATGTGTGGGTTTACCAGCCGATCGCAAAGTAATTAAAGATACCCCGGCAGTTGGGGCTTTTAATCTGACGGAACTTACCAATGAGTTAAAAGTGGAGTTGAACCAATGGTTAGGCCAAGATGGCTGGATCGATGAAGATGGAGCGACAGATCAACGAGTAGGTTTGATGTTAGAGCGTTTTCGGCAGCAGATTAGGGCTAGAGATGAGGTGCAAATTATTGTGCAAACTGAAGATCAACTTTTACGTAGATTGCCTTGGCAGGAGTGGGATACTCTGGCGGGCTATACCAGTAGAGGTGTGGAGGTGGCGATCGGGGCTACTAATTTTCAGCGAGTTAGGCAGCAGCAAGCGCCGCAGATGCGGGCAACTGCGCGTATTTTGGTGGTGTTTGGCGATCAAAATTTGGGGTTTGAGGCGGAGCAGGGTTTTATTGAAAATTTGCGGCGATATGGGGCTGAGCCAGTAATTTTAAAGCAGCCCAAGCGCCTGGAGCTAGAAGCAAGTTTAAAAGATCCGCAGGGTTGGCATATTTTCTTTTTTGCTGGCCATAGTGAAAGCGATCGAAGTAAGCGGGTGGGGTGGTTTCAAATTAATTCAATTGATGGGGAAGAAGGGATTATTGCGATCGCGGAGTTACAAGATTTGTTGAGGGCGGCGATCGAGAATAAGCTACAGTTGGCTATTTTTAATTCTTGTGATGGCTTGGGATTAGCGAACCAGCTTACTACATTATCTTTGCCTTACTGTATTGTGATGCGTGAAATGGTGGAATCGGCGGTGGCGAGAGATTTGCTGAGGTATTTTTTGGCGGCTTTTGTCCAAGATCAATCTTTGTTTGCAGCGATGGGTATGGCGCGACAGGAGTTGGCACAGAGGTTTGCGCCAGGAACCAGTTGGCTACCGGTGATTGTGGCTAATCCGCTGGCTCCAGAGTTAACTTGGAATCGGTTATTTTCTGAGCGGCGGTTGGCTTGGTGGTGGGAGGTGGTGCTGGTATTGTTGGGGGTGGTGCTGCTGGTTAGTTTGCCAATGAGTATCTATGGTGAGTTTCAAGGCTGGGATGCGGTGATCCTCTATGCCCAGCTTTATCCTCATATTATGGTGTATCCTTCACTGTTTTTGTGGATATCTTTGTTTGCTTCTTACCGCGCACATTGTATGATTCGGGTCAAGACTCGACCATTTATAATTTGTAGTCTGGTGACTGTTTTTATTACGTTGGGTGCTTTATTTTTTGAGCTGTCTGGCGATCGAATGATGTTGTTAGAATTCAAGCCAGATGCAATGATCGTCGTAGAGCAACAGCAGCTTGCTCAACTCTATACAACTTGGAAAACTTCGGCACAAGAGTTGACCAGTATTCCTCCAGCGCTTTTTGATATTCGGGGGGCTTTCGATCACAATGGGGACTTGCGGTTGAAAAAGTCTGAATTGGAGATAGGAATTAAAAATTTGTACAAAGTCAATAATAAAGATGGATTTCAGGGGCTGTTAAGAATAGCAACTTCACATCAAATTTGGCTTAAACACACAAATAAATTATCTTTTAGCAGATTATTGTACATTTTGACTTTTACTGTGATTGTTGCTTCTGGACTTCAAGTACTATCATTGATTACAACGATTCTATTCGCTCCAGATTCTGTTTTTAATAAAAACAGGTATTTACTGTATGTGCTACTGAATGAGATTGGGATATTGCTGTGGCTGCCTTTTGAGAAATACAGTATTGAGTACACTAAAAAAGCATTGTTTTCGCAAGATTTTCAAGGCACTGTGGCTGGTTATAATATTATGATTTATTTGATGTGTATGATTGTATTTTCAGTTACCTTTATCGGTATAATTAGAAATACGACCAGAAAATACAGATCTATTTTTGTTGCATTATTAGTTCTTAGCTTTTTGTCAGTACTTTTCATTAGTCTATTTGGTATTCCAACAATCGATCAATTGTTCGGAATGAGTAGTACCAATCCTTTGGTTCCTTGGTTCTCTGGGGCTATTTTCCTTACTCCTTTGTTTTTAATATTTATTCATTGGAGTGATCTGCAAATAGGGAGTAAGTAGATATGATCAATAATGAATATTTAAAGGTGATTTTAATTATCAATTTGGTCTACATTCTGCCTGTAGCACTAGTTCTTTATGATGTAGTTCCGTTTGCTTGGCGCTTTTGTGCGCTCATTGTGGTGGCTGCTATAATTGCGTCGATCGGGTACCTCTATCGATTTTCGGCGGTGGAGTTGGGTTTTACCAGTAGTCAGTTAAGGTCTGCTGCTAAGGCGATCGCTGTACCTACCTTGGTTACTGCAATATTAATGATCTTTTACCATGCTCAGCAGGGAGCACGCTTAGACAACTCAGCTTACTCCTGGCCTTTTTATCTTTTTTTTATAGGATTATCTGTACCGTTGCAAGAGTTTTTATTTCGAGGTTTTCTGTTTGCTTTGCTCACACGCCTGAAATTGGCTACGTGGGGACAGGTTATTCTTTCTGCGCTGCTCTATAGCTTTGTGCATATAATTTATCGAGACCTGCCAACATTAATCTTTACATTTCTGTTCGGGTTGGCCTGGAGTGTTTACTATGCTAGGTTTCGGAATATTTACAGCATTATTTTTAGTCACGCATTGCTGGGTTCGATCGCCATCTTGCTAGGCTTGGCTTGAATTTAGAATTTTTTCTCTTTGCTTGCAGCACGAAGTAAGTCAGTGACGTATATGAAACATACAAGCTGATAGGAGGCTTACTAAAATGGGTTGGTTTAGCAATTTTAAAGATGATGTCCTAGGTCTTGACCCCAATGGCGGTGGCATCTATAGTGTTTTCGATAATGTCTTGGGTATTGATCCTAATGGAGGCGGGATTTTTACCACCTTAAAAAGCCTGGGTGTAAACGTCACACCGCAAGACTTATATAACCTTTTGAATCAAGCAATTTCTAAAGGAGTAGAGTATATTATTTTAGATACGACCGGTTTACCTGTGAAAGTTGATATCAATCTATTTAAGAATCAGAATCAATTCTCTGGTAATAATAGTATCAATGGTACTGCTGCTAATGAAGTTTTTGATGGTCGAGAAGGAAACGATACCGTCTTCGGCTGGGGTGGTAATGACATCATTAATGGTGGTTTAGGAAATGATTTTCTTGATGGTGGTGAAGGCCGGGACACCTTAGATGGTGGTGAAGGGGATGATGTTCTACATGGTGGATCAGATAATAGTTTTGATATCATACGCGGAGGTCAAGGGGTCGATACGGCCATTTATGTTGGAAAAAGATCTGATTATGTTTCTGTTTTTAATAATGATGGAAAAGTAAGTATTAGTGCATATCGACCAGGAATAGGTGATACTGATGACTTATTTGATGTTGAGAAAATCCAATTTGCTGATGGATCATTTACACCGGATGAATTGAAAAATTTAGGAGCTTGGTTCTATGGAGGAGCAGGTAACGATGTTGTAACTGGCCGACAAGGTAATGATGGAATTAGAGGTTGGGAGGGTAATGATTCATTGTATGGAGATTTAGGTGACGACACCCTTTTGGGGCATTCTGGGGATGATGTGCTTAGAGGTGATCAGGGTAATGACATTATTAATGGTGAAGATGGATATGATTCAGTTGTTCTTAAAGGTAAATCTACTGAGTACAAATTTGATTTCAGCAATCCAGATAGGTTGATTATTACAGATACTGTACCTAATAGAGATGGTCAAGATACATTAATTGGAGCTGAATCAATTTGGTTCTCCGATCGTGATTATCGTGTTTCAGAGCTAAAAGATTTCGAGCAATTTTATCGGTTAGTTCACAAAGGTGTAGATCTTTATATACAGGATGGGAGGCTTAATTCAGGAGTTCAGCACTATGAACTTTATGGTAGAAATGAAGGCAGAGAAACTTCTACTAACTTTAGTGAGCAATTTTACCGTCTCGTAAACCCAGATGTTGATATAGCTATTAAAGAAGGTAGGGCACCATCTGCTCTTTTTCATTATCTGAATTGGGGCTATGCAGAAAAAAGAGCTACTAACTTTAATTTCGATGAAAAATTCTATCGACTCCTTCATCCAGATGTTGATGCAGCTATTAAAGAAGGTAGGTCACCATCTGCTCTTTTTCATTACATCAATTATGGGTATGCAGAAAAAAGAGCTACTAACTTTAATTTCGATGAAAAATTCTATCGACTTCTTCATCCAGATGTTGATGCAGCTATTAAAGAAGGTAGGACTCCATCTGCTCTTTTTCATTACATCAATTATGGGTATCATGAAGGAAGAGTCACAAACATTAGCTTTGACGAGCAATACTATCGTAACAACAATGCAGATGTCGATGCAGCCATTAGAAATGGAACGCAAATTTCTGGCCTTAATCACTATATTAATTATGGATACAGTGAAAAAAGAATAGCTAAATACAATGCTTTAAATAGCAATGCTACTCTCTGGGGCAGCAGGAATTCTGATATTGTTGAGGGTTCTAACGGCAACAATTTCATAGGTGGTAGTGATGGGAATGATACCTTGATTGGTGGAGCCGGAGATGACGCATTCTTTGGTCATACAGGCAATGATTCACTCGATGGTGGCACTGGTATTGACAACGCGATTTATCGAGGTAGTTTTGAGGATTACCACGTTGTTTTTTACAACAACTTTGTCCATGTCAGTGATAGTGTTTCTAACAGAAGTGATACTGATACTTTAGTGAATGTAGAGAATCTTCAATTTGAAACTTCTCAATCTGTATATAAGACTTTATCGCTATCAGCGATCAGAGACTTAGGTGCTCGTTTCTCAGGTCTGGAGGGAGATGATGTTGTTACTGGCGGTAATGGTAATGACTTTTACGTTCGAGGCAATGCCGGTAACGATACACTCTATGGCTTATTGGGTGATGACACACTCTTTGGCAATGATGGCAACGACTCTCTCGATGGAGGAGATGGCAATGATTTCATGGAGGGTGGCTCTGGCAATGATATTTACGTTGTGAATGCTGCCGGGGATGTGATCAACGAAACCTCGACACTAATTACTGAAATCGATACAGTGCAATCGGCTATTACATACACACTGGGCGCTAACTTAGAAAACCTGACTCTCACTGGAACAGCGGTAATTAATGGTACTGGTAACGCCTTAGATAACATCATATATGGCAACACTGCTGGTAATATTATCAACGGCGGAGCCGGTAATGATTTTCTCAATGGTCAAGCCGGTAATGATACCCTCATCGGTGGATTGGGCAATGATATTTACATCGTTGATTTTGTTGGCGATGTAGTAACAGAAACCTCTGCTCTCACCACAGAAGTTGACACCGTTCGATCTTCTGTTTCTTATACTCTTGGCGCAAATGTCGAAAACCTCACACTACTCGGCTCTGTTGCCACCAATGCGATCGGCAATGCCCTTAACAATGTGATTGCTGGTAACGTTTTGAGCAACAATCTTACCGGTGGCGCAGGAGTAGATACATTTGTTTTAAGCAAAACTAGTGTTGATACCATCACCGATTTTGCCGCAAACGAAAAACTCCAAATATCGGCATCAGCCTTTGGTGGAGGATTAAATGTGGGCAACCTAGCAGCCAACCAAATCTTGGTCGGAGCCGGAGCCACAGCAGCCACCACCACCGCCCAGCGATTTATCTTTAACACCACCGATAAATCTTTGTACTTTGATGTCGATGGTCTCAATAACGCCTCCGCCGTCAAGATTGGAGTGTTGTCTGGGGTATCCACCCTCTCCTCGGCTAACTTCTCGATCGGGGCCTAAAGTTTCATGGTACCTGCCTTCTTTGCAAGAGAGAGCAGGTACCATGTTTCTACCCAAACAGTGATTTGAAATCCAATAAGTTGTTCGACCACTCCAACTTGCTGGGTAAAATAGAGGCGATAGAATTCGATCGGTGCTCTGCTCACCGTTACAACATGCAAGAAGTTGCGGGCATCGACCTTGGTGGTACCAACATCAAAATCGGGCGCTTTGACAGAGAGGGTAACTGCACCAAACATTTCAGTATTCCTACTCCCCAGCCTTCTACTCCTGAAGCAGTTCTGGAAGCAATTTGGCGCGGACTAGGCCAGATTGTGAGCAGCTTTGATAAACTACAGGCGATCGGTATTTGTACTCCTGGCCCTGCCGACTCAAGCGGTCGCGTCGCCCGCTTGGCCATCAACCTAGCAGGCTGGAAAGACATTCCAGTGGCTGGTTTTCTGCAAGATCGGACTAAGTTGCCGGTGGTCGTTGCTAACGATGGCAACTGTGCTGGATTAGGGGAAGCTTGGTTAGGTGCAGGGCGGGGTTATCGCAATATGATTATGCTGACACTAGGCACTGGTGTCGGTGGTGCGATTTTGCTCGACGGAAAGCTCTATACCGGGAGTTATGGAGCTGCTGGGGAGCTAGGACTCATTAATCTTTCGGCAGATGGCCCGGAGTGTAACAGCGGTAATCGAGGCTCCTTGGAACAACATATTTCTGCTTTGGCGGTGCTACGAGAAACCGGGAAAGAACCGGCGGAGTGGGGAGCGCTGGCTGCTGCGGGTGAACCACATGCGCTGGAGTTTTGGCGCAAATATGGACATTATTTAGGGATGGGGCTGACTAGCTTGGTTTATGTCCTGACACCGGAGTTGATTATTTTAGGTGGGGGGATTGCGGCTAGCAGCCAGTTTTTTGTGCCTGCGGCGGAGAAAGAAATTATCGATCGAGTGCTACTACCATCTCGTCAAGACTTAAAGATAGTCACTGCGGAGTTGGGTAATCGATCGGGGATGCTGGGGGCTGCGAAGTTAGCTTGGCAAATGTTGGAGCGGCAAAATTAGTGGTCATCCACCATCTACTTCAAAGTATCTAATAAGCTGATTGACGCATATCAGCAACGTTTTTCTGTGCTGCTGCATAGATGCGCAACGCAGCAGCCATGTGTTGCTCAGCTTCTTCTCCTTTCGACTGAAACCATGACAATGTTTCAGAATCAACGCGAATAGCAACAGTTGCCAAAGAGGAAGAGGGCATTCGCAATTTTGCGGTTGAGAAAAACTTATCTGTAAGAGGTGGGATATCAGATGTGTCAATTTCATCATCTGACATTGCATCAATTCTAGCCCAATCCGTTTTTGAGGTATTGCTCATAATTTCTCCTTTCATTTTCTCGTTCGACCAGCCATACCGAGCGGAAAGCGATACCATTAAAATTGAGTTCCCCAGCCTGAAAGTGTTGGAGTTTCGTTTCCATGCGATTCAATTGAATCGACTTAATTGGCGAGACTACATCGATCGCCCAAATCCAGTGGCAGCAGCATTGATGAGTAAGATGAAGATTGCTAAGCGCGATCGTGCGAAGGTGAAAGCGGAATGTTTGCGGTTATTGGTAACGTTGAAGCTTGACCCGGCCAAAACACGGCTAATCTCCAAATTCGTTGATACTTACCTGCGTTTGAATGCCAAAGAGGAGAGGACTTTTCTGGGGGAACTTGATAAAATAGGGGCAGCACAAAAGGAGGCAATTATGCAAGTTACTACTAGTTGGGAAGAGAAGGGTATTGAGACCGGTGTTGAAAGAGGACAGAGGACGCTTGTATCTCTTCAGTTGGAACAAAAGGTTGGACAACTGCCCACTGATCTTCGCAATGTCATTTCTACGCTTGCTCCTGAAAAACTTTCTGCTCTGGCGATCGCTCTCCTCAACTTCAGTTCGATCGATGATTTGAGCAACTGGTTAAATGCAAACGGATAGAGGCGATTACCTCCGGTAGGTCAAAGACCAACGGCTTTGTCGTTTATTCGAGAATTCAAGGGGTTTGCAGAATGCTACGAGTTAATTCGATTAACATTATCAATCTACTTCTATCCTAGCTTTATGAATTGATTCAATTTAAAACATTGCATGATGTTAAAGATTTCAAGGTGTCTAGTAATATTTGTAATGGCAAATCTCAATGGAGGCAAACAATCTTTAATCTACCACCAAGATATCGCACCCGTAATTTGCCGCGCAGTGTTAGGTGTGTACCTGAACTTTGTAATGGGAGGGCTGTTCTGCTAATCCAAATTCCAACTGACCATTAGAATTTATTTGGATAGATTCAGCCCATTGCAGATAATTTTCTAAAACTCCTAGTTCTTTTGCAACTTTTTTAAGAGATAAACGTTTTAGGATATCTATCGTAATTGGTCTTTTTTCATCCCAAAAAATCATAGAATCAAGAAGCTCTAATGAAGGATTAGATGTCAGTAACCCAAAAATGAATTTAGCTTCTACCTCAGTTTCAAAAGATAAGAAATTTACGGTATCGTCAAATATTACAGGCTTTCCATCCAAGGGCTTAACAAGACAAAAATTTAGTTTCTTATACAGACCAGAGATTGCTATTTTCCAATTTTTAAAAGAATATGAGCCAACACCAAAGATAGAATATGGCGGCTTGTTTTTATAAATAGAACTCTTTCTGCCTTGTAAATATTTTTCATGGTCGTTTAGATACTGCCATGTTTTAGGAGCTTTGTTTTGAATAATACTGGTGTCTTCACCAACTATTTTTTGTGTGATTAATACGACTTTTCGATAAGTAAGAGTTCTCCCATTGCCAATATCTGAACTCTTTAAAAGAGGATACAAATAGTTTTCTTCTAGAGTGTATTTTACTCCGAGTCCGTTTTGAAATAAATCACCTTGAATGTTCTCTAGCTCCATGACTTTAGAACAATCATGCTTGATTCCAGATCGCCATAAATATTTTAGATCTTGACCTGCTAAATGTCTCCACTTCTCATACTTAACTGTGTCCCTTATTATTAATCCATCTCTTTCTCCAATTAAATATGATGCTTTCTTAGCTTTCAGATCTTCGTAAATCTCATAATCTATATTGCTTCTAGTATGAGTAGAAAGAATGCAAAGGCAAGCCTCTACTGATGCGTCAAAATAAGCTTTTGCATCTATCAAATAAAGATAACCAGAGAACCTATTTCCTGATTTTTTCTTTACTTGGCGTATAACCTTACGAGCTACAGAATACTTACATAAAACTGCTATAGTGCCTTCCCTTTTTGATAACCATTCAACATATTGCAAAAACATCCACTCGGAAATATCAAAATTACCCGAGCCTGTAATAGCTTCAATACCTCTTCTATTCTGGAAATTTGACTTTAAAGGAAGATTTTGACTATTAAGAATACTCAATTCACTACTTGTAACCCAAGGAGGATTACCGACTATTAGAATATCACCTGATAGATTAGAAATAAGAGACTTCCAATCTGTATTAAAGAAATCAGATTGATATATCGTTGCATTCTCTGAATTCAGATACTCAGATATAGAAAGATTTGCTTCTTCGACATATTTGTCATTTATATCTAAGCCTATTACTCTTGAATTTATAAATTCATTTAGTGAAGCCCTGATAAAAGATCCCTTTCCGCAACTTGGCTCTATGATAATTTTTGGTGATATTTTATGTTTTAGCTTGAGAGTTTTAACTACTTCCCGTGCAAGTTCATCGGGAGTTTGAAAATCACCAAATTGCCACTTTTCTAAAGATTTTGTCATTATTATTTATCGAACTCTAAATATTCCTGAAACACTGCCAGCTTGTTGAATAACTCGACTGTATTGCAATCTCCATTGCAGCGCGTTTGAGATCGTTAAATAACCTTGATTTGGAGGTGACTCTAAAATTCTTTCAGCTAGCTGATTTGCGCCAATTTCATCAACTGGTAAATTCCTTTCCATTATGAAAGCAATAATGTCGTCCTTATTGCCTTCTCTATTCAAAATGTCTGTAATGCCTTTAGTCGTCTGAAAATCTGCTGTTCTGCTTCTATCTATAAAGATAGTATGCTGCATATTTAATCTTCCAGTTCTGTTTTCAGAATCATCATATTTGTCGTAAACAAAAACTAAAAGATGATATCCTAGCCCAAATACTTTTTGAGTTGCAGATCTGAAAGGACAAGAAGATTGTGGTTGCTTGATACTTGTTACCTTGATATCAACTTCAAGCGCAGGAAGGTCAATGCCTAATGCTGAGTTTCCTTGTTGAGAAATGTAGTTTTCAGCCAAATAAGCGGTGAATTTGTGTTCGAGATATGTTCCAACAGCTTTTCCATCTGTTACTCCGTAAAGTGCTGGTTCATCATAAAGAGATTCTATTTCAGCGAATTTAGCTGCTTCAGCACACAAATCTTCAATAGTTAATGTTGGCTTCATCCTTAATGTCAAGTCACTTCAGTATTAACCGTACATCATGGTGTGTCAGTTTGCTTGGATACATATCTTAGTCTTAACTTAATGCATATGCGATCGAGGATTTACTAGATAAGTAATATTTGCACCTAACGAAAATCATACAGGTTTCCTCAGGCTGCGACTGCCAAAACGGAAGACTGCTCTGTGTCCAATCCGAATCACCCAAGGTTGGGCATCAGGTTCACGTTCATAAAGTCGATCGACTGCTGCCATTGATGTATCAGCTACCTCAAAGACTCTGGTTTCGAGATCGTTCACGAAGTGTTGCCCCAAGGCAAATCGCTACAATTTTGCCGTGATTTCCCTCTTCAACTTGAGGCCGGATCTGAGTTTCATAGAGTGCATCACCTCGTTGGGCAAATTCTTCTTTGCTATATCGGAGGTGTTGTACTGCCATTTTCTTGCCCTTTCTGCGACTTGATTACTTAATTTTAGCTCGGGACAGTAATCCCTGGCTTCAGATCGATCAAGCTGACTTTGCCTTACCGATCGCTCTCCTCAACTTCAGTTCGTTGGCGTAGACTCTCCCCTGGAGAATCGATGACTTGAGCAACTGGTTAAATGCAAACGGATAGAGGCGATTACCTACGGTAGGTCAAAGACCAACGGCTTTGTTCGATTGTTTTCCCTACAGATACTATTGATTGACCAGCCTTCGCAACGCCCCAATGTCAAGGTCAATTCCTTGGCGCTTCAGATATTGATTCAGATTGATCTGGATAAATAGATCTTTGAGTTCTTCAGCTATCTCTGGGGGTGGATTGCCAGATAATGCGGTCGAGATTAGGCGCTCTGCGGCTTGTAACTCGCCACATTCGATCGCCAGAGATGCAGCGCTGCGGTGAAGGACAGAACGAGTGGGTTCTGCCTCAAGGTTGCTAGCGACTAAATTAGCGGCTTGAACTTCTTGTTCAAAGGCTTGGCGTGTCAACTGTACAGCCTGTTCGATCGCACCTCTTAAACGAGCGACTGTTGCTGCTTCTGCTAAATCCATTGCTTGTTGGTGGAACGCTTGAATCTGGCTCATTGCAATAAGGCTCCTGCGGGGTTCTGTTTTGCACTAACGATAGAAATCGGTCGGCTGAACTCTACTACTATGATATAGGCTGGCAACCCTTCTGCATCAGATGGCCTAGTTTGTTCAGTTTTCTGCTTGACTCTGGCATTGATCTGATTTCGATTACCCTTACGAATTCCAGAAACTTCTAGCCGAGCCTTGCGCTGAAACGGCAGCATCGAGTTTGAATCTTGACTTCCCAGCCAGTAGTCAAATCCAGTTCCTTTCCGAGAACGTTCAATCACGGTCAGGTTGGTTAGTTGCAGAATTAGTAGAAATGCAATGCCGTAAGCTGCTTGCTCAGTGGTGTATTCCTCATCATTCCAGCATCGTCTTGCTTGCTCCGTAACGGGCTGCCAATCCAACTGGAAATGAGTGGAAAATTCTCCTTCGACCTCGATGATCACTCCTGGCGCATGAGCTTCACCCGTTAGACAAATTGCACCTGCTTCGGCGATCGCGGCTCCAAAAGCGGGTGTGATCGCAGGCAGTCCTTGATTGAGGGACTGTAAATTTAGGATTTGAACTTGGCTCAAAATGGTATTGTCTTAATCGAAACTAGAAGATCAATCTTACCTATAGATTAGTTCGCGCAGCTTTGCTGATAGGCAAATTGCTACAGTCTTGCTGTGATTTTCCTCTTCAACTTGAGAACGGATCTGAGTTTCATAGAGCGCATTGCCTCGTTGGGCAAATTCTTCTTTGCTATATCGGGGTGTCGTACTGACATTTTCTTACCCTTTCTGCGAATTAATTATTTAATTTTAGCTTCGGGAAAGTAATCTCTATCTTCAGATCGATCGAGCTGACTTTGTATCATCGATCGCTCTCCTCAACTTCAGTTCGTTGGTGTAGCCTCTCTTCTGGAGAATCGATGATTTGAGAAACTGGTTAAATGCAAACGGATAGAGGCGCACGGCTTTGTCGTTTTTTCGAGAATTTAAGGGGTCAGCAGAATGTTGATCCCAAAACGATGATATAGTACATAGCAACTTTGTATGCGCAATTTGACATACTCTATGACTAATCCTCCCAACCAAAGCGCCGAAACCATAAACCATGACCAGAGCTTCAAAGAATTGATCTCAACCTTTTTCATGGAATTCGTAGAACTGTTTTTGCCGGAACTTGCCAAAGACATTGACCCTGACTCGATCCGATTTCTACCCCAGGAGTATTTTGCTGACTTGGTGGAAGGAGATGAAAAAATTATTGATTTGCTGGTGGAGGTTAAGCTAGCTGGGCAAGACAAAACATTCTTATTTCATGTGGAAGCTCAGTCCTACGGTGATTCTAGCATCCGACGGAGAATGTTTTATTATCTGGCACGACTGCATCAGAACTATGTCAAAGACATTTACCCCATCGTTATTTTTTCTTTTGACCAGCCATACCGAGCAGAGAGCGATACCCTTAAAATTGAGTTCCCCAGCCTGAAAGTGTTGGAGTTTCGTTTCCATGCGATTCAATTGAATCGACTTAATTGGCGAGACTATATCGATCGCCCGAATCCGGTGGCAGCGGCATTGATGAGCAAGATGAAGATTGCTAAGCGAGATCGTGCCAAGGTGAAAGCGGAATGTTTGAGGCTATTGGTAACATTGAAGCTTGACCCCGCCAAAACACGGCTAATCTCCAAATTCGTTGATACTTATCTGCGTTTGAATGCTAAGGAGGAGAGGACTTTTCAGGGGGAACTTGATAAAATAGGGGCAGCACAAAAGGAGGAAATTATGCAGGTTACTACTAGTTGGGAAGAGAAGGGCATTGAGACCGGTATTGAAAGAGGACAGCGATCGATTGTGTATCTCTTGTTAGAGCAAAAAGTGGGACAACTGCCCACGGATCTTAGTAATGTCATTTCTACGCTTGCTCCTGAAAGACTGTCGGCTCTGGCGATCGCACTCCTAAACTTCAGTTCGATCGATGATTTGAGCAACTGGTTAAATGCAAACGGATAGAGGCGATCGTCGTTTTTCGAGAATTCAAGGGGGTTGCAGAATGCTACAGGTTAATTCGATCGACAT
>JAAFHZ010000057.1 GCA_013297675.1 Synechococcales cyanobacterium bin59.metabat.ball.084 | reverse complement strand
CGTCTGGTAAATCTAAAAAAGCTTCTATGATTGCTAAGTTATTCAAAATTGTCACTACTCCATAAGTTGCTGTACCATAATACTAGCACCACTTGTGCCAATTATCATAGAATGAAATAGCCCTGGAGAGCTGACTTACCTGGCAATTTTGAATTAAACTGGCTAGCAGGACATAGAAAATGTCGATCAAGATTTAAAGCAATACCTACCAAATTTTATCAAGAGGAATTTTATGCTGCGATCGATCCAAAATTATCTGGCGGCATGGAATACTAGAGATTCTGAGGAAAGAAGTCATTTACTTCAAAGCTGCATGACAGCCAATGCCATTTACATTGACCCCCACGCGCCAGAACCAGTTCATGGCATTGATGGAATGCAAGCCTTAATCGAGAAATTTCGCGATCGGTTCGATCACAAATTAGAACCTGAAGGACAAATTGATATGCACCACAATGTATTTCGGCTCCATTGGCGATTGCAGCGCGATAGCGGCGAGATCTTATCACGCGGACTGATGATAGGAGATTTAACAGACACAGGATCGATCGAAAGAATCATCCAGTTTGTTGATATCGCAGGCACTACATAGCCTTAACCCGAAATCATATCGAGTGGCATTGTCGATCGACTTCTTCTAGGTTGAACTACTGCGTTAATTTGTGTGTTTTTTGCATAAATGATTTGCACTTTAGCTACTTTTTCCCAGTTAGCACAAAGGATATCTTAGGTGCATCAAGCAATTCAAACAGGAGTTTGGTTATGACCAAAATCGCATTAATCACTGGCGCAAACAAAGGCATTGGCTTAGAAACTGCTCGTCAACTAGCCCAACAATCAATTCAAGTTCTGATTGGTGCCCGCCATGCTGCCAATGGCCAAGCCGCTGCCCAAGCTCTGCAAGCTGAAGGTTACAAGGCCGATTTCATTGCCCTAGATGTGAGCAATGAAGCCAGTATCAAACAGGCTGCTCAGACTGTAGCCGATCGCTATGGCAAGCTAGATATTCTGGTCAACAACGCTGGGATTCACCCCGAATTTGCGCAAGGTGTTTTCAGTCTTGAACAAATGTCTTCAGAACTGATGATGCAAATTTATCAAACCAATGTTTTTGGTCCATTTATGATGATGCGCGAATTCCTACCGCTGTTGCGTAAATCTGAAGCCGGTCGCATTGTGAATACATCTTCTTCGGCTGGTTCGCTGACCGATCAATCCAACCCTGAATCTCCCTATTACGGCGTAAATACTGCTGGCTATAACTCTTCTAAAACTACCCTCAACGCTCTCACTGTCCAACTCGCCAAACAGCTTGCTGGCACCAATATTAAAGTCAATCGGGCATGACAAACGATGATTGGAAGAAACTGCAATGACTAAAGTGATTGATAACAAATGGTTTGATCGCGGCGCTACTGATGTTGCCCCCGATTTAATTGGTTGTACATTAGTGCGGCAGCTCCCTGATGGTCAAAAGTTGCGGGGTCTGATTGTGGAAACAGAGGCATACCAGACAGGAGATCCAGCTTGTCATGCCTATCGCAAACAGACCCAACGCAATCAGATTATGTTTGGTGCCCCAGGATATGTTTATGTGTATTTGATTTACGGCATTTATCACTGCGTAAATGTAGTGACCGATCGAGATGGTGAAGCCAGTGCGGTATTGATTCGGGCATTAGAGCTAGATCCTGAAACTTTGAGTATGATTGCAATTTCACCTAAAGAAAAACCAGCCCGAGTTGCTGCCGGACCAGGAAAGCTTTGTCGCGTCATGCAAATCGACCTAAGCCTGTATGGAACTGAGCTAAAACAAGGGCAATCTCTATGGATAGAACAGCGATCGGCTGATTTTCAGTCTAGGTTAGATATCGATCATTTTAAGCTTATCCAAACTACTCGTATTGGTTTAACACAAGGAACTGAGTTACCATGGCGTTGGTATTTAATGGATTGTCCAGCAGTTTCCAAATATTAAGAAATACGGCGCTAATAAACTAATTCTACAGAGCATTCAAGAAGATAGCATCATATTTATCTAATCTTTCATTAGTTTTCCTTGAATACTGACGGTTCGCTTATTTTTAGAAGAGGTAATAACATTCAGCAATTCCAAATTCAAATTTTTCAGAGGCTGAAACCCTTGATTTCTCGTTGAAATTAAGCTTTATTGAGGAGATACAATCGGCTGAAACAACGTAAATCCGTTCTGAATTTGGAATTTCTGAGTAACATTGGAATAAATCCAAATAGTAAACGTGCCTACAATGCTTAAGACGGAAAGGGTTGATGATATTCAATACTATTCATTAAAATTGATTAATACTAAGGATTCAACCATTATGACAAACAACTAGGCTGCTTAGCTCATAAAAAATAGCCCCATAATGCCATGTTGATCGGACATAGAATTAAAAGACTTTTATTCTTACCAAAGCTTAACTAGCTACATGGCTTAATTTATTTGATGTCATTGAAATACAATATTACATTATATTACAGCAGGTTGATTAATTTATTTTTTTATTGTTGAATAGGCTGTAAGCAAACAGAAATATTTTTCATTAAAACCATATTAAAATTTCAGTTTGGGGCAAAAATCTTCGCTCTATGCTTGCATATGGGCGGCGACTAAAATTCATCTGGCAATGTTCAAAGAACACCTTGAAAATCTTTGAATATAGAAAAGGCTGTTATTCAGTCAAAGCTAAAATGTCTATTACTCAATCCAAGGAGAATATTCAGATGCCATTTATCAGAGTTGAGACTAATCATGATTTTGCTCAAGATATTATTGGTGATGTAATCACCAAAATCACCGAAATTGTTCATATTGACAAAGGTGATCCTACAGCAATGATTCAGGTTGTTGTTAATACTAATGTTCATGTTTCTTTCGCCGGAGACTACGAAAAGCCTGCTGCTGTTGTCCAACTTTTAAGCCTAAAAATGTCTGCGGATATCACCAAAAAACTAACTGAAAATATTAGCGATATTTTGCTAGAAAGTTTTAACGTTCCAGCCAATCGGATGTATATTTTTTTCCAAGAATTTACTCAAATGCACTTGGTTGGCTGGAATCGCAAAATTTTCTCAGAAATATTGGGTGTTGAGACTTTAGGATCACCAGAGGAAGCTCAGCAAAAAGCAGGTGTTCAAAAATAGACCTAATTGAAATTAGCAGGAGAAATATTCAAATGAGCAACTTTATTCAAAATATTCTTTCTAATGAAGCTTCTCTAGAAGCGTATGCTGACACAGAAAAAGAGCTATTGGTTTTTAAGCTAATATCCCTCTTACCAGTAAGTTCTCTTTTAAAGGTCAGACAACAATTACGAGAAAAAGTTGTCAATGAATCTTATACCGCAACTGGCAAAATTGTTCATACCGAATCAGCGATACCAATTCCTAATTTAGAGATTGAGCTATGGGATCGAGATATTTTTGGCATGAAAGATTTTTTAGGCCATGGAATAACTGGCCAAGATGGAAGCTTTGCAATATTTTTTGATCCCAAAGCCTCTGGATTTGGAGATGATGCCGATTTAGAACTCAGAGTATTTGATCCACCTCAAATTTGCACTATAGATGGCAAAATAGTAAAGAGAAAAAACTTAGTTGAAATTATCAAAGGTCCTGATAACGTACAAGGCTCCTATGATTTTGGGCAACTGTCAATCGATTACTATGAGTACGATCAAGAATACGCCAAATTTTTTCCATATTGCGTGCCTAAATCTATTAAACATGATTTTGTTCCAGATGCTCTGGGCATGACATTAAAATCTGTTGCCCAATACGGTCAGATCATGGATGAAATAGTGCAAAAAAATCGCAGAAATCCAGATGAGCCATCCTATGCTGAGATTCAAAAATCTTTTCCTGAAACCAGCACAATCATCTTAGAAAAAGAACGACCAGGTTATACTAGAAGCGATGAATTTTTTGGGGATAGGATGCTAAATGGATTTAATCCTGTCATTTTCAAAAAAGACAAAGATAATCCTAACTTATATACCACTTCTTTTAATGGGGAGAAATTCAAGCTGACTGGCAAGATAGAC
This sequence comes from Synechococcales cyanobacterium bin59.metabat.ball.084, assembly GCA_013297675.1. Lineage (GTDB taxonomy): Bacteria > Cyanobacteriota > Cyanobacteriia > Cyanobacteriales > Chamaesiphonaceae > JAAFHZ01. The sequence continues at coordinate 22,570 of JAAFHZ010000057.1, read as the reverse complement.
TTGCCAAATTACAAAGTCAAATTTGAATTAAGAAATGAGCAGCTTTTCCCAATTGAAATCACGCTCCAGTTTCGTGATAATAATTCGATCGAGTCAAATCCTCCGTTAAAAAACTCTCAAACTTATACTCCCCTTGATGGCAACAAGTGGCTGCAAGCTAAACGAGTAGTTCGTGCAACTCATATAGGCGTGTTAGGAGAAGTAAAAGCTCATCTGAGCCAATGCCACTTTAATATGGAACAGTACTCAATTTCCTTATTGAGACATGTTAGAAAGAGTCCGATACGTGGTTTGTTATATCCTCACTTAAAAGAAGTTGTGCATATCAACAACTTTGGTCGGCGGATTTTGATGGACCCCAAAGGAGGCTTCTTTGCTAAGCTAGAGCCGATGCCAATTATTCCAGATATGCTGCAATGGGTTCGATCGAACTTAGGAAGTTATGATTGGACTGATTGGCAGCCTAGAAAGCCGCTTTGTGATTCACATCGATACGCTAAGATTGGAAATCTATACTGGGGAATTTTGACAACTCATGTGGATTCATTCTTTGCTGAAAATCATGATGAAATAGTCAAAAATTGGGATGAAATATTTAGATTCTCTGAAGAATTAATTCAGCATAGCGTTGCTTATGTTCCCTTCACTATGGAGCAAACAGATGATGGAGATGAATGGTATGACTTAAATGAAATTGATAATTCTTCAAACCCTCGAAGAGAGGTTAACGGAGAAGTCAAAGCAATCCGCCCCATTACCTCATCAAGCACTGCCAATGAACAAGATATTGCTAATCTTAAACAAGTTTGTAGATATCTGATTTATCAATGTACTTATTGGCATAGCTGTATTCACAATGAGCACAATCCTGAATTTGGCGAACTGAAATATGGCGCTCTTTTGAGCAACGGCTCTATGGGTGATGAAGATGACGAAAGCGTGATGCCGGGTCAGGAAGCCGCTAGCATTATTTTGGGAGCTTCCCACATGCTGACAAATTTCAAATATGGTTACATCCTCAAAAATGAGGATGGAGATGTTCCAGCTAAGTTAATTGAACTAGTTGCCAGTAAGAGAGCAGAGTTTGAAGAATTGGGGTTTGATCTCAATAGTCTGCGATCGAGATTAAACAGCTAAATTTCAAATTTGATTCAGTAATTGATAGCATTTTACACCTACCAGGAGAGCATCATGGCTACTGCGAATGAAATAAATATGGAATATGGACAATGGATTTCCTTTACGGATGTGCGAATCGTTCCTCTTGATGTGGACTATTTTTGGTCAATGTATGATGATTTTTTTGCTTTTCTTAGTTCTTTAAGTGGGCGTACTGATGTCCGAAAAGAGCTGGGTTTTGGTAAGCCAGATAATAGCCCAGGTGCCATTGTTAGTTTTAATTTTGAAGGAATGAGAGTATATGATCGTTTAGTCATGAACGATCGGGTAAATCATATATGGAAATTAGATATACCACAGGCCACTGAGTTATTTACTCTCTATCAGGTTACAGTTACAGCTAAGAAAGTTGATAAAGGCACAGAGGTAACAAACGTTTTGGAGTACGTTTTCCGCAGTGAAAAGCTAGAAGAAAGACAAGCCGCTTTGCGCCTGTTACAAGAATACGCTAAACGTCGCCCAGATGAACTGTTAGACTTCCTCAAAAAAAGAGATGGGGATAAGTATCATGAAATTCCTCAGAATTAAGTAGACTTTAAGTAAAGAAAATCATCAATTCTTGCCGTTATCTACTGCTCAATAATGAAATTGATGGTTTTCTTTGCTCTTGGTTTTAAATTATCTCTACCTAATTTATTTTAAGGAAAACCAATCTATGTCAGGTAAATTATCAGGAAAAGTAGCTTTGGTGACAGGTGCCTCCTCGGGCATCGGTGAGGCGACAGCCTTAGCTCTAGCGGCGGAGGGAGCGTCAGTGGTGCTGGTGGCACGTCGGGCAAACAGGCTAGAGAATTTACTCCAACGTATTTTAGAAAAAGGCGGAGCAGCGATCACAATTGTTACTGATGTGACCGATGAATTACAAACTCAAAACATGCTGCATCAAGCTCAGGCTAAATGGGGACATGTTGATATTTTGGTAAACAATGCAGGTGTGATGCAGCTAGGTTTGATTGATGGTGCCAACACCACAGAATGGCGCAGCATGATTGACGTTAATTTTTTAGGTTTAACGTATGCTACTCATGCAGCATTACCAATTATGAAAGCCCAAGGTGGAGGGCATATTGTTAACATCTCTTCTACGGCTGGTCTGGAAGCAAATGTTATTACGGCTGTCTACTCTGCTACAAAATTTGCCGTAGGTGCTTTTACTGAAGTCCTCCGCAAGGAAAACCACAGCCATAAAATCCGCGTTACTTTAATTGAGCCAGGTGCTGTAGCAACTGAATTGGGCGCTCAAGTTACAGATCCAAATGCCAAAGCGTGGGCTGAAGAATGGATGAAATCAAAAACTCCCCTAGCCAGCGAGGACATTGCCGCCGCTATTATTTATGCTGTCACCCAACCTCCACATGTCAATGTCAACGAAATTGTAGTTAGGCCGATCGATCAACAGTGAGCTATTTCATAACAACCTCTCAATCCGAAGATTTTAGAAATAGATATGCCAATCTAGAAAATATTTAAACAATAATAAAACACCAATGAATAACTCAACTCCTCTAACAAAATGTGAAGTGCAAGAGCTGGTAAATGAGTTCTATACTAAACTTGATGCCCATGCACCAGTAGAAGAATATATTAATTTATTTGCCTTTGAAGATGAGGGCTTAATCCTTCAATTTCCTGGCAGTAAATTGACGACTTGGGAACAGTTTAAACCCTGGTATGAAGGCACTCTCAATAAGTTTTTCGATGAAATTCATAGAGCCGAAAAGATCGAGCTTACCACTAATAATGAGCAAGCAGATATTCAGGCAACTGTTCATTGGGAAGCCAGTACCTGGGAGCCACCACATGCTCATAGTACCAGAATTGTGGCTTCTGTTAATCAAAGCTGGGTGGTGATTCGTTCAGCCAAGACACAGCAGCCTGTATTTAAGCACTACATAGTCAACAAGATCAGTTATTTGTAGCTATTGTGAAAACACAAATATACAGAATCAATATTTGATCCACTAAATTTAATGAGATTGAGATTTAAAACTAGATAGCAAACAGGAGCATCGGATTCATCATGGTAACTAGAGTTGGCGTTTTGCTCGTCCATGGTATTGGTGAAACTAAGAAATTTGAAATAATTGAGGAAGTCGCCAGAAATATCACTATTTCTCTCAAGGCAAATCCCAGCCTCACCGTGCGCATTATCATTAATTCTAGCGATAATGGGGCACGAGGATCTAGTCAGCAAACTTGGATAGCTGATGAAGAAGAACCAGTGATTATTGAGGTGCGAGATGGTCGCGGAGAGGTGACAGAGATAGCTTTTCGGGAGGCTTGGTGGGCTGATATTGGTAAGTCAGACAGCTTACAGTCACAAATAGCATTTTGGCTATGGGGTTTATCACTATGGTCAAGAAAGCAGTTTATTAAATCTAAATTTGGGACATCTGATGAGATGATGCCTCCAACTAATGTAAATTCCGAAAAACCGCAGATTACTATAGGCGGTCGCTGGAGTTTTCTTGTAGTGTCTTGGATTGTATTGTTAATTATGCCAACGCTGTCTCTGTTGAGCATTCTATTACGTCAGGTGTTGGGATTTGCCTTGCGCCCAGATATTCTAGTTCAATATTTGGGTGACATTAAACATTATCAGCAAGAACAGCCAGCCAGAACAAAAGCTTTTGAAGATATCGATGAACCACCGCGCGTTGGTGTCCGCCGTCGTATTATTAAAGAGTTAGTAAAAATGAGTTTAAGAAACTATGATCGCTGGTATATTTTATCTCATAGTTTGGGCACTGTAGCTGCTTTTAATGGTTTAATGGAAACAGAGGCTGCTTTGCCTAATTATCTGAATGAAAGCCTCTGGAAAAAATGGCAGCAGCATAGTTCCAAAAAAGCCGTAGTTAAACTCAGCGATGAGCAAGTTCGAGGGATGTTTCCCCGCCGCCCTGTGTGGTTGCAAAACGAAGATATCATCGATCGAGCTGATTTATTTGCAAATCTTCATGGTTTACTGACTTATGGCTCTCCTTTGAGCAAATTTGCAGTAGTCTGGCCTGCTATTGTCACAATTAATAAAAACAACTCTGTTTTCTGCCCATCCTTTGAATGGATCAATGTTTATGATCCAACTGATCCGGTTGGTGGTGAAACAGAATTTTTTAACTTGGAAAATTTTGGTGGAACTCAACCAGTCGAAATAGCTTATAAGGCTGAAGGAATTCACTTATTAAGTCATGTTGAATACCTGACTTGTAACCCCAAAAGGCCAACCCCCTTAGTTAAGCAAGTAGCTAGTTGGCTGCTAAGTGGTAAGACTTTTCAACCAGCGCCACAAAAATCTTGGGGATGGCCAGACGAAAACCAAAAGAAATTTTATGTGGGAGTGCGATATGGAATTTGGTTGATACTTGGCTGGTTAATCCCTTGGATTTTAGGTCTATTTATTAATTGGCAATTGCCTGATGCAATTAAGAAGCTAATCACACAAAATACTAACCTGGATATTTTGAATCCGTTATTGTATATTGCTGGATCAGGGGTTATTGTATTGGTGGTTGGTGGAGTTTTGCGACTACTTGCAGACAGGTCTGCTAAGCAATGATAATCGATGATGCTCCGTAGAAATTCGGAGTTTAATCGAGGCGCATTGATTTAATGATCAAGTCAAATTCTGGCAGTTGCTGACTTAGCCGATCGGTTGCTGTGGTAAAAATAGTCAGCCAATATTTGCCATTGCTGTTGGCTAGATAGGCCACTAAACTAACCGGTTTTGCAGCATCTTTGCTGGTGGCGTAAATGCGTAGCTGTTCGGCTACTTTATCTTGTTTCTGAACCTGCCATTCTGTAGTTAATTCTTTGGCCGCAGATGCTCCATAGTCATCCAGGCTTTTTGCTTTACTGCCAGTATCGATCGAGATCATCATGTTGGTGACAAATTTTTGATTGCTGGTAGTTTGATCAACTGCCAAAATTTTGGCTGGAGCCACAAATTTTTCTAGGAGGGCAGCGAGCGCTGGTTCTTCCATACCCAAGGCGGTCAGATCTGCCCATCGATTCTTCGCTTCGGCGCTGCTCACTAAGTAAGTGGACGGAAAATCCATGGTTACGCCGGTAAACTGAAATCTTCGCCAGCCGGGAGTTACTGGTGGTAAGGTAGCAAATTTAGTAGTTGTCGGGGCGGTGTTGGTCGTTAAGATGGGACTAGACAATATGGGACTAGATGATGCGGTGGGTGTTTTGGCTTGGTTTTGACAGCCGATCAAAATTATAGCCAACCCGATCAGACCATAAAATCTATAAATTATTTTGTTGTTCATGACTGGTGAAAAACCCATCCTAGAAATGTATCAAATATTCAGTAAAAAAGTTGCAATGGTTTTGATCGTGACCGTCAATGATCCCAAAGTCGGCGACCATTACTAGACTTCAACCGATCGTCCGCATCAAACAACAGCTCTGGAATCTTTAACTGCTGCGGACAGCTTGACAAACAATCACCGCATTCAGTACAGTGATTTCCGCGTTTGCCAGGAAACCAATGGCCAGCATTTTCTAACATCCGATACCGATACTTGCCATAGTCCACCATCTCGTAGGCCATCGCCAGATTGCGCAGCCGCAAGATCTCTGGAATATTAATGTCTTCTGGACAGGGTAAGCAAGCATAGCACTGACTGCAAAAATCGGTATCTAAAGTTGTTTCGAGGTGGGCTTGGAGTCGATCGATCACCTCTAACTCCCCTGCGCTCAAAGCCTCTAGCGCAATACCCACCGGCAAATCCAACTCCTCGGGCACTGCCGCCCCCACACTCAGCGTCGTCACTCGCAGATCTTGCAGCAACCACCGATAGGTCAAATTCAGCGGATGATAGGGCTGACAAAGCTCCAGCAGCTTAGCTGGCGGCGTAAATAGCTGACCGCCCTTATCACCGGGAGAAATAATAAACACCCCCATATCTTGCGCCTGAGCAGCAGCGATCGCCGGAGCAAGGCGCTGGAAAAAGTAGTAATAGTGTAAATTTACAAACTCAAACAAGCCAGTTTGGATGGCCTGCAACACCAAATCTAAAGATCCATGAGTAGAAAAACCAATGTGCCCAATTACTCCTTGGCTCACTAGCTTTTGCAACTCTGGCACCACATATTCGATCGATCTAGTTAAATGCTCTGGGGTATTAATCCCATGAACGGCTACGCAGTCCAGATAATCTGTCTGCAAGCGCTGGCACGCAGCCCTAATTTCGGTATCCACCCCAGAGATATTTGAATCTATGGTCGGTAACACCTTGGTTGTGATATAAACGCTTTCCCGAGGAATCCCTCGCTGGAAAGCCAATCCCAGATACTCTTCGCTGCGACCATAGCTCGGTGCAGTTTCCAAATGATTAATTCCCAGCTCGATCGCCCGGTTCACAGTTTGGTAAAAAACACGCGGTGAACTGAGGCAACGCATCGTCCCCAAAGAAAAACTCGACAGAGACAACCCAGTGCGCCCAAAGCGACGATATTGCAAACTATGTTAACTCCAAACTATTAGCCTTCTAACTTAAAGCTGCCATGCTTGATCAAGTCCGAAGGACGTAAATCGGCAATGAAGCTGCTAAAAGCCTTGCGCTCTTGTTCATCTGCATCGCGGTCTACCGGAATAGAAGCGTCAGCAATTACTTCTTCCATCACCCAAATTGGGGCTTTTGAGCGCACGGCTAGGGCGATCGCGTCACTAGGACGAGCATCGATTTCTTTTAATACACCGCCTTGCTCAATAACAATTACTGCATAAAAGGTGTTGTCCTGGAGAGAGTTGATTAACACCCGATCGATCGTCACACTGCAACTTTCTAACATGCTGATGATCAGATCATGAGTAAAAGGGCGAGGGGGAGCCTGATGCTCTAGGGCGTTGATGATTGCCTTGGCCTGGTCTTGACCGATGTAAATGGGCAAAGCTCGGCGATCGGCAGCATCCTTCAACAAGATAATAGGACTACGGGAAACAGCATCTAAAGCAATCCCAGCTACCTTCATTTCGATCATTGGCTTTACCTCTATAAGTGGAGAAATCGGTGAAAAATCAGTACAAAATCCAGAATGTCGATTAGTTGTAGGCAACCAGGTGAATGACTGCGGTTTATTTCATCGAGCGATATGACAAGCATGACTCATCAAAGCTACAATCCCTATAGCATTTTGACTGAAAATCAATGTTTACAGGACTGATTCAATCCCGTGGGAAGATACGAGGTTTGGCAGATGACAGGGTGGAAATCCTGATCGATCCGGCCAAGGTAGAAATAATATTAGCAGATTTGGAGATCGGCGATAGCATCGCCGTGGACGGGGTTTGCCTGACCGCTGAAAAGCTTTTGGGGCAAGGTTTTGTTGCGGCGGTTTCCCCCGAAACCTGGCAGCGCAGCACCCTAGGCCAAAATGTTTCTAATGCTGCTTGGGTAAACCTCGAAACGTCTTTGCGGGCTGGCGGCAAGATCGGCGGGCATTTTGTCACCGGCCATGTAGATGGCTGGGGCCAATTGGCTGAGGTGCAACAGTCAGCGGCGGCCTGGGAGCTGAAATTTACTTTGCCTCCACCCCAAGCTTGGCAGGAGCCGATTGCCAAATATATTGTGGCCAAGGGCAGCATTGCGGTCAATGGCATTAGTCTGACTGTGGCTAATTGTGGGGTGGCTAACGGTGGTGCCGATTGGTTTACGGTAGCAGTGATTCCTCATACCTATGCCGAGACTAACTTAAATGGACTGACTGCGGGGGATTTGGTGAATCTGGAAGGAGACATCTTGAGTAAGTATGTGGAAAAACTCCTGCGCCCCGGCTCTCAGAACGAAGATATTAGCTTAGATTTTCTGGCTACTCATGGCTATGCCTGATGACCTACTATAAGTAGGAATCTTGCTAGCTGTGCAGTCGCTAAATTTTGGAAATAGTCACCATTCCCATTCTCAAAGATAATTATGCTTTTGTGCTGGTCGATCGATCTCGCCAACAGGCCACTGTTTTTGACCCCGGAGCAAGTGCTCCAGTGGCAGCTTGGCTAAGTGAAAATAACCTAGAACTAATCAATATTTGGATCACCCATCATCACCGCGATCATATTGGGGGCATCGAAGACCTGTTACGGCGTTACCCCACAGCCATTGTCTCTGGCGGAGCCAACGATCGAGGGCGCATCCCCAAGCAACATAAATATCTTAACGAAGGCGATCGATTAACCTTTGCGGATCAAACCGCCCAAGTATTTTTTATTCCTGGTCATACCCTGGGGCACATTGCCTATTATTTTCCCCCCACAGATAATCAACCGGGCGAACTTTTTTGTGGCGATACGATCTTTGGCGGTGGATGTGGGCGATTATTTGAAGGCACACCAGCGCAGATGTTAGGGTCGATCGATCGACTGCGCCAACTACCAGACTCCACTAGAATGTGGTGCAGTCATGAATATACTTTGAACAACCTGCGATTTGCGTTGACCATTGAACCATATAACATTGACCTGCAAAATCGATATCATAAAGCAGGTATCAATCGCTCTAATTCCCAACCAACTATTCCCTCGACTATTGGTTTAGAGCGGCAGACCAACCCTTTTTTACGTTGGGATATCCCTGCGGTGGGTTTAGCCGTCGCCAGTAATAATTTCGTAGAAACCTTTGCCAGACTACGCGGACGCAAGGAGCAATTTTAATGTCATCATCGACCAAGCGGACAGCCTCAAAACCCAAAAATCGGTTTTCGGTAGCCCAACTGCGGGGCTTCATGCCCGTGCTAAACCCTACCGGCACAGAATGGCCAGGGCCAGCCAAAATGCTCTGGTGGCTAACTTTTGTTTGGTTGACCATTGGTTCGATCGTGCTGTTTTCGGCTTCTTATTATCATGGCCGCGAAGAAAAAGGTGACGGACTGTATTACATCAGTCGGCAGGGAATTTATACAGTGGTTGGCCTAGCGGTTTTTGGCTGGCTAGTGAAAACCCCGCTCAAAAAAATTCTTCATGTTACCCCCGGATTCCTTTGGGCAATTTTGGCCATGGTCTGGGCAACCAAATTACCCGGATTAGGACGGGAAACCTTAGGAGCTAGTCGCTGGATTGGCATTGGACCGATTCAGCTCCAGCCTTCCGAACTTATTAAGCCTTTTTTAGTTCTCCATGCTGCCTGGTTATTTGGTCAATGGCGCAAACACTCTATCCGCATTAAAAGTTGGGGATTGGGAATTTTTGCGATGGTGTTGTTAGGGATTTTACTTCAGCCTAACCTCAGTACTACTGCGCTTTGTGGCATGACTCTGTGGCTAATTGCCTGTACGGCTGGCATTGCCATGCCCTATTTACTCAGTACAGCGGGTATTGGGGTGATGGTAGCTATCTTGAGCATTGCTTTTAAGGAATATCAACGCAAGCGGATGATGTCGTTTATGAATCCTTGGGCAGACCCCCAAGGTGATGGTTTCCAACTCATTCAGAGTCTCCTAGCCGTCGGTTCTGGTGGCATGTGGGGCAATGGTTATGGGTTTTCTCAACAAAAACTAGCCTATTTGCCCATTCAAGATACCGATTTTATCTTTGCGGTATTTGCCGAAGAATTTGGTTATGCTGGCTCGATCGTGCTGATTACGATGATTATTGCCTATGCCACCATTAGCTTGAATATTGCTTACCGAGCAAAAAATATGGTACACCGATTAATAGCGGTGGGGGCTATGACCTTTATTGTGTTGCAGTCGATTTTAAACATTGGGGTTGCCACTGGCGCATTGCCTACTACCGGGTTGCCATTTCCGATGTTTAGCTATGGTGGCAGTTCGCTGATTGCTTCGCTGGTAATGTCGGCGTTACTCATTCGAGTTTCCCGCGAAAGCAGCGAAGAAAAAGTGGTTCCCTTAGACTCCGCCCGTGCTAAGTATGACCCTGACTCTACCGACCAACCTTCTTTCAATTCTTAAATTTGCCGCCTCATGCCAGAACAGATCACGCTTCAGCTCTATCATCTTGAACAATTTGCTAATCAGCTAGTTAGTAATCAACTAACTCATATTAGTCCCCTGTCGATCGGCTTTGTGTTTTTGGCTGGTTTATTGACTAGCTTAACTCCTTGTACCCTCTCCATGCTGCCGATTACCGTAGGCTATATCGGTGGCCAAAATCAGCAAAGTAAATGGCAAGCGGCGACTCGATCGATCTTTTTTTGTTTGGGTCTGGCCACCACTCTAGCCGGGTTAGGCATAGCCGCAGCCACCCTGGGTAAAATCTATGGCCAAGTGGGCTGGGGGCTACCAATTATTGTCAGCTTGATTGCGATCGTGATGGGGTTAAATCTGTTAGAAGTGATCCAAATTCGCTTGCCTAACTGGGGTGGCACGGGTTGGATTGGCAAAGATTGGCCGGATGGGTTGCGGGCTTATTTATTGGGTTTGACCTTTGGTTTAGTGGCTTCTCCTTGCAGTACTCCTGTTTTAGCCACTTTGTTGGCTTGGGTGGCCAGCACTCAAAATGTGGGGCTGGGGGCTTTGTTACTTTTGGCCTATACGATCGGCTATGTGGCACCTTTAGTAATTGCCGGGACTTTTACTGCCAGCATCAAAAATCTGCTCAGTCTCCGCCAATGGTCGGCATGGATTACCCCAGCCAGTGGCTTTTTACTGGTGGGGTTTGGGGTGTTTTCATTATTAACCAGAATTCCTAGTTGACCTAAAAGCAGTTGATCGTTAATGGATAAACTGCTTTTTCCTGAACCAAGTTCACGTCAAATTTAGGGTTGATTTGGTGGGCAAACACTTTCTGAACAGACTACAGTAATTCGTTTAATCTTACCGCTTTCACTAAACTTCTCAGTTACAAAACCCTGTTCTTGGGTTTTCTTGGGATAAATTCCAGCTCGGCCATTACTTTCTGGGCCACTACTAAAAAAGCGCAGATCTCCGGGCTGATTTGCAAATGCCACTATTTCTTCTACCTTTGCCTTGGGATTAAAGGCTAGTTGGGCAGTGCCATAAATAGCACTCGCTTTTTTGATCGACATTCCTGGAGAAACACCTTCAGCAGTTTTGTATAGGGGATTATCGGTGACTAAAAACTTGACTTGCTCATTTCCAGTAATCTGCTGATTTTTAGGATAGGGAATATAGAACTGTACCTTACCCTGTTGTTTAACAGCTACGGCATTATAACCTGGAGCAAAGTTGGTTTGGGTTTCAAACCGGGCAGTGTTTTTCAAACTTTTCTTTAATTCAGCTAAAGTCATGCCTACTTTCGCAGCACCAATGCCACCATCGGCGATCGTCTGAGGTGTGATAGTCTTCTGAGCTGGAGCACCGGTCGGGTTAATCGCACTAGAGAATTGCTCCAAAGATTCATCTACTCCCTTAGCGCCTTTCACTCCTTGGCCATTTTTGGTTTTGGAGTCTTTGCTATTATCTTTGGTATTCGCTGAATTACCGTTGAAAGCAGTAATGGAGTTTTGGTCTGGAGCTATCTCAGAGGGTCGAGAGAGCGGCTTCTTACCAACTTTACTCGTCGGATTGGTTGGTTCTGTCACAGAATTAAGCGTAGAAACTCCGTTCGCCGAAGCTTGATTCACTCCCGGATTCGCCGAGACTTGACTTACTCCAGGATTCAAAGGAGCGTTACCTGCTACTGAGTTGGTTGAAGCAGTGGAAGGTACTGCCGAATTGCCTGCTGCAACAGAATTTGTGGGCATCTGGGAAGGGGAAGGCGGGCTATTAGTAGTAGGGCCAGGAGTTTCCGCACCGGGGGTGCCGCTGGCGATCGGGGCATTTGGATCTGGCGATTCGCTGGCTAGGGGCGTAGCAGTTGCCGAAGGCTTAGGCTTGGTACCAGTAATCGCATCACAGCTCGTGAGCAAAAATAACGTGGCCAACAAAATTAGTTTTTTCATAAAATTTCCAGATTGGAACACCACTCAAATTTGCTAAAATTTCAATTTTTATCTTTACAAAAATTAGATTAGCTTAAGTTTACTTAAAAATTCTCTCTAGATTACCTTAAATTCTCTCAATGCGGGTAAAAAATTGTTTTGTTCGTGGCTAGCGCCGCTGAGCTTGATGAGGGCAAATCTTTGGAGAGCAGTGAGTTGCTGCCATTGTAGCAAAGAGAAATTTACATCAGTGGCACTGATTTTTGCAGCCAACACAGTGGGGATAACGGCTTCATTCAACCAGGGTGGCTCGGTTGCGATGGTGAACAAGGTAGCTTCCTCACCACTGCGTTCCCTGATCAAATTCACCAGTAATTCTCGATAGCGATCGACCTCCACCTCAGTCTGTGGGTCAAAATCCACTAGCTCTGCTCGATCGGCCAACGTAAACAAATTCCATTGGTGCAGCTTCAGTTTCACCCCACAGGTATCTAGCCGATAGCGCACCTGCATAGGAATGCAGCGCAAAGAATCTACAAAGTCGGTTTCAAACTGAAAAAAATTTGCCATCTTAAAAAATATCCTGTAGCCCCTAATATTTTTAGCCTTTAATGCCAGTACCGGCGATCGCCCGCATAAACTGCCGTTGACCGACTATAAACAGTAGCACCACCGGAGCCGTGGCAATGCCGATCGCCGCCATTAGTAGCGGCCAGTTATTGGTATATTGCTCCTGAAATTCAGTCAGGGTAAGCTGCACGGTGCGCAGTTCTGGCCGAGTGGTAAAGACCAAGGGCTTGAACAAATCATTCCACTCCCCAATAAAAGTAAACAGAAACAGCGCAGTCAAAGCCGGTCGGCAGAGTGGCAGTAAGATCTTCCACAAAATTTGCCAGCGCGTCGCCCCATCCAAAGCCGCTGCGGCCTCTAGTTCGGGGGGAATTGTCAAAAAATGTTGACGCAGCAGCAAAATTCCAAAACCATTAGCGGCACTGGGTAAAATCAAAGCCCCATAGGTATTCAGCAAATGCCCCCACTTCAACACCAAAAAAATTGGAATCACCAGCACCTGGAACGGAATCACCAGCGTAGCGATCAAAAACAGCAGCAAAGTCTGACGACCCGGAAAGCTCAGTCTGGCCAAAGCGTAACCGGCTAAAGCCGAGGTCATAATCTGCAAAGCCGTTACAGTCAGCGCCACCCCCGCCGAATTGGCAAAGGCTCTGATAAAGTGACCCTGTTCCCAAGCCGATCGATAGTTTGCCAATGTCCAAACCTGTGGCCAATGCCAGCCCGTGTTAACCGTTTCAGCCGTAGTAAAAGAAGTGACTAACACGATCACTACCGGCAGCAGCATTATGGCGGCACCGATACTCAGCAGAGTCAAGATCAACGGGTGGTTAGATTGACGCATGGGTTTAAAACTGGCTGACTTTGGATAGTAAGTGAGGCATTACCCCCACAGTATCGTCAATCTGATAAGATGTTGGGACGAAAACATGAAGATATGTCTCGAAACAATGCTAAGTTTAATAGACGACCGATCGCACCGCGACTACTGTGGAGTCTGAACTTTTCATCCAGCGCGACACCTCGGCATCAAATCACAGCAGCCTAAGGAGAAACACCACCCATGTTGCAGACGGCAACCATCGCAGAAGAACTTGACTTTCATAGTGAAGCTTACAAAGACGCATACAGTCGAATCAACGCCATTGTTATTGAGGGCGAAGATGAAGCTCACGACAACTATGTTAGGTTGTCTGGAATGTTGCCCGAGAGCCAAGAAGAGCTGATTAAGCTCTCCAAAATGGAATTGAAACACAAAAAAGGCTTTGAAGCTTGTGCTAAAAACCTGAGCGTCACCGCCGATCTTCCTTTCGCCAAAGAATTCTTCTCGCCTCTACACCAAAATTTTCAAGTGGCCGCTGCTGCTAATCAGACAGTGACTTGCTTACTGATTCAGTCTTTAATTATCGAATGCTTCGCGATCGCGGCTTACAACATCTACATCCCAGTAGCTGATGCCTTTGCCCGCAAAATCACCGAAGGCGTAGTCAAGGATGAATACCTACACTTAAACTTTGGCGAACAGTGGCTCAATGCCAATTTTGCAGCAGCCAAAGCCGAGCTGCAAGAAGCCAACAAACAAAACCTGCCGATCGTCTGGAAGATGCTTAACCAGGTAGCTGCCGATGCCAAGGTTTTGGGCATGGAGAAAGAAGCCTTAATTGAAGACTTTATGATTGCCTACGGTGAAGCCCTCAGTAACATTGGTTTCAGCACCGGTGAAATCATGCGGATGTCTGCCTACGGATTAGTTGGAGCTTAGTGCCCCAACTCGATAGCTTCTCTTTCACTATAGGTGAAGGCTCCCCCCACTCATAAAGTACATTGCCCATGTTCGGTCTCATCGGTCATCTCACTAGCTTAGAACACGCTAAAACCGTCGCCAAAGACTTAGGGTATCCAGAATATGCCGATCAGGGGCTAGATTTTTGGTGCAGCGCCCCACCCCAAACTGTCGATACTATTACTGTCACCAGTGCCACTGGTCAAGTGATTGAAGGCTACTATGTAGAGTCTTGCTTTTTGCCCGAGATGCTGGCTACCCGCCGCATTAAAGCTGCAATTCGCAAGATTCTGAACGCCATGGCACATGCCCAAAAGCAGGGAATCCATATCACGGCTTTAGGCGGGTTTTCTTCGATTATTTTTGAAGAATTTGATCTGAGTAAACATCGCCAAGTGCGCAATGTGGAGCTAGATTTCGAGCGTTTCACTACTGGCAACACTCATACTGCTTACATCATCTGTCAGCAGGTAGAACAGGGTGCTCAGCAGTTGGGCATCGATCTACACCAGTCTAAAGTAGCGATCATTGGAGCTACTGGTGATATTGGTAGCGCGGTCTGTCGGTGGTTACAAGCCAAGACCAATGTATCTGAACTGTTGTTGGTAGCCCGCAACCAAGAGCGGCTGCAAAACCTCCAGGCAGAGCTAGGCGGCGGCCAAATCATGGAAATGACCGAGGCTTTAGCTGAGGCTGATGTGGTGGTGTGGGTGGCCAGTATGCCCAAAGGAATGGAAATAGAAGCCAGTAAACTCAAGCAGCCTTGTCTACTAATTGACGGCGGCTATCCCAAAAACTTGGGCAGCAAATTATCTCACCCCAATATCCATGTCATGAACGGCGGTATCGTGGAGCATTCTTTAGATATCGACTGGAAAATCATGAGCATTGTAAATATGGATGTGCCTGCACGCCAGCTTTTTGCTTGTTTTGCCGAGTCGATGATTTTAGAATTTGAAAAATGGCATACTAACTTTTCTTGGGGGCGGAATCAAATCACCGTAGACAAGATGGAGCAAATTGGCCAAGCTTCACTCAAACACGGTTTTCGGCCTTTACTCTCGTTAGTGGCCAATTAATCTTCCTGTTTTTTCTCGCATTATGGTAGCCGATCGCAAGCCTTTACTCTTAGATTTTGAAAAGCCGCTGTTTGACCTCCAGCAGCGGATTCAGCAGATCCGCGAACTAGCTGAAGAAAATAACGTCGATGTTTCTAGCCAAATAGAACAGTTGGAAACTAAGTACGTGCAGCTCCAGGAAGAAATCTTCACCAATCTCTCGCCTTCCCAGCGTCTACAGCTCGCCCGCCATCCCCGCAGGCCGAGTACGCTGGACTATATCCAGGCGATTTCTGATGAATGGGTAGAACTTCATGGCGATCGAGCTGGCAAAGACGACCCCGCCCTCATTGGTGGGGTGGCGCGATTGAACGGACGGCCAGTAGTGATGCTGGGGCACCAAAAAGGCCGGGATACTAAAGATAATGTGGCACGCAATTTTGGGATGCCTTTTCCTAGCGGTTATCGCAAAGCAATGCGGCTGATGGAGCACGCTGATCGGTTTAATATGCCGATTTTGACTTTTATTGATACTCCTGGTGCCTGGGCTGGTTTAGAAGCCGAAGAATTAGGCCAGGGCGAGGCGATCGCCTACAATCTGCGAGAAATGTTTACCCTGTCGGTGCCGATTATTTGCACCGTGATTGGTGAAGGTGGCTCCGGTGGCGCTTTGGGTATTGGGGTAGGCGATCGACTGTTAATGTTAGAACATTCGGTTTACACCGTAGCAACCCCAGAAGCCTGTGCAGCAATTTTGTGGAAAGATGCCAAAAAAGCCCCCCAAGCAGCCGAAGCCCTCAGAATTACGGCTCAAGATCTGAAAGGATTGGGAATTTTGGATGATATTTTGCAAGAGCCGTGGGGCGGTGCCCATGCTAATTCCGTGAAGGCCGCTGAGATTTTAAGAGAGGCTTTGATTGCTAATTTACAAGAGCTGGAAAAACTAGAAGTTAGGGAGCTACAGGATTTACGCTACCAAAAATTCCGGCGAATGGGCAAGTTCTTGGGTGAAGAGACTAACTAGGCGTGTTATCATAACTAAACTTAACAAATTTTAACAATTGAGTAAGCGGGGATATTTTCAATAAACCTCGTCTGCCCCCCTTCATGACGAACAAAACAGCGTTAATTACTGGTGCAAGTAGCGGCATTGGCAAAGCCGTTGCCCTGTCCTTTGCCCAAGCTGGCATCGATCTGATATTGCTCGGTCGATCGATCGATCGACTACAGCCGGTAGCTGATGCGGCCACTACATTGGGAGTTTCGGCTCGTAGCTATGCGCTAGACCTCGGTAATTTGGAGTCTGTGCGCCCCAGTATTGCCAAGATTATTGAGGAAGTGGGTGCTTTAGACATTTTGGTGAACAATGCAGGCACGGCCTACACCAATCACTTAATGGATACACCCCTCGCCGATTGGCAGCGAATTATCGATCTGAATCTGTCCAGCGTGCTGCAAGTGATTCAAGGATCATTGCCCCATCTCCGCCAGCAAAAATCTGGAACGATTGTTAACCTAATATCAGTGGCTGGTCAACAGGCTTTTCCCAATTGGGGAGCTTATTGTGTTAGTAAATTTGGTCTGGTGGCGCTGTCAAAGGCGCTGGCTGCCGAAGAACGAGCCAATGGCATTCGAGTCACTGCGCTGTATCCTGGTTCGGTAAACACCGCTCTGTGGGATCGCGATGGTGTGGATGCAGATTTCGATCGATCTGCCATGCTCGATGCTGATACGGTGGCAGCAGCGGTGCTCTATGCTGCTACAGCTCCGGCGATCGCCTGTGTGGAAGAACTCACCATTATGCCTAGTGCGGGTGTATTTTAAGCGCTGCTCTACCCAATTCTCTGTTCCAATCTCTGACTATCTCACTACTAATTTTTATCTATTTTCCATGACTACACCGAACGTAAGACCTGATCGCAACACTACTGCTACTGGCGAACCAGCTAAAGTGAAACATGCCGAAGAAAATCTAGAAGCCATGATGGGGGCGGTAAAAACCATGATTGAAGGGGTAGGCGAAGACCCCGATCGAGAAGGTTTGCTAAAAACACCAAAGCGGGTAGCAGAAGCGATGCGCTTTTTGACTAGTGGCTACAATCAGTCGTTAGATGACATCATTAATGGAGCAATTTTTGATGAAGGTCACAATGAGATGGTGCTGGTGCGGGATATTACGTTCTTTAGTCTCTGTGAACACCACATGCTGCCGTTTATGGGTCGTGCCCATGTAGCTTATATTCCCAATCAAAAGGTGGTAGGTTTAAGTAAGCTGGCCAGAATTGTAGAGATGTATGCTCGTCGGTTGCAGGTGCAAGAGCGTTTGACTCGCCAGGTGGCTGAGGCATTGAATGAGGTGCTAGAGCCACGCGGGGTAGCGGTGGTGATGGAGGCTTCCCACATGTGTATGGTGATGCGCGGGGTGCAGAAGCCCGGTTCTTGGACGGTGACTAGTGCGATGGTTGGTGCTTTCCAAGATGACCAAAAAACTCGTGAAGAGTTCTTAAATCTGATTCGTCATCAGCCTGCTTTCTTCGCTTAATCAATTTTTTGCTTCAATGCTCTCTGAATCTTGGTTCAGGGAGCATTTTCCTGTGAACGATGCAAAAAATCCTGAATCTGGGATTGCCAAATGATGCAACTCGTCACCAGTACCCTCTTTACTGAGCGATACTGAGTAGCTCTTCTATAATTTGCTGGGGAAACAAGGGATTCGATCGCAATGGAGAACTATCTAACCATTTTAATCTAAAAGTTTGAGGGCTTTGTCCAGGATGGGGCGTTCTTCGCTGGGCAGGTTGAGCCAGAGGCGTTGGCGTTTGCTGGGGTCTTTTTTGTATTCGATCGCGGTACTCATTAACCTCAAGGGCAGTTCCATAGCGGGTTCGTTGCCGAGGCTGCTGGTGCGCCATAGTGATAGCCATTCAGCAGCGGTGTGGGGGCTACGATCAGGTGGAGGGTGTTGACGAGGGCGGCTCCGAGTTCGGTGATGACGTTGGCTTCTTTGTAGATGGCTAGAAGGGGGATGAGGAGGGTTTGTTGGATGGGGGGGTGGGTGAACCGGGGGATCAGTTCTTCGATGAATTCTTGAATTAATTCTGAGATATCTTCTTGATACCGTGGAACATGGGGATCGCCAATATAATTAAATGCTCGTTGCCAGCTATCAAGTGTATTTACGTAATTACAAGTAACAAATTGTGCTAACCCCTTGTTATGCCAAGAAATGTAATTATCCGATTGAATAGCAATAGCTTGATCAGAACAACTAATTGATTCAGAATACTTTCTCCATTTGAAATAAATCCAGCCTTTACTGTGCCAAACTGCGTGATCATCTGGCTTAATGACCACAGCTTTGTCATAAGAAGCGATTGCCTCCTCATATCGGCCTAGGTCATCTAATGAATTCCCCCGGTTCAAATAAGCATAATAATCATCTGGCTTAATGGCCACAGCTCTGTCATAGGAAGCGAGTGCCTCTTCATATCTGCCTAAGTTTCCCAGACAATTTCCGCGATAATACCAAGCTTCATGATTATCTGGCTTAATGGCCACAGCTTTGTCATAGGAAGCGATTGCCTCTTCATACTTGCCTAAGTTTCCCAGACAACTTCCGTGATAATACCAAGCTTCATGATTATCTGGCTTAATGGCCACAGCTCTGTCATAGGAAGCGATCGCCTCTTCATATCTTCCTAAGTTACTCAGAGAATTGCCCCGGTCGTACCAAGCTTCATAATAATCTGGCTGGATAGCCACAGCTCTGTCATAGGATTTGATCGCCTCTTCATATCTGCCTAGAATATATAGAGAATTCCCTCGGTCAAAATAAGCATCATGATAGTCTGGCTTGATAGCCAAAGCTCTATTATAGGAAGCGATTGCCTTTTCTTGTTGGCTTAGGTTATTCAGGCAATTCCCCATCAAATACCAAGCTTCATATAAGTATGGTTTGATAGCCACAGATTGTTCATAGGAAGCAATTGCTTCTTTATATCTGCCTAGGATATACAGAGCATTTCCCCGATAATACCAAGCTTCATATAAATATGATTTGATTGCTACATGTTCATAGGAAGCAATTGCCTCTTCATACCTGCCTAGGCTATACAAAGCATTTCCCCGATAATACCAAGCTTCATATAGGTATGGTCTGACATCAACAGCTTTGTTGAATAAATTAATCGCTTCTTCATATTTTTCTTCTCCTAGTAATGAAATTCCTTCTGCAACAAATTTCTGCGCAACTTTAAAATCATCTGACCATAATTTAGAAATTTTTTCCCAGATTTTTTGATACCATGTTTGAATGAATACCTGGGAATTCGAACTTTTATCCGAAATCTTATCAGACCAATCTCTAATAGGTCGGAATTGTTCTAGTGTGTTTTTATCAGTTATTATAAACAGCCCAGAATTCCAATCATAAAAATCTGGGGCACGTCGCACAAAATAGCGAATAGCAAATTTAGGCAAGACAAAAACAAAGCAGATATTGGGGAAATGATCACGAAAGTTTTCACGTTGTTGATTAAGATGACTCAAAATTGGTGGAACTGTATTGAGGTTATAGTAATCACCTAATCCCTTATAACCTGGCTTAATGTCGTCTTTCAAAGAATCTTCTAAACCCAGCACAAACAGCACATTCAAAGCCTCACAATCTGATCTGCTTTTTACAATGCTATATAAATTATGAATTGGCTCCTCCAATTCCAAAACCCCAATATTTTTCTTGGGGAACTTTTGATAAATTTTGGGAATGAGCAGATTAGCCTCTGATGGCGAGCATTGTAAGAACAGAATACTAAAACCCGAAAGCAAATCTAAAGTATTTACAAATACCCGATAAACTTCATCATTAGTTAATGGTGGTAGTTCTTCTCTGAAATCCACAATCATTAGCTACCTCCTCCCAGTTTTTCCCGCGCCTCCTTGAACTTACGAGACATGGTTATTAAAGGATGCACATCCCTCCATACATCTAACTTATCTCCTTTGTAATAGCGATATTCTAACAAATGTCCTTTCCTTAGCAAAGTAAAATTTTCACTGCTATTGGCCACGGTAGTTTTATCATGAAGAGTAGCAATTCGTGCCAAAATATCCCATTGGAAATCGTCTACCACCGTACTGTAGCTATTACTTAACTCTTGTAAGGCACGGCGCATTGATCGATCAGTAATCGTTACCTCTCCCTCATTGTACTTGAGCGAATCTTGCACCAGGTGCATCAACGTCCGCATGCGACCGCCACTCATCAAACAAAGTGTATCCAAAATCTCAGGACTATCAAAAATCGCTGGCTCACCACTGTCAGGACTTTTGCCGTCCAAATTTGCTACTAAATTTGGACTAATCGCTGCAATTCGTTTTTGTACCAACTGTCGCAGAATATCAATCCCTGCCCGGTTTACTTTGCCATCTAGATAACGCACCGTTACCATCGGTAATATTAAACAACAATGATATTTATTTTGGAGCATCGCCCCTGTATCCGAATAAACCATATCAATATCTACCGTGTAGACCACATGACATTTGAGTCCACGCATTTGCTGACTACGACTAATATAAATATCTCGCCAGCTTTGTCTTTTCTCATCTTCGGTAGATAACACCCGATCAAGGCTATCCACAATCACCACAATCACCACAATGCCCTGTTTCTGATGATCTGGTAGATTTTCTTGAGCATGATCGATAAACTCATTCAAAGCAGTTAAAAGAGTCTGCGTTTTTTCATTCAGCCTGCGGCGAATTTCTGGACGACGGTCAGGATCTGTTTTGAGAGTAGCGATTAATTTGCCAAACCCCAAATTAGCCTCGGCTTTAACCTCTTCCAAAGTCATTCTTTCTGGAAGAAATTGCTGAATCCACTCCCAGTTTTGCTGCAACCAATCAACCAAAGAGTTAGATCGTTGTACTGATGATACAGGTAAGACCCTTAACAAATTACTAACACAGGCCAGCAAAATATCTGCATACTCTACATCATCAGGCATATCATCTCTATTTGCATCGAAATACACTACCAGAAAACCCTGATCGCTCAGGTAATTTTGCAACCGATGAATTAACTCACTAGATTTACCTGAACCAATATGACCAGAAAAAAGTTGACAGGTAAATTCTTCGGAGTCCACAATTCTACTGCCTAACTCCACCGAAATATCCCAATCCCCGCGTACTGATCTGCAATCCACATAGGTACATAGGTATCCGATCGAGCTGGCCTGAGTGGCTCAAAGGCACTCATAACTTTGCGACGAAGTTCTTGGTGATTCATAAAATGGGAAGTGCAGTGTCAATAATTATCAGGATCTGGTGGTCTTAGCTCTATTTTAGCCGTAAAGCTGGAGGGCAAGGATTCTGAAAGTTTATAGATCGATCGACAACCCATACCTAGTTCGTGACTCCTCTACAAACGACTGAAAAGATTGGCTACGACCCGCCGCGAAATCATCAAAGCCTTGCTGAATAGCCGTGATAGCTCCGCTTGCGCCAAGGGCGATCGAACCCTGTAAATCATCAAAATTCAGCGCCCAAGCCAACAGCTCAGCGGCAGTTTCTCCCATTTCCTTATTTTCCGACTGAGCCTCTAATTCAGGACTCAACACCAGCGAAAACGATCGATCAATAAGACCACCCACTTGATCTCCAGCAAAACCCTGAACCTTCACCAGCATCTCCTCAAAAGAACAATGATCCAAATGAGCCAACAGTTGCACCGCCTCAACCAGCCGCAGGTCAGCATACCTATCTTGTCCACCACACGGCAGCACCAAAAATACAGGGCTACTATAAAAGCTGCGCTTTTGCCATTCAAAGATTCTTAATCGATCATACTTCCCTGAGATCTCTGACCAATCATGCCGACGCAAATACACCGCCATCTTCTCAACCGATAAATCTGACTCCTCGATCAAAAACAAATGAGTAAACAACATGATCAATCCTCCACTAACGACCATCTAAATATCCTAAACCATTAGCCCCAGAGAGAATCGTGTAGGGCAACCGCACACATTTCTTAACAAACGCTGTATACTAGGCAATGTCTATGTTTAAAGCACCAAGAACATCTTTGAGATAGTTGTCATCCCAGCCTGCTTTGAGCCTTTTAGTCTTGACCC
>JAAFHZ010000056.1 GCA_013297675.1 Synechococcales cyanobacterium bin59.metabat.ball.084 | reverse complement strand
CCCTACCCGACGCTCTTCCGATCTTGGCTCATACAGTGTCAGGGGTGACTCCAATGCAACTGGCTCTACAACTATTCAGAACGTAAATTTTAGCGCTCCTACAGTTACCCAGGCTATTCAAGCGGCTGGAGGCATTAAGCCAACGGCTGACGTGCGCAACATTACGCTGAAACGCTTTAATCGAGATGCTGCTGGCCAAAGTGGTCGCGGCACATTTAAGAATGTTAATCTCTGGGCCTTGCTCACTAAAGGTGATGTTCGCCAAGATTTACCCTTGCAAGAAGGCGATCAAATTGAAATCCCCGAAATTCCAGCAGGCACTGTACCAAATCCTGCTGAAACAGATACTTTGGCTAACGCGACTTTTGCTCCTGGAGTGATTCGGGTGAATGTGGTGGGTGAAATTAGAGGTGCTCGCCAAAATGGGGCAACGATCGAGCTGCCGCCGACTACGACTCTTAACCAGGCAATTCTAGCGGCTGGTGGCTTTGATCCAGTGAGAGCTAACAAAAACTCGGTGGACTTGATTAGATTGAATCCTAATGGTAGTGTCACTAAACGCACTATCGGGGTAGACTTTGCCAGCAAGGTTAATGAAACCACTAACCCAACTTTGCGCAACAACGATATTGTGGTGATTGGTCGATCGGGTACTACTCGGGTGGGTGACGGTTTAGGAAGCATTCTCAATCCCCTCAGCCCGCTCTTTAGTATCTTCAACCTGTTCCGTCGTTAAATTGATCGCTAGGCATATTTACTCATTTGGGTTTATGGATCTGCACAGTTTGCGATATGATCTTTGGGCGAAAGCGTTTTATTTAATTTTATTAAGCTATAGAGGATATTGATCTGTGATTAGAGTTGCCATTAATGGTTTTGGGCGCATCGGTCGGAACTTCCTGCGTTGTTGGGCTGGCAGAAGCGATAGTTTTCTGGAAGTTGTGGGGATCAATGACACGTCCGACCCTCGGACTAATGCCCACTTGTTGAAGTACGACACTATGCTGGGTCGTTTTAACGCCGAAATTAGTGCCGATGACAATACCATCACTGTCAATGGCAAAACCATCAAGTGTGTATCCGATCGCAACCCCGAGAACCTACCTTGGAAAGAGTGGGAAATCGATTTGATCATCGAATCTACTGGCGTATTTATCAGCAAAGAAGGTGCTGGTAAGCACATCAAAGCTGGTGCCAAAAAGGTGCTAATTACAGCTCCTGGTAAAGATGAAGATGGTACTTTTGTTGTAGGCGTAAATGCTGACCAATACGACCATAACAAGCACAACATCATTAGTAATGCTAGTTGCACCACTAACTGCTTGGCTCCTTTTGCTAAGGTCTTAAACGACAAGTTTGGCATCATTAAAGGCGTAATGACCACCACCCACAGTTACACTGGTGATCAAAGACTGCTAGATGCTTCTCACCGCGATTTACGTCGGGCTAGAGCAGCCGCAATGAACATTGTGCCTACTTCTACCGGTGCGGCTAAAGCGGTAGCCTTGGTACTTCCTGAACTGAAGGGCAAGTTGAATGGTATTGCGTTGCGCGTACCTACTCCCAACGTCTCGGTAGTTGACTTGGTAATCAACGTTGAGAAGAAGACTTTCAAAGAAGAAGTCAACGAAGCATTGAAATCTGCGGCAGAAGGCTCCATGAAAGGCATTTTAGAATACAACGATCTACCGTTGGTTTCTAGCGACTACAAGGGGTGTGATGCCTCTTCGATTATTGACTCTAGCCTCACAATGGTGATGGGCGACGATATGGTTAAGGTAGTAGCTTGGTATGACAACGAGTGGGGCTATAGCCAGCGTGTTGTAGACTTGGCTGAAATCGTGGGCAAGAACTGGGTTAAGTAATTTTCCCTTATATTTTGTTTAACTAAGGATAGGCCATTGGCCTATCCTTTTTTGGTAGGAGCCAATATCGATGTTAGATGACCGAGCAGCAGATAAAAATCTTTGGTGGGAAAAAGGTCTGGCAATGTTAATTGCCGTCAATTTTGGCTGGGTGCTATTTGATCTCAGCTATATACCCTGGCGCAATTTATATTTCCGTTATCTCCCAGCTTTAACTAAGGTTTATGACCCGCTGAAGGGCATTGAACCCCATCGGGAAACTACCAAGTATCTGGCGACGGTCGATCGGTTCAAAAAGCAAAATCTGCCATTGGCTACTACTCTCAAAGAGTTGGTAGATCAAAGCGTGCAGACTGTGGAGACCAATCCTTTTCAGGGCGCAGGCAAAAGTGGTGCTCTAGAGAAAATCAAGAATCGGCTGCGCGACCATACTGGTAAGGAGTCTTCTAAGGAGGCTTTTCGAGTTTTTTGGAGCGAGGCAAATTTTACAGGTGCCAAGAAAGCCTCAGAAATAGCCTTCTTCGATCAACAGATTCGTCCCTTATTTGATATTAATTATTTCCGCGAAATTGGTGAAGATGGGGAGCCGATTGATCGCTTTTGGTTGATTGATGTGGGGTTTGGAGCAATATTTTTATTGGATTTGTTGTTGCGCTTGCGACGGATGCGGCGGCAGAAACCGGGGTTGAGCTGGCGATCGGCGGTGATCGATCGGTGGTACGACCTGCTGTTAATTTTGCCATTGGTGCGGCTATTGCGGATTATTCCTCTAGCAATTCGTTGGCATCAGGCCAGATTGATTAATCTCGATCGCATTCAGCATCAGCTCAATACCAGGTTTGTGAATGAGTTTGCCGATGAGTTAACTCAAGTGGTAATTAATCAGGTGTTGAATCAGGCCCAAGGGGCAATCAAAAGTGGTACGGCGACGCAGTTAATTACTACTAGATTGCTGCGCCCTTATGTGGATCTGAATGATGTGAATGAGGTGGAGGCGATCGCGCAGATTATTTTAGAAATTGCTATCTATCGGGTGTTGCCAAAGATTCAACCAGATTTGGAGGAGATTGTTTCAAATTTGGTGCAAAAGGCATCGATCGATTCTCCGGCTTTTCAGAATTTAAAGCTGATTCCGGGTTTTGCGGAGGCTCCCCACCAGTTGATCGATCAAATCGTGCGCCAGGTTTCAGAAGCGCTATATTTGGGGCTAACCAAGAGCCTCAATGATCCACAGAATGGCAAGCTAGCTAAAAGGTTAGCAGAGAACTTTATGGAGGCTTTGGGAGCGGAATTACAAAAGGGACAAACGGTGAGTAAGCTGGAGTCGTTGGTGGTGGATATGCTGGCGGAAATGAAGGCTAGCTATACTGATTTGCCACGGTAAAGCTACTAGTACCCCAAGCATAGCAGGGTACTCTCTCAACTCGTTGCATGTATCCAACACAATGGCAATTTTATGGAATAGCGGCCACACTTTCCCTTATTGTCTCATCAATCCAACTATTGAGAGACAGTCCAGCATGGTTAGCCGCTATAAAGATTTTACGATGAGTTTCTGGATCTGTACGATAAAGTAGCTTCCCAGAAAAAGGTTTTTCTGGTTTCTTTCCAATTTTGGAACAGAATTCCAAATAATCATCTACAACGTTATGAAAAGATTGCTCACAATCTTTTACATCTTTACATTCAAAAGTTAATGAATCACTTAAGCCAAGTATTTTCCCGACTAGAGTTCCATTCTCATAGTCGATTTCAACAATTGCGCTATATCCTCTGTATATCAGCATATTTATTTTCCTACTACAAGTCTGATCCTATAACGGGGGAATGTCCAAAATTTATATCACCAAAATCAATTAGACCTGTGGAGATAAAATTCTGGGTTAAATTATTTCCTAGTACTTCAAGATATTTTTGCAGCACTAACTTTAATGTTCGACACCATGTAGTAACAGGCATCAATAATTTTTTAGTGATTTTGTTTAGCCTCAAAATCATATTGGTATAGATAGTTATACAACGGTCTTTGGGAGAGTAACACGAACCAGTAAAATACTTTGCCAGAGAATTCTCTTTGTGCTGTGGCTCCCATTCCACAGCTTGAAACAGTAAATGGCATAGATCTATCATAAGGTAGTCAAAAGTCATCTTCATAATTTTTCTGCACAATGCTTTGAAGCGAATCTGATTTAGGAATGCCATAGAGCTATTTCCAACAGTATATAATATTGGATGACATAGCAATTCTAAATCTGTTTTAGAGTTAACTCGTCGCGGTACAAGGCTTTCAGGCTTATTTGATCTAACAAATGATTTGGGACTGCTATAGTACCAATTTAATGAGGGAAAAAATCTGATACAAATGTTGTTACCTGATTCATTTAGTGCTTCAGTTTCTCTCTCTTGTGTGAACGAAAAAATTGGTCTTCCATCTTCTTCATATTGTACTAAAGACAGATCATATGATTTCCATAACTTACTAAAGATTGTGAATACCGACATAAATAGTACCCTAAATATTGTTAGTGGTGTAAGTCGTACACTAATTGAATCAGTGAAGATACTAGGAGAAACAAGGGCAAGATAACTTACCCAAGCATCCCAAAAGACTCCTTTAAACCTGTGATCCTTTCAAGGTAAACATTCGCCACATATTCCCAACTGTTCCAATCCAAAACGAAAGTCTTTGACAGCCTTTATATTGGCATGGTCGAATCTAGAATTAGTGACAACAACATAATGATCTTTACTAGCCGATGGTAAGGAAAAGCACCAGCTCCCTCCCAAAAACTTATGTTCCTGATAACCACCTAGTGCCACAGCTAAGTTCCCCAAATCTTTAAGAGAAATTAATGGATTGCTAAAGCTGTTACTGGCAAAGATTTTTTGTACTGTCTCAACTTGTTCAGGGTTAAGTTCTTTCAGAAGTCCTATTGTTTTTTCGCAATAGTCCTCACTGCTCATGTTAGCTTTTGCCTCCTAAAGGCACGCAAACTGTCGAAATTCAACCCTTTGACACAATAGTACCATATTCTGATACTATTGTGTCAAGAGGTTTAACCAGGAAAAAGTAAAATGCGTAAATATTTAAGTCTTAGGCAAAAAAGAATGCTCAGTGGAGTGAGTATTCAAGTAGCTAAACTAGTATTGCTAATCCTTTTTATTACTTTAGTAATTGCACTCATCCTCTACATGGAAGCATCCATCCTAGGCAAATCTTTGACAACAATTCCCTCCATCATTGAATTTCTGAAAGATTCTGCGGTGCTGAGTGTGGTGGAAAGTATTGCAATTATTACGAGTTTGGTGGTGTTTTCCTTTTCTGGATGGCGAAATCAACAGCAGCAACAGCGCTATGCATCGTTAGCATTACTCGATGCCTCACAGACATTAGAAAAAAGTGTTTCTCTGAAGGGCATATTGACCGAACTCAACGATAGGGGTGAGTCCTTCCAAAACTATTCCTTCAAGCCAGAGATAGATCTTCAGGAAATTCACTTACCTGGTGTGAACTTTCGGCAGGCAGAACTTCCTGATGCTAAACTGACCAACGCTTACTTGAGAGAAGGGAATTTCTGGGGTGCTCAGATGCAGGGCGCTACTTTTCAGCAAGCTACCCTTGAGGATGCCAACTTTAATGAAGCTTGTTTAACAGGGGTCAACTTCTCTCGCAGTGTTCTTCAAGGCGCTACTTTTAGAGGGGCTAACCTAGAAAACTGTATTTTCAACCAAGCAGAAATTGATCAGGTTGATTTCACTAAAGCTAAAAATCTACCGATCGACCAAGTAGTTTTAGCAGAAGGTTGGCAAACAGCAACGTTTGACCCAGGAATTGAAGAACAGTTACACCAGATTGCACCGTCAATAGGAAAACCTCTGCGATTGGATTCCCGAGGAACTAGCAGCTTGTCGAAGTGAAACTCCGGATGATGAATACACAGCATATTTTGTGAGAGAAAAAGATGATACAGACCCCTGAAAAACTGCTTACTCTGGGAGAGTTTCTGAAGCTACCAGAAACAGAGCCTGCTAGCGAATATGTGGATGGAAA
Organism: Synechococcales cyanobacterium bin59.metabat.ball.084; assembly: GCA_013297675.1. Taxonomy (GTDB): domain Bacteria; phylum Cyanobacteriota; class Cyanobacteriia; order Cyanobacteriales; family Chamaesiphonaceae; genus JAAFHZ01. The sequence continues at coordinate 20,767 of JAAFHZ010000056.1, read as the reverse complement.
AGTAATTCAGAAGCCGATGCCTCAGGGAAAACATAGCTCGATTCAGACGGAGATGGCAACGACAATTAATGCTGTTGTTCGATCGCCGCGAATTGCTCGGGCTTTTACAGAGTTGCGTTGTACTTTTGGCGATCGATCAATCATTCCAGATGTTGCGGTGTTTACTTGGCAACGAATTTACAGGGATGAGAATGGTGAAATTGCGAATGTTTTTCAGGCTGCACCTGATTGGACAATTGAAATATTGTCACCAGATCAGAATCAGACTAAAGTTACCAAGAATATTTTGCATTGCTTAAATCATGGTGCTGAAATGGGCTGGTTGGTTGATCCTGCCGAGAAAACTATTTTTGTTTCCCAACAACGGCAACAGGCACTCGTATTTGATTTGCCACAGCAACAAATTCCGGTACCTGCTTTTGCTCAAGGTTTGACTTTAACAGTTGAGGATGTTTTTAATTGGTTATTGGATTAGCCATGAATTATTTCATGAGCAATTTCAAGTGATACATCGAGTCTCAATATGGTTCGCTTAAGCTATCAGAAAATCTGTGAAATGGGTTGGGTGAGCGGAGCCGAACCCCAACCCGATGAATTCCATGATCTCCAATGGTGCTCCCTTCGGCTCCGCTCAGGGAACACCCTTTACTAATTTCCTTGGTTTTTATTGTGTTCTTAAGCGAACCGTATTGCATCGAGTCTAAGCTGGGGATGGGGAAGCCATAAAATCGATTTAAACTATTCCGGCGTTGACTTCTAGAGTCAACGCCGGAGATTAGCTTGATGAAATCTTCGTGTCTAGACGTAAGAGAAGGCCGTGCTAGTCAAGTTCAAATTAGTCGAGCCAGCTACGAAACCAATTAACTCTGGTTGGCCAAAAAGAGTGCTTTGAATCAAAGTACCCTGTTGATTGCCATTGTTGGGTGCAGTACCCAAAGACAAGGTGTAATCCGCAGCTTTGCCCTTGAGTTGAATTATGTCACCAGCCGCAAAACCAATAATTGCCGCATAGTCCGATCGGCCTGTATTAGTGCTAATACCGTCATTGTAGTAAACAGCATTCACATCACCCAACACATAGCGATCGCTGCCACCATCACCTTGGAGCACGTCATAGCTGCCTTGACCCGGATTTACACTGATAGGGTTAACACCAATCAGCACATCGTTGCCAGCACCACCAAAAAGCGAATCATTACCACCGCCACCGATCAATGCATCATTGCCGCCGTTACCATTTAAGCGATCGTTGCCCAATAAGCCCTTGATGATTTCGTTGCCATTGCCGCCGTTAATGGTTTGAGCTGTATCATTGCCATTCACTACTGGAGTAACACTATTTAGAGTGACATTGAAGCTAGTATCTACCGACTTACCGCCAGCAGTACCGCGCACCGTGATCGTGCTGGTACCAAACTCATAAGGCACATAATTTAGATTGAGTGTGGTGCCTGTTACCACAGCCTTCAGCAAGTTAGCATTGCTGTTAGAGACCACGCTAGTAGTAATGGTGTCTTTATCGATATCACTGAATACTTTGCTCAGATCGATCGACTGGGTGCCGGGAGCATCAGCAGTGGTGATTACGTTAGCAATTGGGGTAGCCACGATCGGAGCGGTATCATTTACGACTGAGATACTAACAGTATGACTGGTATTATCATTGAAAGTTAGCTCTAGCTTATCGCCAGTAACTTTAAAATCGTCTGCGCCAGTGACCTTGTAGCGCTGAGTGGCAGCGATCGCCCTTTGATCGGTGGTAACTTTACCTGCTCCATTGAAGCTAAAGTTTAAGTTAGTGCCATCACCAGTTACCGAAACTAGTTCGTTACGTTGGTCTAAAGAGGTAATATGACTGACATCATCAACAGTAGTACCTAAGTTAATAGTGTAACTGCCGCCATTTTTGGTAGTAAATACCGAGTCATTATCGTAAGCGTAGTAATTAGTAACACTTTTAATCACTTTCGTACCAGCATCGATATCCAAGGCAAACTTGCCAATATCGGTAGCATCAGCAATCGAAGCAGTGATAGTATCACCTACCTGATTGACAGTAAGTTTGGCAGCATCAAAAGCTCTAATCCGCTTCTGAGCATCATCTAAGGTAGTAAATTCGGTGCCGTCATTATAGGCACGAGCAATAAAGTTTTCATAAATTGCTCTGGTATAACCGGGCAAGGCTTCTGTGATGCCGTAATCATGCCAAGCAAATAGCACAAAAGGAGTATTACCATGCTTAGTAATTTGAGCATACTCATTTGCCCATACGACTTCCGCCTGAGCCGCAGTTAGTTTTCTAAAATCAATTAAATTAAAGTCAAAAGAAATATTGGGTGCAAAAAATATAGTGTCATCACCTGGTTCCAGATAACCAAATGAATTAGTATAAGCCGAGCCAACCCCACTCACATACTGAAAGTATTTAGATAGTTCTTGATCAACAAACAGGCTTTCGGGATTGCCGGGAGTAGCAGCACCCGTAACTGAAATTCCTAACTGTTGAGAAATTATCTGCCTAGACTGATTGAACTCAAATTCTAACTGAGCAGCATTCAGGAAGCTCACATTGTCAGGATGAGTATAAGAATGAGTACCAATTTCATTCCCTAAAGCTAACCACTTCTGATAGATTGGCCTTAACACAGACCAATCAGTAGACTCATTTTCACTGGGATTATTGCCAATATTGATATAGTGGGAACCAACAAAGTTATATTTGGCTTTCCATTCAGCTAAAATATCACCCACCTTCGCTTCAATGGTTGGGGCTTCTAAAGAAAACCTGGATTGATCAACATCATCACGGGAGATAAAAATACTTTTGTTGCGAGTCAGTTCTAAGCCAACTTTTGCTTGATTGCCATAAACAGACCATCCTAGACCCTGCCAACCCAAGTTACTATCAGCAAAAATTGATTGATCCGCAAAGTGAACGTTGCGTCCACCAGTCTGGGTAGCAATTACTGCGTTATATTTTTGACCATTGACCGTCTGATCGGCTAATACCGTGCCGGTCTGGGTCAAGCCAGCATAGGCCGAAAAAGTTAAATTATTAGCATAGCTAGCAATCTGTTCACCGGCTGTATAGCCAGATTCTAAAATTGAACTACCTGTATCTTTAATATTTACACTAACAGCGCCGCCGTTAACAGTACCACCGTTGGTACGGTTAACATCAAATAAATTCTTCAAGCGCTGGTAAGGGTCGCCAGCCAAGGCTGCACCGGTTTCATCATTGGTCAAAAAATCACCAGCAGCAATCAAACCAACACCATATTTGGTGGATGCTTGAGTTAGGACATTTTCGATCGATGCCACATCTGCCGATTTTACGTTAGCAAAGCCCGCAAACACCAAGGAATCGTATTGGACTACTTTACTCAGATCCTTAAGATCGGTTTCAGTCAAAATATCGAAGTTTATCCCGGCTTGTATCGCCTGGTTTTGAGCATTACCAAACAACTGGCCATAAGCTTTTTTATCAAAAAATCTGTTAGCAGAAGTCTCGGAGTAAACAATCCCCACTTTTTTGCTGAGGTCTGTACGAGTTGGTAAAGGAGTGCTGCTAACAGTTAAAGGCGATCGGCTATAGTCTCCGGGTAAAAACGTCGTGTTGTTCACATCAGCCAGCACGTTAATGCCAGCACCTGTCACCGACAACAGATTTTTGTTAACCCCTACCTCCCACTGTTTACCATCGGCACTTAGCTTAGCCTCTACTTTAGCCACAATGTTTTGACCAGCACCGCCAGTGTAGAGATAGGCATTGCCATCGGCAGCAATATTAATGTTGTATTCAGCACCGGCACTAGTAGGAGTAGTTCCAAAAATTTGGAAGCCGGTGCTGCGGTTTTGATCGGTATCTAACCAAATAGTCGTGTTGGCACCTATCGCTACTGCCGAGTCAACTGCAAACACATAGCCATCAGCGGTGCTTTTGCCAAAAATCTGATAGCCCGCCTGAGCAACTCCGGGCTGATAATCTAGGCGATCGACTTTTGTCCAGTCAGCTAAACTACCATCTACGGTAATATTACCAAAAACATTAGAATTGCCGGTAGTAGAGCTGCTTACTCGGTAGGGGGCACTGTTATAGTCTCCGGGCAAAAATACATTGTCATTGACATCGGCCAAAACATTCAAACCATTACCAGCCGCAATTTGTTCTTTACCAATGGCAACTTCTAAGGTCTTGCCATCGGCGCTGATTTTGGAATCAAGTTTAGTTACAAAGGTTTGACCAGCCCCACCACTGTAAAGATAAGCATTGCCATCAGCCGCAATGTTGATATTGCGTTCTGCGCCACCAAAAGCTCCAAATACCTGAAAACCGGTAGACCTATCTTTATCAGTGTCTAGCCAAATAGTAGTGTTGACACCAATATTTACCGCTGATTGAATAGCGAAAGCATAGCCATCTACCGTATTTTTACCATAAATCTCATAGCCAGCTTGGCCACTGCCCGGTAAAACATCTAACCGATCGCTAGTAGTCCAGTCAGTTAAAACACCATCCAGAGTAATATTGCCATAAGTGTTTCTGGGTGCAGTGGCTACCTGTGCTACGGTATATCTAAATAGATTGTAGTCGCCAGGTAAATAAACACTGTTATTTATATCAGCCAAGACATTGATCGCACCGGGAGCTGTTGCACCCAAAGATGTGCTTGCTACGGCCACTTCCAGGTTTTTACCATCGGCACTAAGGCTATAGTCCAAAGCGCTTACAAAAGTTTCGCCTTCACCGCCGCTGTATAAATTAGCTTTACCATCGGTGCCAATGTGAATGTTGTACTCTGCACCACCCGTAAAACCAAAGACTTGAAAACCAGTCGCCGAATTTTGGTCAGCATCAATCCAAATAGTCGATCCATTGCCGATCGCTACTGCCGATCTAATGCCAAATACATAATTGTTGGCAGCATACTTGCTATAGACCTCATAGCCAGCCACCCCGCTACCCGGAACAGTATCGATCCGCTCTGCTGCTGTCCAGTCTGATAAGTTACCATCTACATTAATACTGCCATAGATGGCCTGTTCGACAGTAGTAGCTTGTCCATTGATCACTAAAGTCTGCTGATCGTTTTGGCTCTTGAGTCCGACTAATTCCTCGGTGTTAAGGATGCGCTGATTTACTAAGGCCGCAAATATTTCGCCTTCGTCACCGATGCTATCTACTTTGTTGATCTGGGCATCGATCGAGTGACCAATTTCTTCTAACAACACATCGGCGATCGCCTGGGGGTTAGCTTGGTTGGCCAGTAAGAACTTTTGAGAAAGATAAATTTTATTGTTGTCAGCGGCGTATGCTCCCAATGCCCCACCTAAATCTGCAACCACTTCGATCAGCGGCAGTTTGCCCCCGGCTAGCTCTGTTACTACATCTTGAGCAATAATTGGCGACCAGCCACTCCCAAAGGCTATGGTCATTTGTTCGATAAAGCTGGGTGACTTAGCAAATAAAGATAGTTTGTTTAAAGCTAAACCCAAAGCTTCATTAAACAATGCAGTTGAGTTGTAGGAGGCGGGAGGCATACAGCTAATTTAAAATACTTGTCCAGACAAATATAGCTTAAGTAACCAAGGATACAGATAGAGCGAAAATGCTGAATCATTCAGCGTTTTTGGCTTGCTGCTTAGATCCTATGGTTTTGTCTGTGATGTCGATCGCTGGTAATATTGGTGTTCGATCGCTAAAGCCATTGCTTTTTGATCTGAATTCAAAAAAAATTATCAAGCTCAACAGCTTTAATTTTTATAGATCAATGATCTTTTCCAGATATTGAAATATTTTGCTGGCTGCAACGTCTTAGCCGTTTATCGGTGATTAGATTGGTGCTGCTAACCTATTTTAACCTAGTAAAATTCTTAGATGATAGTAATTAATATCGATTATTTTACAGATTAACTAGGGCATTAGGGGTAGATTGACACAGGCGAGATGTGGTAATCTGGAAAACATACTAAAGCGCCCGCTAGCGGCGAATATATTCAGTTAATTTTAATTAGGAAACATCAATATGGATATCGATTTTCGCATTATTATTGTCATCGCACCTGTGCTGTTAGCAGGTAGTTGGGCGATCTTTAATATTTTGGCCGCAGCTTTGAACCAATATAACAATCTTCCTGGCAATAAAAAATAGTGCTTAAAGATTAGCCAAAAGCCGGAGTCACAAGAAATTGACTCCGGCTTTTTGGTGGGCGCTTCTACAGCAAACCAGCTAAGTGCAGTGGCCCTTTGCCACTAAAAATCTCTAGCAGAATCATAAAAAAGCCCACCATTGCCATCCGACCATTCCAAACTTCGGCAGCGGTGGTAAGACCCCACTCCCATTTTTCTTGGGGATACATCTTGGTTTTTTTGCGCATCTGAGGCACTTGAGACAGCTCCATGCTGGGTGCTGCCGCCACTTCTAAGACCAAATCACTGAGGGCAGTAATAAAAGTAGCATCGGTATCTAAAGCTGGGACACGGTTGAAAGTATGAATACCTGCTTCCTCAGCGAGTTCGCGGTATTCAATATCAATTTCTTCCAAAGTCTCAATGTGCTCTGACACAAAGCTGATCGGCACCACCACTAGTTCCGTCACACCCTGCTGAGCCAATTCGACGATCGCATCTTCGGTGTAAGGTTTCAGCCACTCTACGGGGCCAACTTTACTCTGGTAAGCCAAAGTATAAGGGTTGGGCCGATCGAGGGTTTGAATAATGGCTTCGGCACAGCGTTCGATTTCTTCTTGGTAAGGATCGCCGCCTTCTGTGACATAGCTAGCGGGCACCCCATGGGCACTGAAAAAAACGTGTGCCTCGTTGGGGTTAGGACACTTATCAATTTCAGCAGCAATCAGGTCGGCCATGGCTTTGAGGTAGCCCGGTCGCTCAAACCAAGATGGCACTACGGTATATTTAGCGGGTTTTAGAGTAGGGTCTTCTTTCCACAGCCGATCGATCGCTCTAAAGCTAGAACCACTGGTACTAATCGAAAACTGGGGATACAAAGGCAAAATTACTAGTTCGCTAATTCCATCGGCTCTAATTGCGGCGAAGGCTTCTTCCGTAAAGGGCTTCCAGTAGCGCATCCCAATATATACCTTGGCATCTGTGCCTCGGCTGTGCAAATCTTGCTCGATCGCCACCGCTTGAGCTTCGGTGATTCTGCGCAGAGGTGAACCACCACCAATCTTTTGGTAGTTGGCCTGAGATTTTTTAGCTCTGCTGCTAGAAATCAACCAGGCCAACGGTTTTTGCAGCGCCGGAATTGGCAGCCGAATAATCTCCGGGTCAGAAAAAAGGTTGAACAAGAATGGTCGGACATCAGAAAGTTTCTCTGGCCCACCCAAATTTAATAGCAAAACCCCAAGACGACCCATGATGGCTACGTTTTTCCTAAATGTTTATATTATTTTAAGCTTTGTTAACAATTATAGGGGATCAATTGCGGAACATTGCATCTGCTTATACATATTTCTATTGCAAAATAGTCTTAGAGACGATTCTGGTTTTCTTTTTATCGCTTTCGGATAGTTCTTGACCAGCTTGCAGTTGTGTGGCGCTGCTTTGTAAAACAGTGGCTCCACCCACATCACCCATTTGCAGCGCAGTTTTGGCAGCCGTTTGTAACATCGTCGCCGCTCCAGATCGATCGCCCTGTTGCAGTTTTTGCTCAGCCAACTGGGTCTGGCGGTATTTCGCCAAAGCTAAGGCGTATTGCTGCACGCCAGCATCGGGCATGGTTTGCCAACCGGCGACGGCTTCTGACCTAACTGTCACGGCCTCAGACTGTAAGCCACTCTTGCCCGAGGTGGGATCATCATAAGATACCTGCAAGTTCAATAGCGGTTGCAGGCCGGGGGGAAACTGACCAGCGTAAATGTTCAGCAATACTACGCGGGGAATATTGGTCATCAAGTCTCCTAGCCTGACCAAAAAGTGATCGCCTTCGGTTTGTACTGGCAGTTCGATCGTATCGGGAGATACCTGGGCGATCGGTTTGAGTTCGGCCAAGCGCACCCGAGGCTGAAGGGTAATTTGCAAGTAGGCGTTGTTTAAACCCACCGATTGAATCCGACTAAATATCCGACCAAATTCGGCGATCGCATTTTGGGGCTTTTCGATATAAGCCAAAGTACCACCGGCTACGTCGGCGATTTTTTCTAGAATATTTTGGTTCCAATGCTCGCCAAAGCCTAGGGTATGAAGAGTGATCTTGTCTTTGTTCGAGTTGGCGGCTAGGGTGATACAGCGATCATTGTCACCATGTTCGTTTTCACCGTCGGTCAAAATAAAAGCATGAGCGGTGCCTTCGGTGGGAGTGGCGCTAATTTCTCGGATGCCCAGTCTAATACCTTCGTCGATCGAGGTGCCGCCACCGGCTTGGAGCTGATCAATTCTTCTGGCCAAAACAGTGGGGTCTGCGCCCACCAGTTGATTAGGAATAATAGTTCTGGCTTGGTGATCGAAAGATACTACCGACAGTCGATCGTGAGGACGAAGCTGAAAAATTAATTGTTGGGCAGCTTGCTTCACCGTTTCTAAGGGCAAGCCTTTCATTGATCCACTGCAATCTAAAATCAGCCCCAAATTGATGGGCAACTGACTGCCACCAGCCGCATCAGCCAGGGCGGCGATCGAGACGGCTAGCTGGCGCTGATTACTATTTTGATTAATATCTAAACGCGGATCACTGAGCGTTGCTTTCAAGTTAACCTGCATGTTCGGCCTCACTAGGTATCTTCATATATTAAAGATAACCAACAACGGCACAGGGAGGATAGCTGTGATCTTTTTTGGGATTGATTTTTACAGAATTGCTTAAACCTGGGATTGTTGCATAAATGGACTGTCTCGCTCAAAGCGGCGCATCAAATAAGCCACTGCAAAGTCTCCGTTGGGTTGGTCGGTTAAAATCTCGGCTAGTTCAAAGACTTGTTGAGCAATATCAATTCCTAGTTTTTCAATCACGGCTTCTTTTTCATTGAGCAACATCTGCGCCGATCGAATTTGGCTCTGCCAAGAACCCGAAGACAAAATTTCAATTTGGTCGTGGAGTTTAAGCTGCTGCAAAATCGCGGCTTCGTCTTGGTCAAACCACACGCCATTGCAAGAAAGACATTGCTCTAAATAAAAGAATGGCTCAGTGCTAACTCTAGTGCGCGATAAAATGCGCTGACAGACGGGGCATAAACCAGTCTTGGTATCAGTTGCGGCTGGAACCTGATAGGCGGTCAAGTTAGTCCGCAACACTCGCATTGGGTCAACGGTGGCACGGGTTTGAGCTAATCGCCACTGCTGGTATTCGTCTCCATCCACCCATTGGCCAGCACAATTTGTACAGGCATCGGCCTTGAGGCTGCCAAAGAGTTGAGAGTTAGTAAGGAGTTCTTTGCACTTGGGACATTGCATAGGTGAAAGTTGAAATACCTAAAGAGCGACTCGGTTAAGAATTTAACACGAATTGGGTCATAAATCGGGTGCTCTAACGGGGTTGCGCTAAATTTTTAAATTTGGTGAGTCCTGGATCGAATACTAGTTTGACTACTCCCGTGGGGCCATTCCGATGTTTGGTAACAATTAATTCGGTGATATCTCGATCGGGGGTGTCTGGATTGTAATAAGCATCACGATATAGCATGATGACGAGATCTGCATCCTGCTCAATACTGCCGCTCTCGCGTAAATCCGACATCATTGGTCTTTTGTTGTTGCGGGCTTCTACGCTTCTGCTAAGCTGCGACAGAGCAATAATTGGCACATTTAATTCTCTAGCCAGACCTTTCAGACTACGAGTAATTTTAGAGATTTCTTGTACGCGGTTATCGCTGCTGCCTTCCATGAGCTGCAAATAATCCAACATAATTAAACCCAAAGGTTTACCAGTTTCGGCTTGCAGGCGGCGAGCCTGGCTGCGCATTTGCATCACCATCATATTGGCGGTGTCATCTATATATATAGGCAGCTCCGAAATTTTGGCGATCGCGGCATAAACTTGTTCCCACTCGTTTTGACTAATTCGCCCTGCTCGTAATCGATTACTATCCACCCGCGCTTCCCCAGCCAGCATCCGCTGTACCAATTGCTCTTTAGACATTTCTAAGCTAAAAACCAAAATTGGCAACTGATGCAGCAGAGCCATATTGTAGGCAATGTTTAAACTGATTGCCGTGTTGTGAACACAGATATCGTTGGCGACAAAATTATGGGTATCGGGAATGGTTAAGTCGTAGACTTGCTTGCAACCAACTGATTCGATCTCCACAATTTCATCCCAATAGACTTGGCTTTGGGCTAAAGCCTGTAATGGTTGATTTTCTAGAGCTGTAGCAAGTTTCAGTAATCGCTCCCGAGTTGGCGCACGTTTACCAACATGGATATTACCATAACCAGCAATGCCAGCTTTAATAGCCACTGATTGCCAGCTTTCCTCAGCATCTACTTTGGCTGCACTCAATTGATTCCAGACAGAAATGGGTATTAAATCACGATTGGTTTGATATCGCTTATGCTCCAATGCTGCTAATACTGCATCAGTGGCTTGTTCTTTACCATGGATGCCAATCTCAGTTATAAAAGTCTGGATGGAAATAGCATCTGTAATATCAATTTGCCACACCGCCCTCCGTTCACCTTTATATAGCACTGAGCGAGCTTTCAATCGAGCGACAATACCAAAACGCAGTAATAAATGTTGGACTTGTTGAGCTAATTTTTTGCTCACTGTCGCAAATCCGAGTTGTACTTGTCCGCTACTTAGAACTGTTGCCCAGCCATCGGTAGCAAACAAACGATTGAGGAATGCTGCCAATTGAATCTGGGGTAACTGAAAAATAACCGCAGGTACAAACTTGTCATGAGATGTTTTCCCCCAGATACCCAGCAATTTTAGCCAATCAGTTAGAGAATTATCTGCACAAATGGATTCCCAGCCTTCAGAGATTAAGTTGGTAGCAGGAACTGCTAAATATTCGCAGAGCCGATCAAAGATTTCACGCTTCGGAACGCAGACTCCTTTCTGCCATTGATAAATAAGCGATACACTAATTTCTAAATGATCGGCAAGTAACTGACAAGATGTATTTTTTTGTTTGAGTAGCCTAGACAAATTACTACCAAAGATTTTCCGACGCTGTTCCAGAAGCTGAAAGTCAGTCGATACAGCTAGGCTTGGTGCTCTAGTTCCACCAACAGTACCAATACAAACCTTTAAATTTCCTTGGCTAAATTCCTGCACAGCATCAATAAAGTCTTGCTGAATAACAGGATTAGTATTGGTAAACCGAGGAGTTCCTTGGGTGAGATTACCGTCGCCAATTAGATAGCCAAGGATTTTCACTGCGCACTCTGACAGTGGATTTTGGCCAAAAACTGGCATTATTCTAGGCACCGCAATCTTTTCACCTACTTTTAAAGCAGATAAAGGTTGCCAACCATCCAATGTCAAAAAAGGATGGGTGAGAGTAGTTTCAATCTCTCGACCCAAGCGGGTTTTCACTCGAAATACTGGCTTTATTCCATCATCAACATAGTTTGATGGCCGAGTCCAGGTGAACTGCCAATTGTTTTGCAGGGTTAAAAGTTGGGCATTTTGCTGTTGATAGAGACTCTCGATCGAAGATATCGAACCATCGGCCAACACGATTTCTGCATCATAAGCCAAACATTTACCCATGGAAGGCCGACCGGCCACAATGATCAAATCCGATCGCTGGAAACCACCAGTCATGGCATCCAAATCAGCAAAATCGCAGGTTAATCCGGGTGGAGTCAGCTCCTGATTACGGGCTACGATGTCTTCGAAGGTCTGTAAAATAATGTCACTTACCGGAGTCAAACCAGATTGGGGACGCACCTGAGTGACATTTAAAACCTTTTGCTCAGCCTGGTCGAGCACTTGTTCTAAGGGCTTGCCCATGTCATAGCCGAGCTGCCCCACCACATTACCAGCCTGAATCAGTTCCCGGCGCATGTACTTATCCATTAGCAGCACTGCCAAGGAATCTACATTCACTGCGCTGACTGTACGTTCGACTAACTGCACCAGCTTATTTTGACCACCAACTTTTTCTAATAACTGGTTATCGGCCAACCAATTAGAGACATTCAATAAGTCTGTGGGCAAACCGCTTGCATGTAACTCGATCGCCGCCTGATAAATATGACCATGAGCTGGGATATAAAAGGCATTGGGCACCAGTAGCTCTGCGACCCGACCATAAGCTTCCGGGTCTAATAATATCCCGCCTAAAATGGCTTCTTCGACTTCAATATTTTGGGGCGGAATCAAATTGGCCGCTACCAGACCAAACTGTTGAGAGCTACCTCTAGACGCTAAAAAATCGCCGGATGAATCCGACGATTTTTGGATGGCGCTAGTTTCTTCAGACATCACCGCGCCCCTAATTTACTACTCGGCGACGACGTTGAATTCAACTTCTACAGTCACTTCAGGGTGCAGCTCAATGCTGGCAGTATAAGTGCCTAGCTTGGCCACATCGGGGATGGAAATATCCCGCTTATCGACAGTGACACTAGCCAAGCTGAGAATTGCAGCAGCAATTTCGGCAGTGGTAACAGTACCAAAAATGGCCTCGTTCTCACCTTCTTTCTTGCTAATCTGCAATGCGCCAGCTTTTTCGATCGCCGCTTTTTGTTGGTCAGCAACCAGCTTCAGTTCAGCCAGTCGAGCCAACTCGATTTCTTTCCGCTTCGCCACCTGACGCAAAATGCCCGGAGTAACGGGTAGGCCAATGCCTTGGGGCACTAGATAGTTGCGGGCGTAGCCAGGAGCTACTTCTACCACGTCGCCCAGCTTACCCAGCTTGCGAACGTCTTGATTGAGTACTAATTGTGTGCGCTTTGCCATGATCCTAGGGGAATGTCTTTAAAACCAAATGCCAGACTTATGATAATAACACAGGTTGGCACAACTCACCGCTTTTTGCTCCATTCATAATCCTCATTTTAGACCGCCAGGATTGCAGCATTCAGCAACACTATTAGGGTGGACAAGTAGGTGCTGTGGTCGAAACACTCCGGCTGCGCCGACTAAAAACAGAATTCAGTGAAATATCCCGACTGGTATGATCACTACTGCGCGTCACTGCTAGTTTTACTGCCATGCCGTTTGGCTCCACACAAGCCGAAAATCCTTGAGGATGATTGGCTGGAATTGCCGCTGTAAAAACAGCATCACAATTATTTGATAGTTGGTTAGCCGTGATTTTATCTACTACCACCTCGTTGTAGTAACTGTAGCTGGTAGCACTACTGCCTTGACTATAAGCACCATTCAAATTCAGCGTTGGTCCCCAACGATAAATCACCAAAGGGCCAGACCAAGGAGACTTTGCTGGCGGTGTAGCAACATAATAGATGATCGGCTCTGTCAAACCACTTTCGATCGGCATGGTCAAAGACAATACCGGATATGGATTGGTACTGCCATTAGCTGTGATGCTAACACCACCAAAATCTGGCGGACAGGGATTTACCGACTGCGCCATCTGTACTTCGTTGCCAATAAAGCCTAAGGCTCTTTGTAGCTCGTAGCGACTAGATCGATCGGCAGCAGCGGCTCGATCTTGCTTCGTCACGATTACCAAACCACTGCCAACCAAACCCAGAAATATGGTGGCCATCGCCAGGGCTAACACCAGCTCAATTAGGGTAAAACCCGACGTGGAATGTTTGCTGAAAGATTTAGTAGGAGGTTGATACATGATGTAACAGCAAGAATCTGAGCTTCCATCCTAAGCGTGAAATTACAGCTTTATATAGGCAGGAGTAGCTGAAAAGCCCCTGCGCAGAATTACTTAATCAATTACCACCAAACCCTGTCGCAACACTTCCCAATCAGTACCAGTCCATTTAATTACAGTAGAAGGCTGGTTACTCGCAGATCGATCGCGCTCCCCAATTAAAGTTGTGACAGTAGGAAAAACCCGATCGACCTGCAACATATTCAAGAGTGGAGCTTCTCCCGACAGATTGGCACTACTGGTCGCTAAAGCCCCAGTCTGTTGCAGCACCGCCTTAGCGGCCTCACTGTTAGGTAAACGTAGCCCAATTGTATTGCCGCTATTTAAGCCCACTGGCACCCTGGTGCTAGCGGGCAACGCCAAGGTTAATGCTCCTGGCCAATATCGATTGGCCATTTCTTGCCAAATTTCTTTTTCTTCACTATTGCCTCGGGTAAACGGCCACAGGTCAGCAACATTGGCCGCCAATAAAATAAGTGGCTTACTATCATCACGCTGCTTGAGCTGATAAATTAACTCCGCGCGATCGGGGCGGACAGCCAAAGCTGGCACAGTGTCGGTCGGAAAACTGACTACGGCACCATTGATGGCAGCGGCTACTACTTCGGTTAAAGATCCTTGCATAGGAATTTTTCAGATAGCTGTGGGAATATGAATTCATTGCACGATCGTATTTAACCACACAGTATCTATGACAAAACATGGTTTAGCTTTACACAGTAGCACCCCAGAGTTGGGGCTGGCGATAGCTTGCTCTGACAAGCTCAGTGCAAGTTGGCTGGAGCCAGATACCATTAATCAGAATCGTGGCTATCTCGACCATGCTAAACGCAGTAGCGTTTGGGATTTAGGCCGAGAGACTTCCAATCTTTTGCACACTTACATATTAGATTTTATTGCTCCCCAAACTTGGCAAGAACTAGCTTGGGTTGCTGTAGCCCATGGCCCCGGTGGCTTTACTGGAACACGCTTAGCTGTGGTGACTGCCAAAACTATTGGTCAACAATTGCAAATTCCAGTTTATGGCATCTCTAATTTAGCAGCAGTAGCTTGGCAACAGCAGATAGAAGGTGATGTAGCAGTGGTGATGCCAGCACAACAAGGACAAATTTACGCTGGGGTCTACCGCACTAGTCACCGCCATCGCACCATCGAAGTATTAGAGATCGATCGATTAACTACCCATGCAGACTGGCAAAAATATTCAGATAAATTCAGCGGCAGCAAAATTATCTTAGCCAGTGGGGCAAAACTAGGCAAAACCGTAGATGGCGTGTGGGATTTAGCCCAGCTACAGTGGCAAAAAGGCGAAATTTCTACCTGGCAAAACCTCACTCCTTTTTATGGATGAAAATTTAAAGTAGTGTGAATTTTTTCAAATAGCTATCTCTTTTGACATTTTGTATATACAATAATTAGATGCTGGTGGCAATAGCTATTCAGCAAATACCTATACCCCCTAGCAATCATGGCACCAAGACAAACCACAAAAGCTCCAGTAAATGGCAAGAAACCTGCTTCTCGCCGCCAATTAATGACTCCAACTAAAGCAAAAATGAATCGCCCTGGTCGGAAGCCAGGCCGTAAACCACGGGCAGAAGTAGAGGTAGCCGCCGCATTAGCAGCAGCTCCGGCACCTACTAGTGACGATGGCGATCTCACGACTCTGTTAAGCAATCTCACCAAGCAATCGATCGTTCAACAACAAGCGATCGCTACTCAAGCTTGGTTGACCCAAGAAATTGAAACCTTGCGCCAGCAATTAGGCGGCTCGGCTCCAGCGAAAACTACTGGTCGTGCTGCTACTAACAATAGCCCAGAACTACTGGCCGAAATTGCCCAGCTTCGCCAGGAAAACGCTGACTTGCGCGAGAAAGCAGCTCGTTTAGACCAGATGGCTTCATTGTTAGGTATTAGCGACACTGTTGCCCCTGCAACAGCCAAAGTAAAAGGTAGGCCCGGTCGCCCAGCCAAAAACCCAGCAGCGACAGCAGATCCAGTAGCCAAAGTGCCCGGCAAGCGCGGACCTAAGCCTAAAGTTAAAGTTGCTGCTGAGGTTAGACCACTAGTGGTACCAGTGGCACGCAGTAGCAGCAAAGCTTCTATTTTAAAAGCTGCGGCAGAAAGAGATGTAGCTCGGACATTTAAGAGCTGTTGGCCAGTAGTATTCAAAATCGAAGAATGGAATGCTAAAAACCCAGCTCGTCTGGCTAAGATCAGCCAAACCATGCTCAACAAGTGTGGAGTTAACTTTGCTCGTGCCAAACAGTTTGTGGAAGCTCATGAAGCAATCATTCTGAGATACCACAACGATATTGGTTTAAACAAAGCTAATAGCGGCAAATTTAATGAAGTTTATGAGTTTGTGCGTGATTCATTAGGCAAAGGTCGTCGGAACTAATAGCCCCAGTCTCTAACCAGAGAAGTTGAAGGATTATCTCTGGTTGTATTCCAAATAGAGTAAGATTTTGGGATACTAGTTATTTAACTTAGATATCGGTAGTGAAACTGTAAATTCGCTGCCGATCGCTTTTCCCTGGGAGTCATGACTAAGGGGGCTAACCACCTTAATTGTGCCGCCCATTTGGTTTAATAACTCTTTGACGATCGACAGCCCCAAACCAGTGCCTGGAATATTGCCACTAGCTTGTGCTCCTCGGTAGCTACGTTGAAATAGCCGGGGCAAATCTGTAGCGGGAATCCCCACCCCACTATCACTGATTACGATCAATAGCTGCTGTTCGTCAGCCAACACGCTTATCTGCACAATACCTCGCAGAGTGTATTTCAGAGCATTATCTACCAAGTTACCCAATACTTCTCGTAGAGCACTGGCACTTGCTAACACGGGTGGTATATCAGTGGGTATTTGGCTGGAGAAAAATAGCTGTTTTTCTTGAGCAACCGCAGCAGCATTGGCCAAAATTGGTTCTAAAATCTCCGTCAGGCTACAGGGGTGCAACTCTAGACTGGCGGGTGGTAACAATGGTAATGATTCACCTGCAATATTTTGAGAATCAGGATTTTCTGGTAACTGCAAATTTTCACTCGCTGCCAATTGACGAGTACCAGTAAAATTATCAAGCTGTTCCATCAATTCTTTCAAATGTTCACTTTCTCGCAAAATATTTACAGCAATGCGCTGGTTAGCATCTTCAGCCGGAATTTTTTTGACTAGCAGTTTGCCAAAGGTATAAATGGCCGTGAGCGGATTACGCAGTTGATGTAATAAGTTGTCGAACAATTTTTGCTGACGACTTTGCAACTGCTGTTGCTTTTGGAAGGTCTGCATGGCCCACTGACGCTCTTGATCCATAATTGCCGCTAGAGATACCGTGCGACTAATCTGCTCAATTTGATGCCGTTCTGGCTCTTGCCAAGGCCGATCAATGCGTACCACCCACAGCAATCCAATAATGATGCCTTCGTGAGCCAAGGGTTGCAGTAATTTTTGTGGTGGCCACTTGCGTACCTGCTGTGGCTGACTTGGTAGCTTGTCCAGAGATAGATCTACCTGCTGTGCCACCATATCACTCAACATCATTTCTGGATCTTCGGTGGTGCTATTCAACATCTTGCTGATAAACATTTCTTCTTGCCAAGCACTCTCATCAGGGTAGGAAACCAATGGTTCTAACTTGGGTTCTTGACCAGTAACAGTCGTTTGAGCGGTATAGACAATCCCCTTCTCTGCACCCATATTTCCTAATAACATTAGCTGCGCACGGCATAACTCGATGAACTGCGCGCTGTAGGCCAAAAGACCATAAGAGTTGGGGTAGGAGCTAGGATGGTCAGATCTAGTCATAGGTCGATCGTGGGCAAAAATATTAAATAAATTGTTAAGTTTTGTTAAACTTTCTCGGAAAAAATTTAATAAATTCTTAGGTTTTTGCTGAGGCAAAGAGTTTCAGCCTTACAGAGAGCCAATCTAGGGGGGGATTGAATTTTAAAATTAAAGAGGATATGATACACACGGCTTTTGTAGCAACCATTACAACTGGTACAAACAACAAGGAGGTAATCAGGTTGGCGAGAAGACGTAAGCGGAAAAGCAGACGGCGGCAAGAGGGTCGAAGGATTCTTGAGCAGGTACCTCAGTATAGTATTGAAAGCGGCGAAGACAAACCTGTCACAGCAGCCAGAAGATACATCCACAACGAAGGTATCACCCCCCCAGCACTACTGCTGGTTAAACGTAACGAACATACAACAGACCGATATTTCTGGGCTGAGAAAGGTCTGTTCGGAGCACAGTATGTCGAAGAGAATCATTTTCTTTTCCCCAGCCTCAGAATCCTGGAATGTCCAGAGCCTGCCTTGGTAGGTGCAAAATAGCTCAAAGCTAGTATCTTCAGTCGGTTTTCTGCTTCGCGGAAAGCCGACTATTGATATTGCAATTCACTAAATTTTTCAATCTACTTCAATAGGTTGAATTTTTAGGTTGGTTTCTAAAATTTTCAACTCATCTCGGTGGCCAGTAAGAA
This sequence comes from Synechococcales cyanobacterium bin59.metabat.ball.084, assembly GCA_013297675.1. Taxonomy (GTDB): domain Bacteria; phylum Cyanobacteriota; class Cyanobacteriia; order Cyanobacteriales; family Chamaesiphonaceae; genus JAAFHZ01. The sequence goes on along the minus strand of JAAFHZ010000056.1, from coordinate 2,516 downwards.
TGAATATCTTACCATTGGCCTGCTCTTTGGTGACAAAAATAATTTGCTCTAGCCGCTCAGATTTTTTCCAGTAGAATAATCCGGCCAAGGGTGCCAGCACAGCTAGTCCTAAGAACAGGCTACTGCTGAAAATATAATTGAGTACCAAGCCCAAACATAAAAATCCGCCAGCGGCCAAAGAGGTCAGAAATATGGCCATAAACCAACTGGGAGCAACCAAACCTTCGTAGGTTACGCCAGTACTGTCACTAATATCAACTAATTTATACGCTCGATCGATTAAATACCGATCAAGCTTGGCCAAGAAAGTTTCTTCTGGCTCAGTAATGGCAAAAGATATCTGCTCAATCCGGTCTTTTACTGAAGCTTTAATAAAAAACATCAAGCCGATCGCCAGCAAAAAAGTCAGGCTAGAGGAGGAAACAAGAACAGTGTTCACAAATATTTACAGAAAGCAGCTATCTAAAATATACTCGCTTCCAGCGCCGCTAGGTCGGGAATTGCCACTTTGTCATGAGAACGGATAATTAGACCATCTTTTTCTAGCTTGGTTAGCACCCGAGTCACGGTTTCTCGCGCCAAACCACTCATGCTGCTCAGCTCCCGATGGGGAAAATTAGGAATCTCGGCACCTTTGCTGCTGTTGATGTCAGTTCCTTGACCTTCAGCGAGAAAAATAAGCGTATCGGCCACCCGTGAGCTGCTGTTAGATTCGCGTAAACGCAGCCGACGATTCACTTGGCGCAAGCGACGACCCATGAGCTGAGAGAGTTTCAAGCCCGCCATCGGCTCTACCTTTAAGAGTTGGATAAAGTCATCAGCCGGTATATTGGCGATCGTAGTAGGGGTCAAACTTAAAACATCGGTAGAGCGAGGCGCTTGATCGATCGCGGCCATTTCACCCACAATTTCACCTTGGCCAACAATATTTAAGGTAATTTCTTTGCCATCGACGTTATAAGTCCGAATTTTTAGCCAACCGCTCAATACAAAATAAACCGATCCTCCCCAGTCATTTTCCAACAAGATCATTTGGTTTGCCGGATGGTTGCGTACTACAGCATGGCTAAACGCAATTTGTCGAGATGCCTCGGGCAGTTCAGAAAAGAACGCTGCGGTTCGGAGCAAATCTTGGAGATTAGGAGCGAGTTGTTGATTACCTTGTCTATCTTCCATAAAACCCACTATTAGATACACCTAAACAAATATACTTTTAAAGCGCCGAAGCTGGACGGTTGCTTGTCGGGAATTCCAATATTGCCAAGAGCATCTGGCAAGATTAGCAGTAAAACTATTGTGCCCAAATTCCAGTCCATATATCTAACTTTTGATCAGGCTTTCGATCGGGATCTCAACCAATGCTAAATCTACCAAATAGTATTACATTCTCCAGGCTACTGGGTATTCCTTTGATCCTATATGGGTTGTATCAGCCGAGTTTGGCTTGGCAGTGGGCCTCGATCGGGATTTTTATTGTTGCCGCAGCCACGGACTGGCTAGATGGGTACTTGGCTAGAAAATTAGATTTAGTAACAGATCTGGGCAAGTTTTTAGATCCTTTGGTGGACAAACTTTTGGTGTTACTGCCGCTATTGGTGGCGATTGACCTACATCGAGTACCAGCGATTGGGGTATGTATTATTTTGTCCAGGGAATTGACGATTGCGGGTTGGCGGGTAGGTGGCACTCAGGTATCGGGAGCAAACATGTGGGGCAAGGTCAAAACAGTGGTGCAAATTGTGGCGATCGTAATGGTAATGGTACCATTGCCCGCAATTCAAGCCTGGGGCATCTGGGTATTTTGGCTAGCCGTAGCTCTGACCATAATTTCTGGGGGAATCTATTTGTTTCCCAGAAAGTCGAAGGAAACTTAGAAAATCATTGAACACCCTCACCCCAGCGTGGGGGAAGACCCCCACATCAGGGTTTTAAGCTTGCTAGATCACTTAGTCAATCCATGCTCCAAAGCATATCTCACCAACTCAGTACGACTATTGGTTCCAGTCTTACCAAAAAGACGACTAACGTACTTCTCCACATTGCGCACGCTAGTATCAAGCTGACGAGCAATTTCTTTGTTCATTAAACCAGCCGCCACCAAATCCAAAACACTCTGCTCACGCGGTGTAAAATCAATATTAATCGGTGGTGGAGTAGTAACGATCGCACTGCCAGTTCCCATCATGCCCCGCAGCTCCGCCGCAATTTGCTTAGCAATACCACCAGCTTCGCTACTAGTACTTTCTCGCCGCTTCAAAATATTTTTGACGATCGCAATTAATTCTTCTGGGTCAAAAGGCTTCGGTAAATAAGCATCACAGCCCGCTTGATAACCACTAATTCGATCGGACTTCATGCCTCGGGCAGTCAAAAACACCACTGGCATCGCCACAAAACGCGGATCATCACGCATTTGCTGCAAAAATTGGTAGCCATCTACTTGAGGCATCATCACATCAGTAATGACCAATTCAGGTGGGTCACGCTGGAGCATTCCCAGGCATCTTTGGCACCCG
>JAAFHZ010000055.1 GCA_013297675.1 Synechococcales cyanobacterium bin59.metabat.ball.084 | reverse complement strand
ATTGATCACCTGAAAATGCCGCCAGCCCCACATTTTTTGGCAGGCTGTCCATTTGGATTGCAGCAAGTGAGGATACTTGATTTTCTTGGCCATGACTTTCGAGAATTTGTGCTATCTCTATATGGTAGATTATGCGGGCAGTAGATGATGTCCGAGAAGAAACATGTCTACGATCGGTGAACAGGGTGAAGCATTGGTCGGTGCCTGGTTGGGTAGCAAGCAGGCCAAGGTTTTGCACTATCGCTGGCGATCGCGACAGGCCGAGGTAGATATTATTGCCGAGAAGCAAGATGGCACGCTGCTGTTTATTGAGGTCAAAACCCGCAGCGCCAAAAATTGGGATATTGATGGTTTGCTGGCAGTGACGGCGCGGAAGCAGGCCAAGATTTTGCAGGGAGCTGAAATGTTTTTGGGTTTGCATCCTGAGTTGGCCGATCGAGCTTGTCGATTTGATGTGGCGCTGGTACGACGGATTGCTGCAAATAAAACTTTCGTGGGTACGACATTGGGATCAATTTGTCTAGAGAATGGTGAATATTTACACTTAATTCAATATTTACCAGCAGCATTTGATGCTCTCTAGCAAAATAGATTTGCTAAGCAACTTTACGGGTATAAAAATCCTGGAATCTTGGAGAGAAAGGGCTAAAACCTCTCTTCGCTAATGATCGATGATCCGGTACAATGTATACCAATTTACAGAATCTATGAAGAACCTTTAAGTATAGTTCCGAAGGATTAAGTATCATTAATTACCAGGTGTGAGTTCTCAAATATGACCAAATTTAAAGTCGGTGCGTTTTATTTAGCGTTGATAGGTCTGACTGCAATCAGCGCTGGTACTCCAGCTTTTGCTGAACCACAGGTTACTGATCCGGCTACAGCAGTTGCTGAAAAAGGCGTAACAGAAAAAGACTTAACCGTTTCGGCTGCTGCCGAAGTAGTGCCAACCGCAGCACCCCAGAGTGATGAAGTTACCCCTACCGATCGCGATGCCCAAATTTTGAAGTCGCTCAATGCAAAATACCAGTGCGGTGTGACAGAAATAGACAAAACTGTCTCTCGATCGGATTTTGCCGGTAGTGTGATCACTTGTCTAGAGGCATTAGAAGCCAAAATTGCCAGGAATCCCAGCGACATCGCTGCGGCAGATCTGGCACAGCTCAAAGAGCTAACCAACAACTTTCTCAGCGAAGTTGGGGCGCTGAACAATCGGGTAGAAGCTGCTGAGAAAAAAGTAGCTGTTTTACAGAATGGCAGCAGTTTTTCGACTACTTCTAAATTAGTCGGAGAAGTAATCGTTGGTTTAAGCGCTCTGAGCGGCCAAACTGGTAGACCTGCTAACGATACCAACGGCGGCAGCATTGTTGTCAGCAATCGAGCACGGATAAATTTTGATGCTAGCTTTACTGGTAAAGATCGTCTGCGCACCCGGTTAGAATCTCGCAATAGTACTCCTTTCAATAACGCAGCAGCAATTAATGGCGGTACTGGTACTAACACTACTCGCTTAGGCTGGGATGGAGATGAAGGAAATACAACCAACCTTTCGTTGTTGCAATACACTTTACCAGTTTTTAATGGTTCTAAATTAATCATTGATGCTACGGGTAGTGAGTTCAACGAAAATGTATACACATTCAACCCACTATTAGCACCCGCAGGCACTGGTTCTTTGACTAGGTTTGGACGATTTAATCCGGTTTATCGTCAGAGTGCCAATGGAACAGCCGCAACGTTAGATCACAAATTTAGTGATACCTTTACTGGTTCGATCGGCTATGCACTACCGCCAGGAGTTGCCAATAATCCGGCAGAAAACGCTGGCATTTTTGGTGGTAGTTATGGAGCACTTGCTCAACTGCGCTACCAACCATCTCCCAATCTTGATTTGGGTATTTCCTATGGACGGTCTTATCACTCTGCTGGCACTGGGGTAACAGCAGCTACTGGCAGTGCTTTTGCCAACAATCCTTTTGAGGGCAGGCCAACCGTTGCTAACCACTATAGCTTTTCAGCTTCATCGAAGCTTTCTCCAGGCTTCGTGCTGTCAGGATGGTTGGGTTTGACTAGTGCCTCTGTTGAAAATGGCGGTCAAAATACTGGAAGTGCAGATATTTTCAACGCAGCGATCACCGCAGCTTTCCCTGATTTAGGTGGCAAGGGCAATACCTTGGGCTTTATCTTGGGTATTCCGCCGACAGTTAGTAGTAATTCGGCTTTCACTGGTCGTGTCAACCCAGATTCAGCACTACACCTCGAAGCTCTGTACAAACTCAAAGTTAGCGACAATATCGATATTACTCCTGGAGTATTGTTAGTAACTAGCCCCGAAAGTACTAATGCTGTGAGAAGAGGTAGTGAATTTGTTGGTACAGTAAGAACTACTCTCCGCTTCTAATTCCTAAATCCTCTAATGATAAAAAGACCTTGGTAATAATTACTAAGGTCTTTTGTGTTACCCAAACCGATAACCAAAACCCCGTACTGTTAACAAATAAACTGGATGGCTGGGATCTGCTTCGATTTTGGAACGTAGCCAGCGGATATGTACATCTACTGTTTTGGTGTCGCCCATAAAGTCAGCACCCCAAACCCGATCGATCAACAAGTCCCGAGAAAACACCCGCCGAGGATTTTGAATAAATAAGCTGAGCAAAGCAAACTCTTTGCGCGATAAAGAAATTTCTTCGCCCTTAATAGTTACGCGATACTGCTGGGGATAAATGATGATATCGCCAAATTCTACGGTTTCTTCTAGATCTGACTCTGGGATGGCTACCTGGGTACGTCGGAGCAACGCACGACAGCGGGCGCGTAGTTCTGGTAAGCCGAAGGGTTTTACTAAGTAGTCATCAGCGCCCATTTCTAAACCAAGCACTCGATCGGCTTCTCGCCCCTTGGCGCTAAGCATCAAAATTGGGACATCGTTGCCCTGACGACGCAAAAACTGACAAATATCAATGCCGTTGAGTCCCGGCAGCATCAGATCTAGTACTATCAAGTCAATTTGGGTGTTTTCGTCCAAATTATTGATGACTTCGATCGCCTGATTACCATCGCTGACGGCAACGACTTGGTATCCTTCCCCTCGTAAGAACTGGCTCACCAGATCACGAATGGTTTTTTCATCTTCTACTATTAGAATAGTAGGGTTAAAACTTGTGGCAGGGCTATACCTCGTCATGCAGATTAATCAAGTAAAGTGGTTAGAGGTGGTTTCCCTAAGCTTGCTTGTATCATAGTTTCGTGCCGAAAGGTTAAAAATTTAACCACTCCCTAACCTCAACATAACTTTCTCTTAGTGGTCAAAATCCTGTGAAAATTACCCAAACCGTCCTTGTCGTTGGTGGACTCCACCACCTGAGCCAACGAGTGGTGAAACAACTGTGGCAAAAAGGCTATCAGCCCCGGTTGGTGGTGAGTGCTGCGGAGTTGACAGCGGCTCGATCGATCTTTCCCCAAGGTCTAGAACTGGTGATAGGGGAAGCCACTAGTTTGACTAGTGAAGACTGGTCAGGAGTGCAGGCCGTCATTTATTGTCCAGCCAAAGTTAATCAGTTAGATTTGGATGCTTTTGTGCGCTTGGCTAACCCAGAGCTGCCCAACAGCAATAACCGGGAGCTATTTGATTTCAGTGAAGCAGATCAGGACTTGCTAGCTGCTTGGATGGCAGTAAACGATGGCGTAATGGGTGGGGTCAGTGAAAGTGGCTTACAGATTATGAATGGCCGTGCTTTCTTTAAAGGCAACGTGTCGATCGATCGGGGCGGCGGTTTTGCTTCGATTCGCACTCAAAATTTTAATCCGCCATTAGATCTGAGTAATTATCAAGGTATTTCTCTCAAAGTCCGTGGCTCTGGTGCAGGGCAGCGCTATAAGCTCTTTCTGCGTCCTTCCGAGCAGTGGGATGGCATTAGCTATGGCTATTCTTTTGATACCAATGCCAACTCTTTTACCGATCTGCGCATTCCTTTCAGTAACTTGATGCCAGTGAAACGCGCCAAAATTGTCAATGATGCGCCGCCCTTAGAACGCCGTCAGGTATCTTCGATTCAAATTATGCTTAGCAAGTTTGAGTACGATGGCGGTCTTAATCCTAGTTTTCGGCCAGGGGAGTTTGAACTAGAATTGTACTCGATCGGGGCTTATGGCGATCGAACTTTACCCCAGTTAATTGTGGTGGCTCCGCTTAATGATACTGAAGGAAATATCGCCCAAGCATTGGCAGGCAGCGTGCGCCCTCATACTCTGCTACACCCCATGATGGTAGTAGATGCTCCCGGTGGTCAAGAGCTAGATTTTAGTCTGACTAAGGCTCCCAATGGTGCAGTAAGCAGCCCTGATCTAGCAGAACTGTGTGTGCAACTACTGAATATTCCTGAAGCCTGTCAGCGCACGATCAATGTCCAAGAATATGGTCAACTGGGAGTCAATAATTGGTCGGCAATGGTGGGTAAGTTAAACTAGCTAGTGTGCTCTCCTGCTCTAAAATCGCGAGAAACTACCTGGTAGCGGCTGCCTTGAAGTTAGATTCTGACGCTATCGGGAATAACTTGAGCCATAGCAGTAGAAGAGATCGAGAGGAAGGCAGCCAGAGTCATGCCAATTTTGTAGCAATCCTAGGCCATTTGTGAGATTTATAAAATTCGAGACTGTCTTTTATCAAAGTCTTCTAAGGTTTGTCTGTTTGTCTTTCTCATGATTCAGATTCGGAATGCTGCATTCAACATTTTTATACTTCCTGAAATCAATCAAAAATGCAAGATAAATTTCCCAACAAGTATAGTTACAAAAACTGATGTTACAAATGTTTATATTTGTCAGGGGGTCAGGTCTTACTTTTTTGTACTGACAATTAGATTTAATCGGCATATTATCCAAATAAGTTTAACAAATTCTCGTCTGCTGTAATTTTAGGAAAATGTTGAAACGGGCTTGTATGTTGAATTGAGTTGAAATTTCACGGCTCAACGAAAGATCAAGCCATTCGATATGGGTTTTAGGAGTTTTTATGTCGGCGCACCCGTTAGATACCGTTGCAAACTTGGTTCCTCCTTGTTCTTTATCCGGTGTGCAAGGATTACAGGCTGGTATTGTTGCTGATATTGATGACAATATCCCCATCTCAATATTGCACTCCCCTCACCTTAACCGTTTGGAGTATCGACTAAGTGATCCTGAACACTTGCGCAGAATTACTCAGATCGCTCACAAGCAAACTCGCGGCACAACTGTCGATTGGCAAGATGCCCTGCAAACAGCGCAGCTTAAATTGATCAAGGGGTTGCGGGCAGGAAAGTTCACGGGCACCGAGGTGGAGTTCGATCGCTGGGCATTGACCGTAGCCAAGTTTGCCATTATTGATTTAGTTCGTTGCTCAATGCGGCACCAAACTCAGAGTATCGATCGGCTATCTGAAGATAATCTGGCTATTATTGATACTCTGACTAATTTTGAAGATGAGCTTGACAACATTGAAGCGGCTGATTTTATTTGGCAGGTGCGAGAAAAAATTTTAGCTCTCGATCGACTTTATCCTACTCGCTACTATTACCGTCTGTGGCAGGGCAAGGTCAACGACCATACCCAATCCGAAATTGCCCAAGAGCTAGGATTGAGCCAAGGCACTGTTTCTAAGCGCTGGCAAGAGTTGATTGCTCATTTAGCATTAGAATTGGGCATGGATTTAGCAAAAGGCAAAGCATCGCCAGCTAAAAATCGGGTGCGTTCTCAGCAGCAATGGTAGTGGCGATTCAGAATTTTCATGCCTACATGGGCATATTCTGTCTCACTTGTTGCGTTGACATTTATGTAAATTGCAAAATTAAATCCTGGAACTGGGTATTGTGAGAATAACTAAACATATTGCTAACAAAAGCAGTGCCGTACTTTTCTTTCAGCAAATGCCGACTACTAATTTAGAATTCGTTGATATCTTCACAGATAGCACCACTCCACCGTTGCAGCCTTGTCCCGGAGAAATCTGGGCAGTCTGTGGCGCAGATGGAAATGAACGGTATTTAATGATTGTGCATGAACCGATCGCTCCACAATTGTCGGTATGTTCTGGAATGCTGTTTTCTCTGGCAACAGAGCATCTAAATACAATGAATGCTTTAATACCGATCGCCCTCACTGGCCTAGAAAAAGAGGTTTTGGCAGAAACTTGGAATGTGGGAGAGGTATCGATCGAACACTTAGTCCGCCCCGTAGGAAATCGCCTATCTCGGCAAGTCTATGATTTACTACTCTTGATCGGGGATGGAACCACAGTCGAATCTTGGCAACAATCGGCACAAGAATTGGCATTGGTCACAGAAGCTGATTTTTATCATGGTGAACAGAGGTTTCTAGCTAGCCTGAGTCCGGCGGTGATGTCTTGGACTGATAACTTAGTGACACAGATGATCGAAATTGAGCGAGAATTGAACAATTTGCTCCATCCCAACCATCACCCCTAGCAATACAGCGATAATCTGGCAAAAATCTGACGCTGCAACAATTTTGATCCCATTTTTAGCCGATCGGTATCGGTTGCTGCATAGTTTTGTAATATACTTCAGAAAACCGTGGGATCTGCACATGATTGACCTGCAAAGCGATGCCAAAAATCTATTGACAGATTTGATCAAGCGCTATAAACACCAAGTAGACTATCTAGCTATCAGGCTAGAAGAAGCTGACGGCATTGATATTTTATTGCGGGGCGATAAGGTAGAGACCCTCAGCGAAAGTATTTCGATCGGTGGTCAGGTGCGGGTTTGTCACAAAGGCGGCTGGGGCTTTGCTAGCTTCGATCGGTTAGATGACTTAGTGCTCCACATTGAAAACTCAATTTCTGCGGCCAAAATTGTGGGTGAAGAAGAAACGCTGTTAGCCGAGATCCAAGCAATACAAGATACTTACACCTTGCCCCTCACTGGCACCGATCCGCGCCAGATATCTCTGCTCGATAAAAAGAATCTCTGCCATCGCTATAACGAAATTCTACGCCAGGTAGACCCTAAAGTGATTGCAACCCTGGTGCGCTATGGAGATAGTGCTCAGCGCTGTTGGTTAGCGACTTCTGATGGCACGTTAATTGAGCAGGCTTGGATTGACCTAGAAATGCGTTTTGCGGCCACAGCGCGTAGCGGTGAAACGGTGCAAACCGGGCGCGAAACAGTTGGCTCGCGCAACGCCTATGAAGACTTGGCTAACTTAGATGTGGCTGTACAAGGGGCAGCACAGCGATCGGTAGATGCTTTAACTCTGCCACCTATTCAAGGAGGCACCTACACAGTGGTGATCGATCCAGTTTTGACCGGTCTGTTTGTCCATGAAGCCTTTGGTCATCTGTCGGAAGCCGATATGGCCTACGAAAATCCTGATTTACTGGAGTCGATGACTCTGGGGCGGCGGTTTGGCAGCAAAGACTTGCAGATTTTTGATGGGGCAGCGCCGATCGGGCATCGCGGCAGTTATAAATATGATGATGAAGGCGTACCGGCGACCACCACTCAACTGATCGAAGATGGGGTGTTGGTGGGTCGTCTCCATTCCCGCGAAACTGCGGGCAAGCTAGATGAAGCTCCTACGGGGAATGCCCGCTGCTTAAGCTATCACTATCCGCCGATCGTGCGGATGACGAATACTTGGATTGGTCGAGGTAAAACGCCGGTGCCCCAGTTATTTGATGGCATCAAAGAAGGGGTCTATGCCAAAAATTGGCTGAGCGGCATGACCAATGGCGAAATGTTTGTGTTTACTGCCGGGGAAGCCTGGATGATTCGGGACGGCCAGCTAGCTGAGCCGGTCAGAGATGTGACATTGACCGGGAATGCCTTTGAGACTCTGGCTGATATTGAAGGTATTGGGGATGATTTTTTCTGGGACGAATCTGGCGGCTGCGGTAAAAGCGGCCAAAACGGTTTGGCAGTAGGCTGTGGTGGCCCAACGCTGCGGATCAGAGATGTGGTGGTAGGCGGTGAGGCTGATGAAATCTAGAGATTGGTAGAAATCGCGTTCACTGGACAGGTGGGAATACACTGCTCACAAACAATACACTTCGATCGAGCAAAGCCCAGCTTAAAAGTCTCCGGCATCAAATACAATGCCTCGGTGGGACAAACCCCAGTGCAAAGGCCGCAGTCTACGCAAGCATTTTCATCGATCGAGATTTCCCGGTTGCTTAAGCCTACCTGAATTCCCTGGGAGCGCATCCACTCGATCGCCGCTTCTAGTTCGTCAATATCTCCCGATAGCTCCACGATCATTTTACCGATTTGGTTGGGGGCTACCTGGGCGCGGATGGTATTTACAGCCACGTTAAAGTCTTTGGCCAGTCGATAGGCCACGGGCATTTGGATGGTGCGACGAGGAAATGTGAGGTTAACGCGCTTTTTCATGACTGAGTTCTGGGCTTTTCCTATAAGAATCTTGCCGATAAGTTCGATACCACTGAAGCCTATCGATTAATTCAGTCTATCGAATAATGACGGTAAATCTTGTCGGCCATTGGCAACTCGGACAATCTCAATACCATTATCGGTCGATCGATATAGGATAATATATCCTTCTAGCGGCAATCCTCTGAGACCCAATTGTAAGTCGTCATAGCTGCGGCCACTGTTAGGAAAACTGACAATCTGTTTACAACGTTTGTTAAATTCTTGTAAAAACTTTTCCCCTGCTTCGACATTCACATCGGCAAAATATGATGAAATCGCCTCCAAATCACTAATTGCCGGACGTGAAATAATATACCTGCTCATGCTTTAGCTTGCCGCAATTTCGCCAATAAGTCATTTACTACTGTTTCACCATCAACACCTTCACCTCGATCGAGTGACTCTGTTCCTTCTTTAACCTGTTCCTGGGTCTTTGTTACCCATGATTGGTAAGAATGCTGTTCCTGTTCTAGTAGCTTTAAGGCAGCTTGCAGAACTTCATCAGCCGTTTGGAATCCGCCTGTGGCGATTAAGTTGGCAATGATTGTTTCTTGTTCAAGATTTAGTGTGATGCTCATGACAAAAAAATTGAATGGCTCTTTTAGTGTAGCTTATTAACCAAGATTCCAGCTTTGCTACAATTAAGGGAATATGAGCTAGGCACAAATTGCCTCGCAGCCAATAATTGCCAAGGTATTTACAATGACCGCAATCCAAATCATTCCCCAGTTAACCGCTGAGCAAAAGATTCGCCATCTTGCTAGCCAATATGGGATAGTACATCATTATTCCCTGTTGGATGAATGGTGTGACAAAGTATCAGAGCTTTCTGATGACAAAGTTGAACTTGATGAAATTCAGTTACTTCTGGTCGAACTAGATCGGGCGGGTATTTTGACTGGTAAAGACAACACTATTCTTCATGGCCAATATTTACAGGAGCGCATTAATTATGTCTCAAGCTTTACTACATCCAACCAACACCGATAGCTGCGCTTGCACCTCCGGTGATCGACAGATTGTATACTCTGGAATCACTTGGCAGCAGTTCAAGCTGATTCAGTCTGGCTTTGGTGATGCTCCAAGTATTCGTCTTTCTTACTTTAATCACACCATTGAAATTTTAATGCCCGGAAGAACCCATGAACTTTTTAAGAGCATTATTGGGATGCTCATTGAGTTATTTTGTTTGGAGCAATCGATCGAATTTGAACCAACCGGTTCCATGACTCAAGAACTTACCGGAGAAGTTTCGCTAGAAGCTGATGAATCTTACAGTTTTGGCTCATCTAAACCACTGCCTGATTTGGCGATCGAAGTTATCTTAACCAGCGGCGGCCCAGACAAACTTCAACGCTATCGCGCCTTGGGTATTGCTGAAGTTTGGTTTTGGCAAGATGGATTGTTCACTCTATACCATCTACGAAATGGGGGTGCAGATTATCGATACGAACAAATAAATTCTAGCGAAATTCCTGAACTAGCAACTTTAGATATCGATCTGCTAACTCGCTGCATTTTAATCGCCGAAACCTCCCGACTAAATGCAGCTCAAGAGTTTCGGCGAGGATTATCAGTCAATAAACTACAGAATTAGTTCCAATCATCATCTTCATCGTCCCATTCTTCCTCACGCGGTAAAGCTTTGGGCAAATTGAGCTTCGGGAAACGATAAGCCATATCTCCGTCGTCGTCTACTTCCGGGACTGCATTGAGTACCGAAACCTGTCGATCGAAATATTCTTTAGCCACCGCCGCATCTACCTGAGCCACGGTCGCCAACTGAATCAGCGCCACTATGCCATTGTTACTTTGAATGAGCTGATAAAAAGATTGCTCTAGCCGGTCTTGACGCTGCTTGTCGGCATACCAGCGACTAAGATAAAATACCCCTGCGGCACCAAAGCCCAAAACTACAATTAGTTGAAACATAGTAAATAAAAAATACTGGAAGACTCCCCGCAGGGAGTCAGAAAATATCAAGCTAAGCTGGTTTGACCAAGTTTTCTAAACCTTTCGTAACTTTGGCCGAAATAATGCCATCTTCGGCAGTCATTTTATCCAAAACATCTTGACCTTCAATGACATAACCAAACACTGAATAGCGACCATCCAACAGGTTCCGGCCAGCGGGAGTCAGCTCTGGCTCAAATAGAAAGAAAAAGAACTGGGAAGAACCACCATCTGGATCAGATTCGGGTCTGGCCATGGCTAATGCACCAAAAGAAGAAAAAGGTAATACGGGTTCTTCGTTAAAGCGCCCCGCATCTTCCATGGTGATGCCATAAGTGGGTTTTTTGTCACCTTTGACCAACACTTCTAGGGGCACCGATCGATATTTTTTGGTTTTAGGGTCAATGAAACCAACTTCATCACCGGCTGGATCACCGATTTGCAAAACGTAGGAATCTTCGGCGCGGGTGAAAGGAAGCTTGTTGTAGAAGCCACGTTGTACTAGGTCTACAAAGTTGCCAGCGGTAACGGGGGCGCTGTAACCATCAACGATCGCTTCTACATCTCCTTTGGTAGTTTTAAAGGCGATCGTGGCACGGCCTTTGAGTTGGGGCAGTTTGTTGTACTCGGCGGGTACTTCAAACGGAAACTCTGTGACCATCGATTCTTCTAAGGCACCAATTTTGTCTAAGACGGCGTTGCGTTTGGCCTGAATGGTATCGCGGTCTTTGGCTTCGGCGGCGGTGGTGAGTTCTGCTACGTCTACTTTGATTTCTTCTAACAGCGCTGTGCCAGCGGTCTGCTGTGATGCGGGAATGGTTTTGATGATATCGGCAGTGCGCGATTGAAGAGTAGAGCTAGCTTCTTTGACATCGCCAGCTATTTTCTGCCAGCGTTTGCTGCGCAGTTGATTACCAATGTCTTCGAGGCTGGCTTGAGCTTTGCGCAGGTCTGGGGAGTCGATCGGCAGTGCATAGCGCAAGATCGCCCGTGCGTCGGTGATGGCGTTGCCGGAGGGCAACAGGGTGCCTGCGCTGACTTTGCTAACGTTGAGAGTCAGAGAGAGGCTAAGACAGATGCTGAGCGCTAAGAGGCTGCGGATGCCTCCGCCGAGGTGCTCTAAAATAAAGGTTTTGATAATGTTCATATATATATGGCTGGGCAACATGCCAGGATCTGGATGTCGCTGATTGATACGTTCTATCTTGCCATAGGTCAGCCGATCGCGTTTACATTAATGGTGAAGAAGTCTGGCTATGGGGCGCTGATGGGTGGTGTGTTATGATTTCAGCCAAGTTATCAAGATGTTGAATTATTAGAGTTGCTTGCATGACTGAGCCATCTTCGGATACCAACAAAAAATCGACACCAGTTTATTTTGCTTCGATCGAGGTAGAAAATGTTCTGTGTTTTAAAACTCCCCAGAAACTCGATCTTTGCGATGCTAACGGAAATCCTGCGCAGTGGACAGTAATTCTTGGTGACAATGGTGTTGGCAAAACAACTTTATTGCGTTGTATAGCGGCAATGGAGCCACTATCCATTGATGATTTGGAGGGTTATATAATACCTAGAATATTCAAGCGTTTTTCTTGGAGGAAAAAGTTTTTCTCACTTTCATTTGACTCAATAATTACTATGGATTGGGTCTCTGGCATATCTCTAATTGATTTTAAAAAGCGTTCGTCAACTAAGAACATTAATGCCTCATCTTTCGAGAGAAAAAGCTTGAAATTAGTCGAGGCAGATCAAGCGACTTACATTGGCGTAGAAAAATTCGTTGAGATGAAATGCTATGGATATGGTGCCAATCGCAAGACGGGAAAAATAGCTCTTTCAGAAACATTATTATCTTCTGAAAACGTATCGAGTCTTTTCTCAGATGATGATACATTAATTAATGCTGAGGAATGGCTGCTAAGCGCTGATTACGCCGTTGCTAAATCTGATTCCAAAACTAACAGATTTCAAAGGCAACTTGATCTTGTTGATCAAACCTTAAAACAACTATTACCAGATGTCGCAGATATTCGTATTGTCCTAGCCAATGAACAAAAATCTCGTCCAACAGCAGAATTTTTAACACCTTATGGTTGGGTTTCAATATCGAGTCTAGGTTTAGGATATAGAACAGTTATTGCTTGGATGGTTGATTTATCAGCCAGAATGATACGAGATTATCCAGACAGCGAAAACCCACTCGCTGAACCTGCGGTAGTCCTAGTCGATGAAATCGATCTACATTTGCACGCCAAATGGCAACGCACAATCATGAGTTTTTTGACCGAAAGATTTCCTAATGTCCAATTTATTGTGACGGCTCATAGTCCCTTGGTTGTTCAGGCAGCACAGAATGCTAATTTAGTGTTGCTGCGCAGAGAAGGAGATCATGTGGTAATCGATAATAATCCTGAAGTCATTGAAAATTGGCGAGTGGAACAGGTGCTCACTAGTGTGTTTGAGTTACCGAGTACATTGCCAGCAGATATTGAGCCATGGGTTCAAAGAAGGCGTGAAATTTTGGCCAAGAGTTCTTTAACTAAAAAAGATAAGCAAGAACTCAAGGAGCTAGAGGTAAAAATCGGGAATTTACCGACATCAGAATCTGCTGCGGATATTCAGGCAATGGATATTATTCGGAAAGCTGCAAAGCTGCTGGAAAATCGATGATCTGTGGAAAGGTCGGAGGGGCTGGGGGATGAGGGGTCTTCTCCCTGACTCCATTAAAATCCTTAGTCTTCTGTAACACCCTCAAGATATGATAAATATCACTGCCTCTCCAATAAGATAATCAATGATTCGCATTCATAAACCAGCCACTGCACCACCAAAATTAACGACAGAAGGCAAAAAGAAAACAGCAGAACATCATACCGAATATCTCGCTAATCCGATCGACTACCAAAGCGGCACCAAAACATTTAATTTCTCTAGCAGCATCTACAATCACCCTAGCGTTAAAAAAGCACTGATATCAGCTCAGCAGCAAAAATGCTGCTTCTGTGAGCGATTGGTTGGTAACGATGGAGACGTAGAGCATTTTCGACCGAAAAGCGCATACAGCCAAAACAAAAAACTCGAAAAACCGGGCTATTATTGGCTAGCCTACGATTGGGATAATTTATACCTATGCTGCTCCGCCTGTAACCAGCGCCAGAAAAAGAACTTATTCCCGATCGCCGACACCAAAAAACGCGCTCATCTAAACAACTACGACATCGTAATCGAACAACCACTCTTCATCGATCCCGGCAAAGAAGAACCCAGTAAGCACATCGGTTTCAGAGGTGAGATACCTTACGCAATCCGAGGCAACAAAAAGGGTAAAACAACTATCGAGAATTTGGGGATTGATCGAAATATCTTGAATGACGTTCGGCTAGAGCATTTGCAAAAGATGAAGATCATCTATCAACTTATCCAAATTGCCGTAGAAGATTTAGATAACCAAGAACTCCAGCAGCTAGCTCAGCAAGCCAAAGAAAACTTGGAACATGCGGTTTCTGACCAAGGAGAACTTGCCGCAGCTACCAGAGCATCAGTACATGACGAATTCGAGCTATTTCTTTAGAAACGGTCAGATTCTGTATTAGGCATCTCATGGAATGCTGGTAGAAACAAAGAAATTTACATATCCCGAGCAAACTCTTGCAATACATCTAACAATGCCGCCTGACCAGCTACGGGCAACAGATCTGACAAAGGTAATTCCTTGCGACCACCACCTAAAGAGATCGTAATTTGAGCTAAAATTTCATTTACATTGTCACCGGTAACTTTACCAGTGCTGACAAAAGGCATCGCTTTCTCAGCTACAACTGTATGGAGTTTGGCATCTTTCAAATACAAATGCCACTTAGCAACATCTATATAGACCTTATCACCAATCTCGCTGGCGAGATTCTCTAACTGTTCGCTGTTATTAGCCATCAGAAGTCTCCGAATAATCTGCAAGTTTAAAGTGGTACAGAGCGTGAACTAGCACGATCGCCAGCCAGCCCAAAGTCACATTGGTAGTCCAATCCCAATCTGCCCGCCAGAGAGTCTTTAAGAACCACATGCCTGAATTAGTAGCAGCAAAAATTCCTACATGGACAGCAAAATTCATGCGATCATCTAATTTACGATAATCGGCATCTTTTCGATCGGGTACGCGCGGCCAACGAGGAGGCATCTGAGTTTTATGAAAATCAACCCCCACAATATAACATGAGTAACTCCAGAGGTAATTTGGTTGGGCGGCTGATTCCCTGCTTGACGGCTCCAGGAAAATTGCAGATGCAGATCGATCGGTGGCTGCTGCAAGAATATTTAGCCCATCGCCAGCCTCCCACTTTGAGGTTTTACCAATGGTCGCCTGCCGCCATTTCTTTGGGCTATCATCAGCGTCGTTATCCAGACAGTTGGCAGTCACTGAGTTATCACGGAGAGCCGATCGACTTAGTACGCCGACCAACCGGCGGCAGAGCGGTACTACATCAAGGAGAACTCACATACAGCATTGTAATTGGGGGGCTGTTAGGCTCTAAGCTCGCCGCGTACCAGCAACTCTGTGAATTCTTGATTCAGGGCTGGCGATCGTTGGGAGTAGAGTTAAGCTATGGAGCCAAAGGCAAAGAATACCGAGATCAAGCCAACTGCTTTGCCACTGCTACCGGCGCAGATTTAGTGTTGGCAGATGGTTACAAATTTATCGGTAATGCCCAATTAATCCGTGATGGTGCATTGCTGCAACATGGCTCAATGCGCTTACGACCAAATTTAGATTTATGCCAAACGGTGTTTGGCGGAGCCACGGCGGCACCACCGGCTGAAATTCAAACCCATAGCACTGCCGAGATTATGGCGGCAGTCACCGCCGCCGCCAGTGAGGTCTTAAATATCAACTGGCAGATTCAGCCCCTCAGTGGTGCTGAGCTAGCCAAAATTCAGGCTTCTTCTTGAGTCTTGCTTTCTATTTTGGCTGGTTCTGCGGTTTCTACTGTCTCGATTTCTTTTTTCAGCTCATTTTGAAAATCACTCGAAGCATCTTGAAAGCCCTTGATGGCCTTGCCAATGCTGCGACCGATTTCTGGCAGTTTCTTTGGTCCAAAAATCAGGAGGGAGATAGCAAAAATCACCGCCATCTCTGGTAAGCCGATCCCAAAAAAGTTCATAGAGTCGCTCTAATCTTTACAGAGTAAGGATATCATAGCTCTAGATTGGTTCTGATGTGTTCAATAGACCTCAATAATTTTAACTATGGTTGCTCTACCCCGCTTCAACTCTGCTTTTCAGCAACTTATGTCGGTTCATTGGTGGATGGCAGCGGGTGCAAAGCCAAAATGAACTTTATCTCGTTGCTCTACGCCCTGTTTTTAGCGGGCACCTTGTTTTTCTACTGGCGTACCAATAGCCAGCAGCACCAGCTATGGACGATTGTGATCTCTAGCTTGCTGTTTTATGCTCTCTTTTATAAAGATCGCCCGCCCTTGCTGCTGCTGCTCAATCTGAGCCTGTTGGGCACGATTATTTTTGTGAATTTTTGGATTGGTAAGCTGCTGCTCGAAAGCCAGATCATTGAATATCGATCGGCGCGTAACAATTTGCGAGAGCAAGGCGAACTGCCCTTTCTTCCCCGGAACAAGGCCGAGCGCAAACGGGTAGTGATTTTAGGGATTGCCTTTAATGTGTTGTTGTTGCTGAGTTCTAAGTACATTCCATTTTTGCTGACGACCTTTGCCAGCCTGGGTTTTCCGGCCTTGGAGGGTGCAGCTATTTGGTATCGCAGTAATATTTTGCCGCCGTTGGGTATTTCTTTTTTAACCTTTGAATCGATCGCCTACTTGGTAGACGTTTATAAAGGCAGTCCAGCTACCGGAAATCTGCTGAAATACGCCGCATACAAGGCTTTTTTCCCTAAACTAATCTCTGGTCCAATCACCCATTACCACGAGTTTTCGCCTCAGCTCAATGCCCTGAAATTTCCTACGATCGAAATTATTGTAGAAGGAGTGTGGTCGATCGCCTGTGGAGCGGTGAAAAAGACTTGGATTGCCGATGGTTTAGGTACTTACGTTAACCTAGTTTGGGACCCAAATAACCTGGAGCGGGCAGGAAGCCTTGATTTATGGCTGGCGCTGTTTGCCTATGGTTGGCAGCTCTATTTTGATTTCAGCGGCTACGTGGATATTGCCCGAGGCACTGCGCTGTTTTTTGGCATCAAGCTGCCTGAGAACTTTAATTTTCCTTATTTCAGCACCAACATTGCCGATTTTTGGCGACGCTGGCATATTACCTTGGGCGATTGGCTGCGTCACTATATCTATTTTCCCCTGGGTGGTTCCCATGAGGGACTCAAGCGCACTTGTTTGAACCTGTTGGCTATCATGGTGATCGCGGGCATTTGGCACGGTGCTGACTGGGGCTTCTTGGTATGGGGCATTGTGCATGGGTTAGCTTTGGTGCTTCATCGATTGACCGCCCATTTTTCTGCTAAGAACTTGGCGGTGCAAGCTTTTTGGGAAAGTCGATCGGGTAAGTTGATCGGTTGGCTGCTAACTCAGCCCTTTGTGTTTATGGCTTGGCTGTTTTTCCGATTACCTAAGCTGGCTAACTCAACCTTTGTATTGCAAAACCTCTGGGGAAAACCTGCTGATGCTCAGTTTGCCGGTAAGTTAATCGAAGCGGGGGTGAAGTTAGATAATGGTCAGATTTTGGCTTGTTTGCTGGCTTTGAGTTTGGTAACGGCAGGCATTTACTACTGGCGGCGAGTGCTGAAGCTCGAACTGGGCTGGGGTGCAAAGCTGTTTTTGATTCCGGCGGCTTTCTATTTGGTGTGGATGCTGGTGCTGCCCGGTCAGGGTTCGCCTTACATTTATTTTGACTTCTAGCCCGTCATACTTTGGTGGAATTGGCAAAATTCCGTTGGTAGTAGAAAATAGCTTGAATCACCGCAGGAAGTTAAAATGGGAACAGTTGCTGACACCCGCTCGTCTATGGCCAGAATTTTTGTTATTTTTTTACTCCCCTTGTTGTTGTCAGGCTGTAACCTGTCTGGTGTTGCCGTGAAAATGAACAACAGCAATCGTCCCCCAGAAGGCAAACCTAGCGGGTCGGTGGGGAGTCTTAGCAATGCTACCAACGTAGAAATTGATAATGACTGGAACGGCTATTCCGATATCACCCCGATCGTCCGTCATTATCGCTTTAAGTTAGAAAACACTGCTCTAAATGGCGCCCTGAACGGTGATGGACATTTTGCGATCGGCGGCTATGGCGGTTACAACATCCATCAGCAGTACAGCAAAAAGATTGTGGTGCCAGCAGATCTGACTCAGAAGTTTTTAGACAAATTAGCCACAGCGCCCTTGGTCGTATCTAAAAAATACAAACCTAAGATGGTGCGCCGGGATGATTTTCCTCGGGTAATGATTAAAGTGAAAGCACCCGATCGGGAGGTAGTATTTAGCTCTCGCTCTCAAGGCGAGAAAAATTCTCCTTGGCAAGTGCGAGTCAAGAAAAACAAGGTGACAGAGTACTATGTGAGCGATTCACCAATTCCTGGGCTGGCCATAGATTTACTCAGACCCCAAATCGATCATCCAGGTTTGGAAGAAGCAATTAATAAGGCTCGGGGCGGTTTACCAGTCAAAACTGCGGCTGTTCCAACCAAGGCCAAACCAAACATGCCCAAATAGCCCGCTTCTCCAATTGGGGGAGGCAGGCCAGGAGCCAAGACATTGCTGCCTGTGGTTACTCTTCGTCTTCGTCGTCGGTCTTAGCGATGTAGACGAAGCTAGTGGATTTACCACTCAGTACTGCTTTGCCTAAAGACAGGGCGCGTTCTGCTTGCACAGCAGCTTTGCGGACCCAGGTTGCCTTGCGACTGTCGCGCTTTGACTTAGAGGTTTTCTTCTTAGGAGCTGCCATAATTTCTACTAGGGTGTTTGAGCACAGTCTTTCATTCTACCTGTCGATCGCTCTGGATGCAAGCCCAGAAACTATCAAAACCAAAGCGGTTTTTCAACTCAAAGATTGGCGTAGCTGACTGATGGCCATTCCGGTTCCTTGCTCTTTGGCAATAGCAAAACATCGATCGATGATGTCTTGCAGCGGAATATCTGGAAAGCAAAGACTCTGGTTACTAATTTCATATTTATCAGTATTGAACAAATAAATGCTCAGCCGATTTTTTTTCAACAGCCATACTTCGGGCACTTTGTAAAGGGCTCATCAGTAAAACCTCTCCGTTCTGATACTTGATCCGAGGAATTGAGCCATTACCCCGACTGTCGCGTAGTTCGCAATAGTCTTCCCAGGAGCCGGGAATGCGCATAACTGAGCCGATCGGGATTTGGGTGCGTTCGGCAGAAACAACTGCATACATTTTTTGTACTGCCCATTATTGATACTGCTCCCCAATTCTAAAAGCTATCATGTCAAAATTAACTAAGAGATTTGAAAAATGGCAGCAATCAATAATCTTATGTGGAAATCTATAATTCAAGAGATTAATGCATCGATCGCCCGTTTGCACCTACGGAATTTCGATCGATCAACGGTGGCTGTATCAATCAAGCTTACCTGGTCAGCGATGGTCAACAACAGTATTTTGTGAAGCTTAATCGTCCCGAAACCTCTGCCATGTTTGCCGCCGAAGCGGCTGGATTGATCGAAATAGCTGCCACTCAGACAATTACTGTGCCTGCGGTGATCTGTACCGGTGTGACCGACCAGCACGCTTACCTAGCACTGAGTTACTTAGACTTAGCTGGGAGATCTACGCAGTCTTGGGAAAAACTGGGGGCAGAGTTAGCAGCGCTGCATCGATTTAATCCTGGAAATCGTTTCGGCTGGCATCGCAACAACACGATCGGCTCCACGCCCCAAATGAATCTGTGGAATAATAGCTGGGTTGATTTTTTTATGACCCAGCGTTTAGGTTATCAATTACAGCTTGCTGTCTCTAAAGGAGGCCAGTTTCCGGGCAAACAGAAACTCTGGTTGAAATTGCCAGAGATTTTAAATCATCAGCCCCAGCCCTCGATCGTCCACGGTGATTTGTGGAGTGGCAATGCGGGCTTTACTGCTGCTGGGGTGCCGGTGATTTTTGACCCGGCGACTTACTGGGGCGATCGAGAAGTAGATTTGGCAATGACTGAGCTATTTGGTGGTTTTCCTCGGGCTTTTTATACGGGTTACGAATCGGTATATCCGCTGACAGCAGGCTATGAGCAGCGCAAGGTAGTCTATAACCTATACCATTTACTAAATCACTATAATTTATTTGGCGGTAGCTACGAGAGTCAGGCTAATGGGGCAATTGAGCAGATCCTGAGTCGATAAAAAAACTTGTATTTTTGTTAAGATATCTTATGATAAGTATAAATACTTGTTCTATCTGCTTTGCTCTCATCAATTTGGTTGTATTTTCGGGAAAACTGTGATTTGAGGGTAGCACCTGTCCAAGATTTCATACAAGATTTATCTAAATTTATCTGAGGAAAAAACATTATGACCAATGAAGTTGCAATAAAATCGTCCCACCACGTCGTTATTGTTGGCGGGGGTTTTGGTGGACTTCATGCGGCAATGTCTCTGGGTAATGTTGATGGTGTGCGGGTTACATTAATCGACAAACGAAATTTTCACCTCTTTCAGCCTCTGTTATACCAAGTGGCCACCGGCGGCTTGTCCCCAGCAGATATCTCGTCACCGCTGCGATCGATCCTGAACAAGCAACGAAATGTCAAGGTGCTGATGGGTCAAGTCAAAGACATTGATCCAGTGCAAAAGAAAATTTCTTTGAGCAAAAGCGAAATCACCTACGACAGCTTAATCGTAGCCACCGGAGTTAGCCACCACTACTTCGGTAACGACCAGTGGGCAGAGACTGCTCCAGGCTTAAAGACCGTTGAAGATGCCTTGGAAATGCGGCGACGGATTTTTATGGCTTTTGAGGCTGCCGAAAAAGAAGATGATATCGAAAAGCGGCGGGCTTGGCTGACCTTTGTGGTGGTAGGCGGTGGACCAACTGGCGTAGAGTTGGCTGGAGCGATCGCCGAGTTGGCTTACAGCACGCTCAAGAAAGATTTTCGCAGCATTGATACCGCCGAGGCCAAGGTTGTACTAGTAGAAGGACTCGATCGGGTGCTGCCTCCCTATTCTCCAGATTTATCGGCGAAAGCAGAAGAATCTTTAGTGAAATTAGGTGTAAAAGTACAGACCAAAGCTCTGGTTACTAATATTGCCGATCACGTTGTCACCATTCGTCAGGGTGATCAAATTGAAACATTGCCCGCTCGGACTATTTTGTGGGCAGCCGGGGTAAAAGCTTCGCCTGTAGGTAAAATTTTGGCCGACCATACCGGGGTAGAACTCGATCGGGTGGGTAGAGTAATGGTGGAGTCAGATCTAAGCATTAAGAATTATCCAGATATCTTTGTGATTGGTGACTTGGCCAATTTCCGCAAGCCTGACGGTGCTTCGTTAGCTGGCGTGGCACCGGTTGCCACTCAAGAAGGTAAGTATGTGGCAGATTTGATCAGTAAAAGATTAGTTGGTGGCAGCTTGCCAGCTTTTGAGTACAATGACGCTGGCAGTTTGTCGGTGATTGGTCGTCATTCGGCGGTGGCTGATATCGGCAAGGTGAAATTATCGGGGTTCTTTGCCTGGTTGATTTGGGTCTTTGTGCATATCTATTATTTAATTGAGTTTGATAATAAGTTGGTAGTGTTCATTCAGTGGACCTGGAGCTACTTCACTCGGAAGCGCGGTGCAAGGCTGATTACTGGGGATGAATCGCTGGGACAAATTGGGGTGGACGATCGGGGTGATTATTTTGTAGTCCCCAGAATAAAAGTGAAAACACCGGCCTAGGTTGATTTTGGGATCTGGGGGGACGAACCCCCCAGATCCACACTGGTTTTTAATATAGTAAGCAAGCCTCTATAATTAACAGAACCACATTGACCAACACCATGCTTCCCTCCCGCCGCTACCACATCACTACCTTCGGCTGCCAAATGAACAAAGCCGACTCCGAGCGCATGGGCGGCATCTTGGAATCTATGGGCTTCAACTGGTGCGACGATCCTTTAACCTCCGACCTCATTGTTTACAACACCTGCACCATCAGAGATAGCGCCGAACAAAAAGTCTACTCCTACCTGGGTAGACAAGTCGAACGCAAACGTCAAGACCCCAACCTGACCTTGATTGTATCCGGTTGTCTAGCCCAGCAAGAAGGCGAAGCCCTGCTGCGACGAGTGCCAGAAATCGACCTAGTAATGGGCCCACAACATGCCAACCGCATCGATGAACTGTTACAGCAAGTTTTCAATGGTCAACAAGTAGTCGCCACCGAGCAAATCGAGATTTTAGAAGATATCACCAAGCCCCGCCGGGATAGCATGGTGAGCGCTTGGGTGAATGTAATTTATGGCTGCAACGAACGCTGTACCTATTGTGTAGTGCCGGGAGTGCGGGGCGTGGAACAGTCCCGCACTCCTGATGCCATTCGATCGGAGATCACCGCACTCGGAAAACAGGGCTACAAAGAAGTCACTTTGCTGGGTCAAAATATTGATGCCTATGGTCGTGATTTACCCGGCACTAAAGCCAATGGCCAAAATCTCCATACCCTCACCGATCTGCTGTATCACATTCATGACGCGGAGGGAGTCGATCGATTCCGGTTCGCGACCAGTCATCCTCGCTACTTCACCGATCGATTAATTACGGCCTGCGCTGAACTGCCTAAAGTCTGTGAGCATTTTCATATTCCCTTTCAATCTGGCAATAACGACATTCTGAAAGCGATGTCGCGGGGCTATAGTCACGAAAAATACCGGCGCATTATTGATGCCATTCGTCACCAACTCCCCGATGCCACTTTGGGTACCGATGTTATAGTGGCTTTTCCGGGTGAAACTGATGCTCAGTTTAGAGATACTTTAAAGCTAATTGCAGACGTGGGCTTTGATCTGGTGAATACGGCAGCTTATTCGCCGCGCCCCGGCACTCCGGCGGCAACTTGGCCAGATCAGCTCAGCGAAGAAGTGAAAGTAGAGCGACTGCGCGAAGTAAATGAACTGGGTCGAGCCATTGCCGAACAGCGATCGCAGCGCTATTTAAACCGAGTCGAAGAGATTTTAGTAGAAGCCCAAAACCCCAAGAACCCCAGCCAGGTGCTGGGTAGAACTCGGGGCAATCGGTTAACTTTCTTTGCGGGCGAAATCAGCGAGTTGCAGGGACGGACTGTACCGGTACGCATTACTCAGGTTCGCCCCTATAGTCTCACTGGCCAGCAGGAGCCTGAGGCGTAGTTTCTGGCTTGTTATCAGTCTTGGCCGCAGCAGATTGTGAATTAGCCGGAGCCAGCATCAAGACTCCTTCTGTGCGGTAAGTATCTCCATCTAGTTTGCTGCCAATAGCCATGCCTTCGATCGCCTTGAGCAAACTGAAGTATTCTGGCGGCATACTGGGGAAATACTTTTTCAGAGTATCATCCTGTAAGGCAGCGGCTAATTGGCGAAAGTTGATGTAGGTCAGTCCTTGGTCACTGGCGGGTAGAGTAGCAACTATTTTTTGAAAATCGGCACCTTTGCTAAGCGGCTCGGTAGTTGTAGTATTTTTGGTAGATAAGAAAACCGTTTTGTCGTCGATCGATCCATAGCTCAAAAGGCTGCCAACGCCAAAGGGACTAGCGATATCGTTAATAGTTTTACCATCGGTAGATTGCCGGGGCTTGATCACTACTTTGCCTGCACCGATGCCTTTAACCATCGAATCTAAAGATTTTTCGTTAGCTTGGGATTCGTTACCTTCTATCACAGCAGTAATGCCCAGACCAGTGAAGCTGCCCAACAAACCTTCTTTTTGCGGGAAGATGCCGATCGCGTATTCACCGCCTAACCAGCTAAACACATCTTTATCTAGATCAAGTTTGGTTTGAGCACGGAAGGAGCTGCGTAAGTTTTCGATCGCCTCCATGGTTTTGGGTTCGTTGGCCGACTGTTTGACGGTTTCATCCCAGATGTTTTTGATGCCAGAGCCGTTGAGGACTAGCAAGCTATCTGGGGGAAAGTTGGTGAGAACTTTGCCGTTGGTAGCGGGTAGCTTGAGGCTGTTGCCGTTCATTTGGGTAATGGCCTTAGCACGAAGTCCTTGGTCATCGATGCCCATGCCTGCTACAAAAGACTGTGCTTTGACTAGTTTAGCCACCTGATTACTGTCTAGCTTGCTGGTGTTGACTGCGGCGGCCATGCGCGGAAAGTCGATATAGACTGAAGCGATCGGGTTAGGCAGGTTGAGGCGACCGCTGGCGAAGAACTCGTTGCCGTTTTTTTGGCTGAAAGATGCTGCGCCTTTGAGGGTGTCGATCGACTTTTCGACGGTTGCTCGATCGGCAGAACCTACTAGCCAGTCGTCGGAATAGGCTACATGAAAAGGCTTGCTACCGCTGACTGACCAAATTTTGGCTCCTTTGTAGTCGCTTTCGGTAGTGGGGTCTTTGCTTTTGTTTTTGAGCTTATTCAAAAAATTGAAGGCGCTGAGTTTGTCTTTGACTTTGCTGATGGCTAAAACTGTGGGTTTTTCTTTGGTTTTATCGTTGGCAAAAGAAGCGAGCATGATGTTGCCTAACCAGGGCTGCACATCTTGGGCAAAGTCAATATCACCAACAGTTTCTTTTTGTATTTGCTGGATTGATCGATCGATGACTTGTTTGGCGGCGGGGTTGCCGAAGCGATCTAGTTTGCTCCAAACTTTAGGATCGGTGGCGAGGTAGCCCACTGCATAGGCTTGTTCGGGTACTGCGAGGGCTAGTTGTTCTGGTCGATCGCCGGGGTCTTTGGTTTGCAGGTGGTAATATACACCGGCACCCGCTACCGTTGTTGTTGCTAGTAATGCTGCTGCTATTGCGGTACTTTTAGCCATAATTCTCTCTCTCCCACCGATGTACTACCTCATGTTATCTCACGGTTTGGTGGATTGCGGCACTTAGTGGAGTTGTCTATATCTAGTTCAACTTGAGCAAAAAATACTTTTCTAATCAAAAAACAACATACATTACGTTTTTTGTATCACTCTATACTCCCAACTATCTAGATACTGTGTGTGGATGGCTTTATGGAAATTCTAGAGGAGCCAATAATTCAATTTAAGCTAAAATCAGTATAGAAGGTTTCTACTCATCGGCTATATCGAAGACTGTGTACTTGGTACCTAAACATTATGCCAACTATTTCTTCTCAAGAATTTGCTAACCTATTACCCGACAGCAACCTGTTGGCTAGTGACGAGCCCGAAATGGAAAGTAGTCTGCACTATTTGCAAGCAATGCTATTAGTAAGCTGCCTAGAATGGCTGTGGCGAGATCGAGATGATTTTTTCATCGGAGCCAACCTAACTGTTTATTTTAGTCGCCAACAGCTTAAAAATCGGGACTTTCGCGGCCCGGACTTTTTCTTAGTTAAAAACACCCAACGCCAACCTCGACGCTCATGGGTAGTGTGGGAAGAAGACGGCAAGTACCCAGATATCATCATTGAGCTATTGTCAGAATCAACGGCAAACGTAGACCGCACCGATAAAAGACAGCTCTACCAAGATCGCTTTCGCACACCAGAATATTTTTGGTTCGACCCTGAATCTCTAGAATTTGTCGGCTTGCGACTCATCGGCAATCGTTACCAAGAAATACCTAATCAACCGCAAGGCAAATGGAGTGAGTCACTAGAGCTATATTTGGCAATTCTAGACGGTCAACTACGCTTCTTTAAGCCCAATGGAGAATTGGTTCCCACTCCCCAAGAATCTGCTGTGCAGGCCGGTGAAGCGGCCACACGGGCAAATGAAATAGCAACACGAGCAAGTGAAGCAGCAATACGAGCAAGTGCAGCAGCAGCATTGGCAGAGCAGGAATCGAATATGGCCAAGCAGGAATCGAATATGGCCAAGCAGGAATCAGCAATTGCCAAGCAGGAATCGGTTTTGGCTCAACAAGAAGTTGAGCAACTCAAAGCAAAACTGCGAGAATTGGGTATTGATCCTGGCTAAAGTTGATTGAATAGCAAGCAAAAATTATGGTTTCAGCTACTTCTTTGTCATTCATTGATCTAAGCTGGGCAATCTATACTCACAGCCATTACAATGGCACTTCTTACTAAATTACCCCAACCATTTAGAGCAATGACTGAGCGGCCAATCGAGTTTCATGATCGCAAGCAGGATATAGACCTGCAACAGTTGCAAGCACTGTTTAACGCTCATGCCTTTTGGGCAAAAGGCCGATCGATCGCCGATTTGCAGATCATGGTTGAGCACAGTGAACCCACAATTTCCATGTGGGACGACCAAAAACTGATTGGCTTTGCCCGATCGACCTCTGATGGCATCTACCGAGCGATGATTTGGGATGTGGTGATCGATGAACATTATCGCGGTTTGGGTCTGGGTAGGCGGTTAGTAGATACCTTGATTCATCATCCCAAGCTAGCGAGAGTAGAAAGGGTTTACTTAACTACCAGCCACCAGCAAAATTTCTATGAACGTTTGGGCTTTGTGCGCAACGACACGGCTACGATGATTCTAGATCGCTGTTCGGCAATAGAGATGTTGCAGAGTACAGCGATAGAATTTTAGATACTAAACTAAACATGCCAGAAATTGCTGACCTGCCTTACATCCCATACATTGATGATCAGGGGCTGATTCCCATTTTCCCACCTCGTCAGGTGGGGGTTTTTGCGATTTTTGATGCTGACAAAAATCTCCAATTTGTGGGCTATTCACGAGATATTTTCATTAGCCTCAAGCAGCATTTGGTGCGCCAGCCCCAAGCTTGTCAGTGGGTGAAGATTCATTTGATCGATAAGCCTAACCGCACCGTCTTAGAAGAAATTGTGGCAGCTTGGACTACGGGGCAGAATCCACCAGGAAATGGCGAGGCTGCCCAGGATTGGCAAGAGTCGATCGATTGTCGGTATGCGATGACTGCGGAAGAAGCTGCCCAATTCCCAGAAATGGAAGAAATCGCCCAGAGTAAGCTGCTTAAACAAGTAGCAAGGCGAGTAGAGGCCACGATTATGGAAAAATTGCAGGCGCGGGGTTTGCAAACCGAGATCCGCTTTAACCCCAAGACCAAAGAACGAGGCTTGTTAGATATATGAGTTATTGGTTAATGAAGTCTGAGCCGGAGGTGTTTGGGATCGATCGATTGCAGCGGGAGCAAACCACCCTCTGGGATGGGGTGAGAAATTATCAGGCCAGGAATTTTTTAAAGTCGATGCAGGTAGGCGATCGGGCTTTCTTTTATCACTCCAACACCAACCCGCCGGGAATTGTGGGCTTAATAGAGATTACCGAGTCC